>CAYTMK010000033.1:0-20571 GCA_964438885.1 uncultured Erysipelotrichaceae bacterium | reverse complement strand
CACTTCCTGATGGGTATGTAACATTTAAACACTTTTGTTAATGTTTTTCTATTTATTTTATAAATCAATTTTCAGCGAAAAAAAAGGCGAAAGGCAAGTTTGGCCTTGCGAATACGCAAGCACAAATATTACCTCAGCCCTTAAAAGCGGATGAAGCTTATTCTTCTTCCTTCAGCCGTTTGGATCTTTTCCGTGAAGCAACGCTCCAATATTCTGGGCGACTTTCTCATAGCTTTGAAGCATCTCTTCTTGTAAAGAATCCCACTTTTTTTTCGGCCAAATTTCCAAATGGTTCGCTACACCAATAATAAGGCATTCCTTATCGAGACCAACTTCCTTAATTAAAGAGGCTGGAATCAAGATCCGTCCTTGGGCATCTGGCTCTACTTCACAGGCCTTAGCCATAAAGATCCGTAAAAAAATACGGGCATCTGCATTGGTTAAAGGCAATGTGGAGTATTGCAAAAAAAGGCGAGTCCATTCTTCAAGAGGATAGACATTCAAACAGCCATCTAAGCCGCGGGTAATGAAGATTTGATCGCCAAGTTCGCTGCGGAACTTAGCGGGCATGATCAACCGCCCCTTGCGGTCGATGTTGTGCACATACTCTCCCATGAACATGCGCCCGCACCCCCTAAAAATCGACAGGCGTGAAACGAAGTGCTTGTCTTGTAGATGAATTATACCGACTTACCGGTTAAAACATAGAAGTTTATCCTTTTCTTCATCTGTCAGGATAGCGCTAGCCGCATGACTCTTTTCTGACTACAGAACAGACCTCTTATGACTCCATCTCAATTTGATTGTAGAAGTCTTTTAAGAAGAGAACAAGATCCTAAAAACTTAAAAATTCCTAAAAATAGTTCTCTTCACGACATCTTCTTTTCTCCCTTATTTCCAAAAAAGAAAGGCCAAAAGAGTGATCTTTTTTGGATCACTTAAAGTTTTTACGGTCCCATGATGTTCATATCATTTCTATGCAATACGGCAAAATTTTGGGGGGCAAAGCTTATAATTTCAGTAAAAGAATAAAAGAAATGGAGAGTGATTATGAATTTTCTTAGTTTTATTCTCGCGCTCTGTCCAATCATCTGTTTAATCATTGCGATGATGGGGTTTAAGCTTCCCGCTTGGAAAGCAGCCATCGCCGCAGCGATCGTGGCAGCGATTGAAGCTTTGCTCTACTGGAAAACGCCAGCCACAGTAGTGGGGATGGCGGCAGTAGAGGGCGCCGCTATGGCTTTATGGCCCATCGTTCTTGTCATTGTAGCCGCTGTTTTTACGTACAATTTAGTGTGTGCTACAGGAGGAATGGATGTCATAAAATCCTTACTCACCAGCGTATCTTCTGATAAGCGCATCTTAGTGCTCTTAGTCGCTTGGTGTTTTGGGGGCTTTATGGAAGGAATGGCTGGATTTGGAACCGCTATTGCGATTCCCGCTGGTATGCTTCTAGCCATGGGCTTTGATCCTTTATTTTCCTGTCTGGTTTGTTTGATCGCCAATGGATTTCCGACACCTTGGGGATCAATTGGTATTCCTACGGTAACAGTGGCCAATTTACTTGGTTATCCTAATACCATTTCTCTTTCGACCATGCAATCCATTCAGGCAGCAATTTTCTTCATTATTGTGCCCTTTGTGCTGGTCATTTTGACAGGGAAAGGAACAAAAGCATTAAAAGGAATGGTGGGCATTTGTTTGGTAACGGGTCTTTCGTTTATTTTGCCCATGCTTTTGGTTTCCTACACTTTAGGAGCAGAACTTGCGGTTGTCATCGGTTCGGTTTGTTCCTTAGCTTGTACAGTTCTTATGGCTCGTTTTGTGAAACCGAATCCTGAATACCAAATTAATACCAACCTTGAAAAGAAAGAGGAAGAAGCGGCTCATTCCATTACTTTAAAAGAAGCCTTAGTGGCAGCCTCTCCTTTCCTATTTATCTTTGTGTTCCTGCTTGGAACTTCAAAAATGGTTCCTCCAATTAATGATTTCTTAGCCCAATTCTCCACGAAGGTTTACTTTGTGAACGATCAAAGTGCTACGACCTTTACTTGGATTAATACGCCTGGAATTTGGATCTTCTTATCCGCCATTTTAGGAGCACTGGTTCAAAAAGCGAGCTTTGCCACCTTCAAATCCGTCTTTGTGGCTACACTCAAACAAATGTCTGGCTCTATTATGGTGATGATTTCGGTTTTAGCCGCAGCTAAAATCATGATTTATTCGGGTATGATTAGTGATATTGCTAAGTTTGCCATTGCCGCTATGGGTAGCCTTTATCCAATTATTGCGCCTTGGTTGGGTTGTCTTGGAACCTTTGTGACCGGCAGTGGAACTTCATCAGGCGTTTTATTTGGCCAAGTTCAAGCCGATGCTGCAGCTGCCTTGAATATGGATCCGTATTGGGTCGTTGGTTTAAATGCCATTGGAATTGGAGTGGGAAAAATGCTCTCTCCTCAATCCATTGCCATTGCCTTATCGGCTGTAGGGGGCTTGAAAGAAGACTCTAAACTCTTAAAAATGGTTCTTCCCTATGGAGCCGTTTTCCTGGTTTTAACTTCTGTTGTCGCTTGGGTTGGAACCATCTTAATCCATTAAGTCTCAAAAAAACAGGCTAGGTCATTTGACCTAACCTGTTTTTTAGCGCCAGCCTTGGTTTTGTCCATATGCGACAAGTGTTTCAATGTTTTGAAGTTCAATAGAAGATAAGAGGGTATCGCGTTGTGCATCAAAAGCGGAGGAGGAATAGGTTGGCGTATACCAACTTTGATCTTCAAAATAGCTTTTATATTTTGGGGTATCAAAACTCCGCCCATTGCGCGCATAAATTTCATTGATTGCTAGCTCTAAATCCGTTTTAGAATGAATGGTTTGCGCCACTTGTTCATAGGAATACAACTGAGTAGAGCTATTTGGCAAAACAAAGGGAGATTCAATTTCACTGGATGGAGAAGAAACAGGCGTAGAAGCTTTAGAAGAGGTAGAAGATGAAGTTTGATTTTGGGCGACTTTAATTTGATTGTTGGTTGACGGAACTTTGGATTTTTCTTGTGCTTTTTGCTGATCTTGTTCTTTGCGTCCATTTAAATCGGCATCTTCTCCAATTAAGTGCATGGCTTCGTCTAAGATGGCAATAGCTCGATCAAAATTTTGCGCCTCTTCATAATGCTTAGCTGCTTCTAAAGCATCCGATTTTAAATTTTTTTTTAAAGTACTTTGCGCTTCTTGCAACGCAGAGCTCTCAGGAAAGAGAGCCAACCCAGTAGCTAAGGTTGTTAAGGCTTGTGAAGGATTATTTTGTTCTTCCAAGTGAACCTTCTCTAAAATTTTTGAAATCTCTACTTCGTCTTCATAATGGTTTTTTTGTTTTAAGAGATCTTGATTATTCGGATATTTTTCTAGCCCTTCCTCGATAGTCGTCAATGCTTCTTGAGGATGGTTTTGATCGGCAAGAGTTTGTGCATCGCTTAAAATCACTTGAATGGAATCCTTTATTTGACTCTTGGTTACTTGATTGGAAAGAGTTAGGGTAAAGTAAACCACTGCTCCAATCGCCACTACTATTCCAAACAGACCTAAAAATTTTAAAGCCGTATTCATCGTATTTTTAGAAGCAGAATTGTGAGATAAAAGAGAACCACTCTCAAACGCTTCATTTTTTGGAGCTGAACTCTCTTGAAGAAGGTTTGAATTCAATTCCGTTCGACCTTGAGTAAAAGAATTAGAGTGATCGAGATCAAGGAAAGGCCGATTTTGAAAGGACGAATCCAATACTTGATCAGAGGAAAATTGAAATCCCGAATTCACTTGACTTTCTTGAGAATGAACTTGAATGTGGGCTTTAGAAGAAGGTTGCGATTCTGTCTTTTCGAGTTCTTCTTGATCAGGAGAAATGCGGGTAGGGTTAGACAAAAAAGTGGTATTCATAGATTGATCTTTAAGAGAGTGCAGAAATTCAGAAGAGTTTTCTTGATCCGCTTTAACAAGCGTAGCTGATTCATTAGAGGTAGAAAGAGAGTTCTCGTTTTCTGTCGAATCAGGAGTCATTTTTGAAATAGTCATACTTGCTTGCTCCTAAGCCCCCAAAAGTTAAGACGTAACACTTTAAGGCTTCTTTACTTTGGTTTGGGGCTGGTTTCTATCTACAATAAGGAATGAGGTTTTAGGTAAGCCTACCAAAAAATTCTCAAAGAATCACTCTTATTTCTAATTCCTCTTTAGGAAAGTCAAAAAAAGCTAATTTATAAAATTCAAAAAATCGAGAAATTAAATTTTTAAGCTCTTAGCCCTTCGGTCTGCTTCTATAAAAAAGATAACCTTTAAAATTGTTAATGAGGTAATTACATGAAATCATTTCGTTCCTTGCTCAGTGGCCTTTTCTGTCTAGCTTTATGTGGATGCACTTCTTCCAATCCAGAAAGTGTTTCCGTTCCTACTTCGAGTCAAAGCTCGAATACCAAAGAAGATTCTATTTCTCAAGAAGAAGACATCGCCGCTCTTTCACTTATCGCACTCACTCAACAAAAAGGCTATAATGACTTTTCTTGGACACTTTTTCAAGACACGCTTCAAAATCAAGAAAATACTTTGGTTAGTCCTCTTTCTCTTTTCTTTACTCTTGGTTTAACCGCCAATGGAGCCAGTGGAGAAACCCTTCGTCAAATGGAGTCTGTACTTGGCATGTCTTTAGAAGAGTGTAATGCGCTTTGCGCTACTCTTCTTGCTCAATTTGAAACCAATCCTAAAGCCCAACTTCAATTGGCCAATTGCCTTTGGCTCAATCAAGATCGCATTGGATCATTACAAGAAAAATTTGAATCTGTAGCCATTGAAGATTATGCCGGACAGGTATTTATCGATCCACTCAATGAAACTTCGGTGGAAAAGATTAATACTTGGGTAGCGAGTCATACCAATCAAATGATTTTGAATATGATGGATACTTTACCACCCGATGTCGCTATGGTTTTAATCAATGCTTTGGCTTTTGAAGGCGCTTGGCAAAAGGCCTATAGCTTGGATGATGTTTCCACAATGGATTTTACCAATGCCAATCAGACGAGCACTTCAGTTCAAATGATGACTCAAACGGAATATGCCTATCTTGAAAACCAAGGATTGAAGGGTTTTGTCAAAGGCTATGATGAAGGCCACTTTTCCTTAGCTGTACTGTTGCCAGAAGACGAAAATCGATCTCTTGAAGATGCTTTACGCCATGTAGATAGTCAAGAATTCTTCAATTCGCTCTTTTCTCCTCAATATCGTGAAGTTCATACAGGCTTACCCCAGTTTAGTTTTGAAACCTCAATGAATCTAAAAGAGACTTTACAAAAGATGGGAATCATTCAGGCCTTTGAAGCCGATGCGAATTTTTCTAATCTGGCCACTTCTCCTTTGTTCATCGGAGAAGTAAAACAAAAGACGAAGATTGAAATGGATTTGAATGGCACGAAAGCCGCAGCTGCAAGTGATGTCCAAATGATGACCATGGGGGCTTTCAATCCAGAAGAGGCTGCCGAAGTCATTTGTGATCGTCCTTTTGTGTATTTCTTATTGGACACCGATCATTCTCTTCCTATTTTAATGGGCACAGTAGAAACCTTGGCGACAGTGGAATCTTAAAGATCCTTTTAAAATTTGAATGAAAAATTTTTGAAAAATTTTCAAACGCTCTTTATCCAAATCTTTTAGAATGAGTCCAAAAGAAAGGAAGGGGCGTTATGAAATGAACGCCTGTTAAGTTATGAAATCATTTCATTCTTTATTGACAGTTCTTTGTTGTGTGGCCTTAATGGGGGGATGTATGACTTCAAATCAAAGCCAATCAAGTAGCTCTTCTACTTCGAGTACTTCCCAGCCGGTTTCTTTTGAAGGCTATGATCAAGAAGGATACAATCGCTTTGCTTGGTCGCTTTTTCAAAACACTGTACAAGAAAAAGAAAATAATCTGATTTCTCCTCTTTCGGCTTTTTTTGCGCTAGGATTGCTCGCAAATGGAGCGAGTGGGGAAACGCTTAGTCAAATCGAAGCGGTACTTGGTATGCCTCTTAAGGCCTTTAATGATTTTTGTGCCAGTCTGTTGGTCAATTTAGCACAAGATCCCAATCACCAAATGCAATTGGCCAATTGTATTTGGCTCGATCCCGATCGCCTTGGGTCTTTACAAGCTGATTTTGAAGCCATCGCAAAGCAGGATTATGAAGCAGAAGTTTTTCTGGACCCTTTCGATACAAATACGCTTAAAAATATCAACGCTTGGGTATCCGATCATACCCATGGCTTAATTCAAGAGATGATGAAAAATCTTTCCGCCGACACGGTGATGGTTTTAATCAATGCTCTAGCCTTTGAAGCCCAATGGCTCAAAGTATATGAAGAAAGTGCCATTCAAACGCAGCCCTTTTTCAATGCGGATGGCTCAAAAAGCAATGTGCAGATGATGTACAGTGAGGAAACTTTCTACGTTGAAGCCCAGGGATTGCATGGCTTTTTAAAACCTTACCAAAATGATCGATATGGCTTAGCCCTTTTTCTTCCTCAAGATGGTGTCTCTCTTAATGAGGTGCTTTCAAAAGTGGATGGAGAAAAGCTTTTAAAGGCTTTAGCCCAACCTCAAGTGCGTACAGTGGAAGCAGGCTTACCTCAATTTTCATTAGAGGATTCTAAAGCTCTCAATGAAGCCCTTCAAAAAGCGGGTCTTCTCGATGCTTTTGGAGAACAAGCTGATTTTTCAAAATTAGCCATGAATAGCCAAGATGTGTTTGTCAGTGAAGTATTCCAAAAGACCAAAATTATTGTAGATGCCAAAGGAACCAAGGCGGCTGCAGCCACTGAAATCGAGCTCAAAGAAACTGCTGCGATTGAAGAAGATCCTTTAATTCAAATCGTATGTGATCATCCATTTTTATATATCCTACTCGATTTACAAACGAAAACACCTATTTTGATGGGAACTGTTGATCATTTATCGTAACGAGAAAAGCGAGCATGGCTTTAGGCCGCTCGCTTTTTTAGGAGAAAACTATGTATTTAAAAGAAGATATAGTGGTAAAACAGGAAATTAAAAAAAGTCGCTTTATTGGAATCTTGACGCGAGTTAAATCTATGGAGGAATTCAAAAACTTTATGGCTCAAGTCAAAAAAGATTATCCTCAGGCTACTCATTATTGTTCGGCTTATAAAATTGGTCCTATCTCCCACTCAAGTGATGATGGCGAACCGGCTAGTACGGCTGGCCGCCCGATGTTAGATGTTCTTCTGGGCCATCCAGTCGATGAAATTGGAGCTGTGGTCATTCGCTATTATGGGGGAACTCAACTTGGAAAAGGCGGGTTAGTTCGGGCTTATTCTTCTACAGTTTCTTTGGCTTTATCTCAAGGAGAGTTTGTTGAGTCTAAAACTCTTGGCTTTTATGAATTGAGCACAAGTTATTCTTTAGCCGGTCGGGTAGAAGCCGCTTTACGCTTGCTTAAAGTAGAAAACTTTCAGGTTTCTTATGGACAACAGGCACTTTTTACTTTTTTAGCCGTAGAAGATCCTAATCCATTCTTGGCGCAAAAATTTTCTGGTCAAGTTCAAGCCAAACTTCTTCGAAATGTGGAACAAGAAAGCTAAAAGAAACTTTCAGAAAATGAAAGTTCACACAATGTATTGGCAATCCTGTGGTTTCAAAATGATAAGGTAAAAAATATCCCAATCGTTTGCTTTAAGCGACTGGTGTAAAAGGGGGTTTTTGTTATGTGGCTTTTAGTGGCTCTAATTCTTTTTGGTATCTTTTTGTTATTTCCCTTTTTTGGCTTGTTTTTAACGATATTACTCCTATTTTTACCAATCATGCTTTTTATAAGCCGTCCTAGCGTCCGGGTGGTATATACTAAAACCTTTCCCACGTCCTCCAATGTCGCTTCTAAAAATAGAGATCATCTTGAAATTATTGATGTAGAATATACCGAACATCCTTCGCTAGAAAAATAAGATCCTTTCTTGTCCTAAATTCATGAAGAGAATCACTAGGTTCTCTTTTTTTTATGCTCTTGACTTGAAAGATGTAGCGTTTTCAATTGGTCTCTTCTTTCAAAAAAAAAGGTAACGAGTAAACTAATCGCCAGAGGATCCCTTGCTTTTTGAATGAAAAGAATTCTCTAAACTTCAAATTCTTTGAGTCGTGGTGATCAAAGAGAGAAATTCATCTCAAATTCTGAAAATAAAAATTAAAAATAGAAAGGAGGAATAGGATTCCTAGAGTGAGAACTAGGAATCCTAATTTTTAATGAAAACAGCTGTAATTGATGTTGGTGGAGGAATGCGTGGAATGTATGCCACCGGCGTTTTAGATGCTTGCTTAGAAACCAAAGTAGAATTCGACATCGCGATTGGAGTGAGTGCAGGATCGGCTAATTTAGTAGCCTATTTAGCCAAACAATTTGGTCGAAATTACATGTTTTATCGAGAGTATTCTAAGCGACCTGAGTATATGTCTATGGAAAATTACTTTCAAACTGGTTCGTTTATCAATATGGACTATATTTATAGTACCTTATCCAACACCGATGGAGAATATCCTATCGACTACAAAACCTTTGAGGCCTCAAAGCAACAAATGGTTGTAGTGGCTACAAATGCCATTACAGGCAAACCAGCCTATTTCGATCGCCATTGGTTAAGTACAAATAATTGTGATATCGTCAAGGCCAGTTGCTCCATTCCTGTGGTCAATCATCCCTACATGATTGCAGGTCTTCCCTTTTTTGATGGGGCTTTATCAGATCCCATTCCCCTAGATAAAGCTTTTGAATTAGGAGCCGATAAAGTTGTGATCATTTTAACCAAACCAAGCGATTTCGATCGCAAATCCTTTAAAGATCGTACAGTGGCCATGTTTATGAAAGATTATCCCTTGGCAGCAGAAGGATTGCGTAGCCGAGCGGATCGCTACAATCAAGTGGTAACCAAGGCCAAAGAATTGGCTCAAGAGGGTAAAGTAATGATTGTGGCTCCAGACGATACCTGTGGTATTGACACCTTGGCTCGTTCTCCTGAGAATTTACATCGTCTTTATCTTAAAGGATTTATGGATGGATTAAAGATTAAAGACTTTATCAATACTCCTCTTAAGACAAAGATTTAATCGTGTTTTCCAGATTCAAAACTCTTGTTTCGTCTTCAAGAGATCGGACTTCAAATTTTTAGATAAAAAACCGCCCATCTATCTTTAGATGTGCGGTTTTTCTTTAGAGAAATTTCCAATTCCTTTAAAATGAGGATAAATTTCTTTTTCTCTATAAAATTTAGGAAAAGAAACAATTTTTAAAAATGGAAAGAGATAAAAAATGAATAAAATGTTAGACCAATTCCTAGGTTGCCTTATTGGAGGAGCTGTGGGAGATGCTCTAGGGTATGCCATAGAGTTCTGGGATGAAAGAACTATTTTTAAGAGATATGGAAAAAATGGAATTACTCGATATGCTTTATCCAATGGAAAAGCCATCGTTTCCGACGATACGCAAATGAGCTTATTTACAGCCAATGGCCTTTTGAATGTAGCCAGCCAAAATCAACCTAACCCCAACTATGATATCGGCATTTACTTAGCCTACCAAGACTGGTATCGGACGCAAATGGCTCCTTTAAAAGCACCAATTCAACAAGTAGGCTATACATGGATCTTTCAGGCACCTATTTTACACTATTGGCGTGCTCCTGGCGGAACTTGTTTAAATGCGCTTGAAAGTGGTGAATATGGAAGACTTGATCGCCCCATCAATCGTAGCAAAGGCTGTGGAGGCGTGATGCGGGTTGCTCCAATTGGACTTTATTTTTTTAATTCTCTAAAAGAAGCGATGGAAGTGGGTGCCAAGGCTGCGGCTTTAACCCATGGCCATGATTTAGGATATTTGCCTGCAGGAATGCTTAGCTACATGATTGGTTATCTTGTCCAAGATTCCAATCATACCATCGCCCAAGCTATGGACAAGGCCCTCCTTTGGATTTGTGAACTCTTTTCTAATGCCCCTCATCTTCAAGAGTTTAAAGACCTCATGAAACGGGCTATGGTACTTTCCGCTTCTAATCTTTCTGATTTAGAAGCCATTCATGAATTAGGAGAAGGTTGGGTAGGGGAAGAAGCCCTTGCGATTGCACTTTATTGTGCTTTAAAGTATGCGGATAATTTTGAAAAAGGAATCATTACGGCGGTAAATCATAAAGGCGATAGTGATTCTACTGGAGCCATTGCGGGAAATATTTTAGGAGCGCATCTTGGCTTACAAGCTATTCCTTCCTATTTTGTAGAGGACCTGGATGTAAAAGAGTTGCTTTTTGAACTTGGAAATGACTTATACATCCAAGCTACAAAAAATGAAGAAGAGAAACGGCTTCATCAAGAGCAATGGAATCATAAATATCTTTTTAAAGACTATATAGAAAAAAGACCTTAAAAAGGTCTTTTTTCCTATTTCTAATAGGAGATGAACCAACAGCGCTTTTAAAAGCTTACCGTTTCATCTCGTTTTTTATATTTTAAGAGTTCTTGTTCTTTTTGTCGGCGTAAAAAGAATTCTCTTCCTCCTTTTCCAGTAGCCTGTTCAATATCCAAGGATAAAATGCAAACATGAGGACTTTTTTCAATTTCAGCCATTTGATTTTCTAAGGATTCAAGGGGACAATACTTTTCGCACAGCCAAAGCAAGGCATTTTTCTTTTCTTGCGGATCTTCTATAAGACGCATCTTTCCAAAGGCAATCACACTGCTATAGGCCGTGGAATAATGCTCTGGCACGATATCATCTTGATCCACTACACAAAAGCTTGCCCTTGGATTGTAAGCAATGGCTTCCATTTTATGGCCTTTACTCGCTCCATGAAAATATAAGTGGCCATCGTGGAAAACATAGTTTAGAGGAATAGCATAGGGCCAATTGGCTTCGTCGATTAAAGCTAAAACGCCTGTTTTTCCTCTTTTTAAAATATCTTCGATTTCTAAAGTGCTTAAAGTTTGTTTGAAACGACGCATGGGATGTTGAGACATGCTGATTTTCCTTTCTTTTGATTTAAGAAAAGCTGAACAAAAAGCAATTTTTGATCGATCTCTTTATAGGATCGTTCTACCAGTTCACGATTAAAAATGAATAAAGTCTTGGCGGAAGACTAAAGATTTAAAAGAAGATCCAAAATCAATTCTAAATTTTTCCATATCGGACTCCTTTTTTGATCTTAGTTTCAAAACAATTTTTGGTGGACTTTCCATACACTTTTTGAATTGCTTGTGCTTTGGTTTTTCAACTGAGCCTAAATTTTATCTTGACTCAAATTCAAGAGAAAAAGAATAAGTCTTTCTTCTTTTTTCATAGTTTGAAAGCAACGGTTATTGGTACACTTTAACCATCATGACTTCTACTTCTCTTCTTCAAAAAATTCGACAACAAAAGCCCTTATCGGCTCAAGAACAACGAAGACTCATTTTGTCCTTATCTTGGCCAGCTATTTTAGCGCAGATTTCTGTTACGATTATGCAGCTGATTGATGCGGCCATGGTAGGCCAACTTGGTACGCAGGCAAGTGCTTCGATTGGGTTAGTTGCTTCGACCACATGGCTAATCAATGGAATGAGTGCGGGAGCAGTCTATGGCTTTTCCGTTCAAACGGCCCAAGCCATTGGAGCCAAAGAGATCAATCAGGCTTGTAGCCTTTGTCTTCAAGGATTATTGGTAGTACTTGGAGTAGGTTTATGTTTCGGCTTAGGTGGCGCAGTGATCAGTTCTTGGGTTCCCACTTGGTTAGGGGCACAATCCGAGATTGTTGGGGAAGCAATTGTTTACTTACGCTTATTTTGTTTGGCTTTGCCTTTTTCTCTTTTAAATTCATGGAGTGTTCAGATGCTTCAAGCAGCTGGAGATACAAAAATTCCTGGATTTTGTCAAATTATAATGTGTTTCTTGGATATGGTGTTCAATGCTTGGCTGATTTATGGATTCCACTTAGGCGTAGCAGGCGCAGCTTTGGGGACCGCTTTGGCTACAGCTTGTTCGGCTTTGTTTTTGAGTGGATGGATTCTTTTTAAAAATCCTTTCCTTTCTCAAAATAAGCATTTTCATTTTACGAAAAGCGCTCTTAAAAATGCTTTGCGCATTGGCTTACCCATTAGCTTGGAACAATTGATCACTGGATCTTCTTACATCGCTTTTACACGGATTGTTTCTTCTTTAGGAACCATTTCCATCGCGGCCAATAGCTTTGCGATTACAGCCGAAAGTCTTTGCTATATGCCAGCCTTTGGTTGCTCTTCGGCCGCTACGGCTATTCTTGGTCAATGTACCGGAGCTCAGCGACCAAAACTTGCCCAAGAAATCAGTTGGCGCTTAGTGCGCATTGGTATCTTGATGATGAGTCTTTCTGGTCTTGTGATGTTTCTCTTTGCGCAAGAGTTGATGTCGATTTTGACTCCTGATGGAGCCGTTCAAGAGCTAGGGGCTAGACTCTTACGCTTAGAAGCCTTTGCAGAGCCGATGTATGGGGCTTCAATTGTCGCCAATGGTATCTTACGGGGCAAAGGGGATACTGTTTGGCCTGCTTGTTTAAACTTTATTTCCATTTGGGGAATTCGCATTCCTTTGGCTGCTTTTTTAGCCACACAACTGGGATTGTTTGGTGCTTGGATTGCCATGGGAGTGGAACTAGATGCTCGAGGATTGCTTTTTTTGTGGCGACTGAAAAGCGCTTGGAAGAAAAAAAATAATCCGTCCAAAACGTGAGAAAAGCTCACGTTTTTTTTTATAAAATCAAGGATCTCTATTTTCCAAAAATTAAATTTCATTCAAAATGGAAGCGATATAAAGAAAGGATTTTGTTTTAATGTCTTCCTCTCATGAAACCTTTGATTTTGATGCGCTTTATGATCGTCGTGGATCACATTCCTACAAATGGGACTCTAATCCCATTCAAGAGGATCCCACTTTGTTGCCCTTGTTTGTAGCCGATATGGATTTTCAAACCGCTCCAGCGGTACGTGAGGCGCTAGTGGATTTGGCCAAAACAGGAATTTATGGGTATACCTTTGTATGGCCGGAATATTTTAAAGCGGTACAACATTGGATGAAAACCCGACACAACATGAATATTGAAACGGATTGGATCATTCCCTATCCAGGCATTGTTCCAGCCATTAAGCATGCGGTGCGCATTTATACACACCCAGGCGATGAAATTCTCATTTTTAAGCCTGTATACTATCCTTTTGATTCCTCAATTCAGGATAATGGACGCACCTTAGTGGAATTTGAACTCACTGACAAGGACGGAGAATACACCATTGACTTTGAGGCCCTTGACACATTTCTGTCTATGAGCCATGTCAAGATGATCATTTTTTGTTCTCCTCATAATCCGATTGGTAAAGTTTGGAGTTTAGAAGAACTTCAAACCTTGGGAAAGTTAGCCCAAAAACACAATGTATTCGTGGTAAGCGATGAAATTCACATGGACTTCACATGGAAAGATAAACCCTTTATTTCTTTTTTAGAAGCTTGCCCCGAATTACACGCGCAAAGTCTTGTGGCCACTGCCCCTTCGAAAACCTTTAATCTCGCTGGCCTTGAGGCTTCTAATATTTTGATCCCTGACGAAACGTTACGAACCACATGGAAAACAGAAATGGACCATGCGGGAATCAATTCGCCCAATATGTTTGGCTTATATGCCACAGAAGCAGCCTATTTGCATGGAGCCAAGTGGCTGGATGCCCTTTTAGAATACATCGATCAAAACTATGAATTTATGAAAGATTGGTTTGAAAAGAAAATGCCAATGGTTAAATTCCGTAAACCCGAAGGGTTGTATCTGGCTTGGGCAGATTTTCGTGGCCTAGGCCTGAATAAAGATGAATTGGAAAACTTCATGTTAAAAAAGGCCCACGTTTGGTTGGATGAAGGCTACATTTTTGGCACAGGCGGTGAAGGCTTTGAACGCTTTAACTGTGCTTGTCCACGTTCTATTCTTGAAGAAGCCTTAGAGCGGATCTTAAAAGCTTGGAATGAAAAACAAAGAGAAGAAAAGCTCTAAAAAAAAAGCTTTGTCACCAAAGCCTTTCTTTAAGCAAAGAAGTCAGGATTGAAGAGCACAATCTCTTGTTGCGCCAGAGATTTTTGAACATCGATTAAGCGTTGATTGGTGGATCCCGCAAATGGTAAGTTTAAATCTTTGAACGCTTCGATAAAGGGACCATCCACCAAAACATCAATACAAGCCAAAATTTGGTCCGTCCAAGGGGTATGTCTAGCGCCTCCTTCCAATAAATCTTGGTCTAAAAGATACCCCGTATAGACCCATATATCTTTTTTGGGCAATTGTCGTTTCACCATTCGGACCAAATGAGCGACTGCTTCTTGATTGGCTACTTCAAAAGGATCTCCACCAAGAATTGTGAGTCCTTGAATGAATTGAGGACGTAAGGCTTCAAAGATTTCCAATTCGGTTTCTTTGGTAAAGGGTTTGCCAAAATTAAAATCCCACGTTTCGGGTTGAAAGCAACCTGGACAATGGTTTAAACAACCAGAAACAAATAAAGAAACGCGGACACCATTTCCATTGGCAATATCCATTTTCTTGATTTCTCCGTAATTCAATTTGTTCGCTTCCTTTTTTTTCAAATGATCGTAAGCTCAATCATAAACAAAAAGTGGAGCCAAAGGCAAATGAGATTATAAATATCTGTTGAACCTTGTTTTTTGTTAAAGAATAAAAGAATATGAGAATAGAAAAATGAAATAGAAATGAGGACGAAATAATGCGAAAAAATTGTGGCGTAAAACCTTGGTTTTATCCTCTTCCTGTCTTAATCATTGGAACCTACGATGAAAATGGAAAACCAGATGCTATGAATGCAGCTTGGGGTGGCTTATATGAAGCCGATCAAGTGGTGTTGTGTTTGAGTGATAACCATAAAACAACTGAAAATATCAAAAATCAAAAAGCTTTTACTGTTTCTTTTGGTAATGCTCCTCATGTCGTGGAATGCGATTATGTAGGATTGATTTCGGGAAATAAAGAACCCAATAAATTGGAACAGGCTGGCTTTCATACAACGAAGAGTGAATTTGTCAATGCACCTATCATTGAGGAACTTCCAGTCGCTTTAGAATGCGAATTCGTTAAAGTGAACGAAGATGGTAACATCATTGGTCAAATCGTCAATATCAGTGCAGATGAAGCTGTCTTAAATGCAGATGGCAAAATTGATGCACAAAAATTGCGTCCAATTTCTTTTGATCCCTGCGCAAATACCTATCGAGAACTTGGGGAAGCGGTAGGAAAAGCCTTTTCGGATGGCTTAAAGCTAAATTAATTCAAAGAAAAAGGAGAACCACACTCGGAGTTCTCCTTTTTTGTTGTTTTACGATTGCCCTTTGACAAAGCGCCAAAGGCCTAGGCTGAGCCAAATGAAAAAGCTCATTCCAAAGTATAAGAATAAAGGTTCATGAAAAGAGCTAAGAGGGCTAGAGAAATCATGAAGCGCTAAAGAGACCAAATAGCCACTATAGTCTTGCACATAAAATGGCCATAAAGGAGTATTGGCGATGAGTACGCTTGGAATGACCAACAAGATATTGAGTCCAATGGCTAAAACTGGTTTTTCAAACCAAATAAAAAGCGTCCAAATGCAAGCCAAACAGGGAAGCATACTGAAAAAAAGCTTCAGGCACCATAGACTCAAATAGCCAATTGGTAGACCTTGATTTAAATGAAGGCGATACATGGTTATCCATCCAGCTAGACTAAAGACCAAGAAAAAGAGAAGGAGTTCTAAAGTCAAAAACCAAACGAGAACACCAAATTGGGCTAGGCCTAATTTGAAGCGTGAAATGGGTAGAGTTCTCATTTTACGCCAACCACCCTGTTTATGTTCTTTAACAATCACCATGGCACAAACCACAATAAGACTCAACGGTAAAAAATAGTAAGCATAAACCAAAGCACTCTGAATAAACATTGCTTTCCAAGGCTCTGGGTAATCAAGAGTAAAGTAGCGAGAAATGTTGGCGATGCCGGAAATTACCACCAAAAAAGGAGCAAACAAAAGCAAAGGAATGATGTGAGTGCGCTTGGTTTTGAAAAGCTCAATTTGAAATAAACGCCATATACTCATACTCTTCTCCTTTGACTGGTATAAAGACCAAAACTCAAAAAAAGGATCATTTCGATTAAAGCGAGCAAACAAAGACTCCAAGAAACTTTTCCCTGTAAAAGAAGAGCTGGTTTTAAAAGAAGTAAAAAGGGATTGATAAGCCATAGATTCGAACCATTCGCAAGCGCCATGGCACTAAAAAAGCCAGCTACCCCAATTCCCAGAGGAATCCAGATCGTCTCAAAGAGGGAAGCCATCCATATCATCAAGCTTAAAGTAGGCAAGGCTAGAACCAACATGTAAAGTGAAAAGGAAAACCAAGTGAAAAGCTCAAAGGTATGGAATGGTAAAACGAAAAGACCAATTCCAAGTAGAGCTAAGCTTTCCAATCCAATAGCAAAACCTAGAGCCAAAGCAAGCACAAGAAATTTGGCGAGATATACACTAGCTATGTTTAAAGACAAAGCGTAAAGCTTTTCTAAACCATGTTCTTGAAACTCAATATGATAGACTAAGCAACTACTCACCACGATGCCAAAAGTGTTAAAAAGCGCCATCATCCCATAGCTTTGAGTCAATAAAATATCCATAGGTTCCATATCAAGAGCCAATAAAGTCGTTTTTCGCCATGTAAAATTAGCCAAGGTATAGAGGGCTCCAAAACAGCCTGCTAGAACTAAACTCATAAAGGCTCCCGTGCGCTTTTCTTTTTTCCATTCCACTCGTAGCAATTGACCAAAGGAAAGACTCATCCCTTCCCTTCTTTCTGATGAAGAGAAGAGTGCATTTCCTCTTTTCGCTTGGCGTTATCCTGTTCAATCATCGTTAAAAAGATATCCTCCAAATGTTCACTGGAAAAATGGTGGACTTTGGCATAGTCTTCCAGATTTTTGAGTGATCCTTCAAAGAGCAAGTGGCCATGGTTCAAAATGCCAATGTCATCGGCTAAGCGTTCTACCTCAGAAAGCAAGTGTGAGGAGATCAAAATAGTGCAATCGTATTGCTCAGGAAGCGAGCGAATCAAGTTGCGAATTTCGTGAATGCCTGCGGGATCCAAGCCATTGGTCGGCTCATCCAAGATTAAAATCGGTGGTTGTCCAAGCAAGGCTCCCGCAAGGCCTAGGCGTTGTTTCATACCAAGAGAATACGTTTTGGCTAAGCGATCGCCAAATTCCCAAAGACCAACCATCTCTAAGGCTTGATCTACACACTCTTTAGGCAATTGTAAAAGGCGACATAAGAGGGCTAAATTTTCTCTTCCAGTGAGATTTGGATAAAAAGCCGGAAATTCAATAAACGATCCAACTAAGCGTAAGATCTCTTCACGATCCTTAGGAAAATGCATTCCCGCAATTTCCACCATCCCTTTGGTGGGCTTAGTTAAGCCTAGCATCATTTTCATGAGAGTTGATTTCCCGGCCCCATTGGGTCCAAGCAAACCATAGATGCGCTGGGGATAGACTTGGAGTGAAACATCGTCTACTGCCACAAAGTCTTTGTATTGTTTAGTGAGGTGTTGTGTTTTCAAAATGGGATTCATAATTCCCTCCTTTCTTGGCTTTAGCTTAGAAAGGCGTTCTTTTTTTTGCCTACCATCCTCCTTACTTTTGCCTGACTTTTAAAAAAAGGCCTAGAGGAGGCAAAAAGGGAGTGACATACTGAGCCAAAAGGCAAAGAGAAATCCAAAAGAGACAAGGAGAGAAAAAGCAAAGGAAAATCGAAAAAAAGAGAAGTAGAAAAAAGGATAAAGAAAAAAGTGAGTAGAGAGGATAGAGCTATGGAGAGTTTTCTAAAAGAAAAAAAAGTGCTTTTAGTTGACGATGAGGAAGAAATCCTCAATTTATTGCAAACTTTTTTAAGACAAGAAGGATTTGAGCACCTTGCCTTGGCTACAACAAGCAAACAAGCACTCGCTTTAGCACACACCTTTGAACCAGATGTAGCCATTTTGGATATCATGCTTCCCGATGGAGATGGATTTGCGCTTTTTGCGGCCTTACGCCAACAGCGCAATTTTCCCGTACTGTTTTTAAGTGCGCGCGATGAAGCCCAAAGTAAGCTTACTGGTCTTGGATTAGGGGCGGACGATTATATCGCTAAGCCCTTTTTGCCCCAAGAACTCGTTTTACGACTTCAAGCGGTGTTACGCCGCTGTTACAAGGAACCTACCGCTCGTTTATCCTTGGCTGCTTGTGAAATCGATTTTGGTCAAGCTCTTGTCTTTCATCAAGATAAAACGTTTCCTCTAACGGCGATGGAATTTCGTCTGCTCGAAACGCTTGCGCAAAATCTTGGTCGCATCGTAACTGTAGATACCATCTGTGAAGCGCTTTGGGGAAGCCATGCCTTTGGTTATGAAAACAGCCTCAATGCGCACATTCGACGCATTCGAGAAAAAATTGAAGCCAATCCTTCCAAACCAGTTTCTCTGTTGACCATTAAGGGTCTTGGCTACAAGCTCGTTGCCAAATCATGAAAAAAAACAGGAGAGAAGCCTCTCTATTTCAAGGATTAGGGCATTATTTCACAAAATGGTTGTTTTCGTGGCTGGGTCTTTTGGCCCTAGGTCTTTTTCTCAATGTTTTTTTATTTGGATTGATGTTTTCTACGCTGGTACAAGATGCTTATCACCAAAGCTCCCCTTCAAAGCTTTTGGATCAAGTGGAACAAGGCTTAGAAAGCCAAAGTTCAATCCCTTCTAAGGACCTCGCTTCTTTGCCGCTTTGGCTACAAGATACTTTACGCCAAGAAAAGGTGTGGATGTTTGTTTTAGACGAAAGAGGGAAGCAAAAAGAGTCCTTTTTGCTTCCTCCTTCCATACCAACCCAATTTTCCATTGGGGAAATCGCTCAGTTTTCTAAGGGCTTTTTGGATGATTATCCGGTATTTGTCCGCCCTTTAAAACAAGGATTATTGGTACTTGGTTATCCCAAAGATACCTTTTTCAAGTTCACCACCAATTATCTTCCCATACAGGTCCTCAAACAGCTTAAGTGGTTTGTTCCGGGTCTTTTTTTGATGGATGGATTGTTATTTTTAGGAATCTATGTGTTTTCGAAACAACAAATCGTTCGTAAAAGCCAGCCTCTGATTGAGGCGATTGCTCATTTGGCCAAGGGACAATCGTTCGATCTTACTGAAAAAGGGGAGTTGGCTCCCCTTGCTCAAAGCCTTAACGAAGCCTCTAAGCGCTTGCATCAACAAAATCAAGCGCGAGCCAATTGGATTGTAGGCGTATCGCATGACATTCGCACTCCACTTTCCTTGATCATCGGTCATGCTCAACGCCTTAAAGAAATACCTAAAGAGACAGACTTCGTCCAAAGTCAAGCTCAAATCATTCAAAACGATGCCTTTCAAATCGAAAACCTCATTCAAGATCTCAATTGCGTTTCTAAACTCGAATATGAGATGGAACCATTAGAGAAAACATCCATTTTATTGGCTAAATTGTTGCGAGGAATCGTAGCTCAAGTGCTCAATACAGGTCTTGATGAGAGCTACATCATCCAACTTGAAATTCCAGCTGCTATGAGTGACCTTACTTTAGAAGGGGATGAGCGCCTATTGCATCGGGCAATCTTTAATCTCTTGATGAATGCCATTCGCCACAATCCCAAAGGTTGCCAAATCATAGTAGGTTTAAACCGAAAAGACGATCGTCTGCTCATCTTTGTCCAAGACAATGGGATCGGTTTATCTCAAGAAGTTTTGGAATCCTTTCATCGTCCCCACTATCTTCAAAGCGATGAAAATCGTTTGGATTTACGGCATGGACTTGGCTTATTGTTGGTAGAACGCATTACTTGTAGCCATGGAGGGACTTTTATTCTTCAAAATCGTAAGGATAGCCAAGGCGTTTTGGCTATCCTATCCTTTCCAAAGGATCTTACTCAAAAAGCCAAGGAGAAGACTTAGCGATCTCCTTGGCCTTTTAATGGTTAGCGCTTATTGACTAAATCAGCTAGATCTCCAAAGACAGGTGTAGCCAATCCAAAGCCGCCCGACACATCTAAAATTTGGCCTGTCACATAAGCCGCATCATCACTGGCAAAATACGCCACCGCTCCCGCAATTTCTTCTGGAGTTCCCATGCGTCGAATTGGAGTGTTTTTTAAGAATAGATCTTTAAAGTTATCACTTAGGTTTTGTTTTACCGCATCTGTAGCGGTCATACCTGGTAAGACGGCGTTACACCGTATGTTATGACGCGCTTCTTGAACCGCAATAATCTTGGTTAAATAGTTGATGGCTGCTTTGGAGGTTCCATAGGCCACTTGAGAGATATCGGGTACTTGGCCAGCGATAGAGGAAATGTTGATAATGCTTCCTCCACCATTTTTTTCCATGTAGCCAATGGCATATTGACTGGCTCGAAAGACGCTTTCTAAGTTGACATTGACGATGGATTGAAAGGTTTCGTAGCTCGTGTTGGCGATGGTCAAATCTTTGGC
>CAYTMK010000032.1:0-21456 GCA_964438885.1 uncultured Erysipelotrichaceae bacterium | reverse complement strand
CCGCTGACCCTCTGCTTGTAAGGCAGACGCTCTCCCAACTGAGCTAAGCCTCCATCGCTAATGCCCTATCACTATACCTAATTTTAAAAAGCGACGCAAGCAGAAAAAAAATTTTTCTCCTTCTTTTCGACTGCTCCCTTTCCCATTTCAGAATGAAAGAAGTCTTTTTCAAACATTTCATTGTCAAAGACAGGAAAAAAAAGATAGATTGAATCGTACCTTTTCGTGCCACGAAGAAAGGAGAAGGGATATATTCCCGTTTAAATCCTAAATTTTATGGAAATTAAAGTCTTAAATCCTACTGAATACGAAGAATTTTTAACCCATTCAAAAACAGCTTATAACTTTATGCAAAGTGCCGCTTTTGCCCGCTCGCTTGAGGCGAGTGACAACGTTAAAATTTTAGCGGGCTTTGAAGAGGGCCAAATTTTATACGCCGTGATTGTCATTTTGCGCCCTGCCCTGAAGCTTTTTTCCTACGCTTCAAGTCCTCGAGAATGGGTGGCCGCTTCTCGAGCGCTTTTGGAGGATGAAGAAAAGCTTCAAGAATTTGTCCAAGGAGTCAAGAAAAAGCTCAAAGAGGAAAAAGCCATTGTCTGGCTGGTTGAAAGCAATGTAGAGTTGCAACAACATGACCAAAATGGCCAAGTTCTTGCGGATGGCTTTTCCAATGAAGCCTATCGCGATCTTTTAGTGCGCGTGGGCTTTGAAAAGGGGCCGCTTTGGAAAGGCTATGATGAAGGAAGACAATCACGCTGGGTTTCTTGGATCGATCTCCAAAAAAAATTGCCTGAAACCTACCATGGCTATCCCGCTCCTTTAGAAAGCGGGTTAGAGGAATATACGTGGGCAGAATTGCTCAAAGAGATGGCTGGCAATACGCGTCGCTCTTTTCAAAAGACTGATCTTCCCTATTTGGTGTGTGAACGCCATGATGGAAGCGAGGAAGTCGACCTCTCCGTTTTCGATGCCCTTTTGGAGTCTTCGGCTGAAAAGCATCACTTTGGCACCGGCAATTCCACTCATCGCTTGGAGTTATTGAAAGCCTTTGGAAAAAATGGCTATTTGTGTACCTCTTATTTGGATGTTCCTGCCTATGAAAAGTATTTATTAGAGCGTCAAGCACAGTTCACCAAGCAAGAAGAGGAAGCATTAGCCGTTTGTGAGCGCATGCCTCGCTCCAAAAAGAAGCGCAACCAGCTCCTTGAAATTCAAGAACAAAAAAACCACAACGAAAAAGAACTCGCGACTTTAGAGGCGTTAAAAGCCAAGGAAACACAAAGTCGCATTCCCTTAGCTTCTGGGCTTTTCTTTGAAACGCCCTCAGAGATGGTGTACCTCTTTGGTGGCTCACGCCCCGATTTGGCTCGCTACTTTGGCCCTTATGCCATGCAGAAGATGATGATTCGTCTAGCTTTAGACCATGGCTTGCAGCGTTACAATTTTTGGGGCATCAGCGGCAACTTTGAACCAGAGGAAGAGGGCTATGGGGTCTATTTCTTTAAGAAAAACTTGGGCGCTACGGTTGGGGAATACTGTGGAGAATTTTATTTGCCGATTCAAGGCGTATTGTCCAAAGTCTTTCTCAATAAAATTCGGCCCGACCACTAAAAAAGCGCTCGTCTTCAAGCTATGAAAACACAATACGATGTGATCCAAGAAGAAATAGATCAGCTTCACTTTGAAAAAGCTTTGCAGCTCTTAAAGCAACTTCCTTGGTGTGACGCCAAAGCTTGGTATCAAAAAGGTTTGTGTTATGCGGCCATGTATGCCTCGAGCCAAGCCGAACAAGCCTATCAAAAAGCTTTAGAGAATTCTTCCTTATTAAAGGATAAAGTGTGGAGTCGTCTTTTGGCTCTTTATATTCAAACTGGTCAACTTCAAAAAGCCAAAGATGCCTATGCGCACCTTTTAGAAAAAGAGGAAGAGGATTTTCTGTTTTATAAAGCTTTATATCTTTACGAGACAGGAGATCTTTTCCAAGCCTTAAAAACCGCTTTACACCTAGCTAAAACGCAAGGTTCCACGAAGATGGGATGTGAAGCCTGGACATTTTGTGGAGATTTGTATTCCGCTTTGGGTGAGTTTGAAAAGGGAGTGCAGGCCTATAATGAAGCCTTGGAGGAATTAGAGGTCTGGCCGGAAAATTGGCGTAATGTGCGTAAGGCTCTGATTTTAAACAATTTAGCTGATTTGTATGAACAATTTGAATTTTGGGAAATGGCCCAAGCGATTTATGAAAAAGCGTGGTTAGCCATAGATCAAGTTCAGGATGCAGACATCTATGATCTCAATGGCTATCGCTTAGAGATCTTGTTATCCATGGCCAATTTTCAAGGCCTAATCGATGAATTCGAAAAGGCGCATGAATGGCTTAAAAAAGCCAAAGAACTTGTCAAGTCCATTCCCAAACCAGCCTATTTCTATTGGCTCTCGCGCATTCATTATCTTGAAGGACTTTGTGAACTCTATCGTCAAAATCCAAACGACGATCCCTTTGAAAATCTCTTTTTGGCTTGGCAACTTCAGGAAAAATTTTTGTCCAAATCCAAAGCTGCCTCCAAGGAATACCTTGGACGCATCGCCTATTATGCGGCGTATACCTATAATCCTGCCAAGGCCCAAGGGATTTCGCAAAAAGCACTTTATAAACAAGCCTTAGCCCTTTTTGAGGAATGCGCCTTTAAAGATCCTAAATTTTTTGGCTTTACCATCGCTTCCATCCAAAATGAGATGGGCAACTTAGAACGCTGGAAAGATCCTCCAAAAGCCCTCACGTGGTATCGGAAAGCTCTTTTTTCCTATGACCACTACTTAGCCACATGGCCTGAGGATGGATTGGCGCAAAGTAGTCTTCTCGTGGTTCTTCTCAACCTTTTAAGCACACAAAGCGAAGAAGACTTGATCGATCCTAAAAACCCTCAACGAGCCGAAGTCTTATTGGACCGCTTTGAAACGGCTTTGCATCCCATATGGGAGAAGGAAGACACCCATGAACAAGGCGTAGAGGCTTTAGAGCACCTTCTTGAAAATGAAACCCTCTATTCCCTTTATCCTCAAAGGTTAGAAGCCATTCATAGCACCTTTATTCCACAGCAATCCTTGCAATAAGGTGTAGTAACAAGCATTTTATCGGTTCAATGCTAGACTGAAACCATGAGTAAACGAAGTGTATATGGGCCAAAATTAACGCGCCCTTTTTATACCCAAGAAGACTTTGAACTGGACTGGATTCCTGGAGTGGCAGTCAGTCAAAAGCAGAAAAACTCCAAAGCCTTGCAAAAGGCTTGGAAGCAAAAACATCCCAAGGGGCAAATTTTAGAAGTCTCTACCAAGTCAGATCAAGAGCTTGGTCAACAACTTTCACCTTTTAATCTCACCAAGCGTTTGAAGAGCTTACGAAAAGAGTTTCCCGTCGAAAACATCTACCATGCCGCGAAAACCTTTCGCCATGGAGGTCCTTTTGTAGATTTACTTGGAACTACACCTGTCAAAGCCAAAGCAGATCCACGTTTAAACGAAGCGGGAGAATTGATTGGCTATCGTTATGAGGGACAAGACTACCCAGCCGCGCCCGCCTTTTTGTTTTATGTGTGGCTCTATTTAAAAGCGCTCTTGGAAAATCCAGGCCTTGCCAATCGCATCAAAGATCTCGATGCGTTTTGCGACATTGAATCCAACCCCGATAAATCGGGCATCAATCAAGCTATGGCTTGTGCCATTTATGTTTCTTTAGCGAAACTCAATCACTTAGAGGAAGTCAAAGACTTTGCCTCCTTTCAAAAGTTGATGATGGCCAACAGTCAAGCCGATCTTTCCCCCATTCAAGAACAATCGGGAAAACAAGAAGGGCCCTTGAGTATGGAGGAAATGCGTACGGTCGCCAAGCGTCAATCCTTTCCTATTGGAGCCAAAATTGTTCATCCCACCATTGGTCAAGGGGAGATCATCAAAAAAACGCCCACAACATATCTGGTCTATTTTCGGGTATCAGGGCCAAAAACGTTGACCAAAGATTTTGTGGAAACCCAATGTAAGCGCGTTGGTTAAAAAAAAGCGTCCCTAAGGGCGCTTTCTTTTTTATTTCTCCTCTTTTTTGTCTTTCTCTTTTTTATCGCTTCCCAGAGGCTTCATCGTTGGAAATAACAAGACTTCGCGAATGGAGCTTTGATCCGTCATCAACATCACAAAGCGATCAATGCCAAGTCCCACACCACCAGTAGGAGGCATGCCATATTCTAAGGCCTCCACATAATCGACATCCATGTCGTTGGCCTCATCGTCTCCAAGTTCGCGTAAGACAAGTTGGCTTTCAAAGCGTGCTCTTTGATCGATCGGATCATTGAGTTCGGAGAAGGCATTGGCGTATTCATGGCCTTTGATGAATAGTTCATAGCGATCTGTAAAGCGGGGATCGCTCGCATTTTTCTTAGCCAAAGGTGAAATTTCGATGGGATAATGGTAGACAAACGTAGGTTGTTCAAGGGTTTCTTCTACATACTTCTCAAAGAAGAGATCAAGAATGTGCCCTACGGAGTTGTGTTTCTTCTCGAGTTCAATATCGTGTTGGGCGGCTAATTGTTTGGCTTCTTCAAAGTCGGTAATCGCTTCAAAGTCGATGCCTGTCTTTTCCTGAACCGCTTGTGACATTTTGATCCGCTTAAAGGGTTTCGCCAAATCGATTTCAGTGCCTTGATAGGTGATCACTTGGGTACCATGCACTTCTTGGGCTACATAGCGGAAAAGACCTTCAATTAAATCCATCATGCCTTGTAGATCAGAGTAGGCCACATAGGCTTCTACTGTGGTGAATTCGGGGTTGTGCGTTTGATCCATTCCCTCATTGCGGAAAAGGCGACCGATTTCATAGACCCCTTCTAATCCACCTACGATTAAGCGCTTCAAATTCAGCTCTGTCGCAATGCGCAAGTACATATCGATATCAAGTGTATTGTGATGGGTGACAAAAGGACGCGCTGCCGCTCCGCCTAAAATGGTGTTTAAAACGGGGGTCTCGACTTCAATGAGGCCTTGCCCATCCAAATAGCGCTGAATAGCACGAATGATACGAGGGCGCATAATCGCAATCGCACGTGCCTCTTCATTCATGATCAAATCGACATAGCGACGACGAAAACGCTCTTCGGTATCCGTTAAGCCATGGAATTTTTCGGGTAAGGGACGCAAAGCTTTGGAAAGATGAGTGTATTCCTTAGCACGGATCGCTAAATCGCCATGATCCGTCTTCATCAAAATGCCCTCGATGCCTACAATATCGCCAATATCGCTTTTTTTGTAGATTTCATAGGCTTCTGGTCCCACGACATCTTGGCGGACATACACTTGAATCTTTCCATCCAAGTCTTGGATGTGCATAAAACCCGCTTTCCCCATACGACGCTTGGTCATAATGCGTCCTGCTACTTTTACAGGAACTTCTACCTCTTCCAGTTCCTCTTTGGTTTTTTCTTGGTAAAGAGGAAGAATATCATTGGTTTTATGGGTGCGATGATAGGCTTGTCCAAAGGGATCAATGCCCATATTGATGAGATCTTGCATCTTCTGGCGTCTGACTTTTTCCTGTTCGGTGAGCTTTACGCCATTGTTCTTTTTTTGTTTCTGGCTCATAAAAATCCTTTCTAAATCAAATTATTTTAAAGAAAAAAGGGGCCATCTTTTCCCTTTAAAATAAGGCTTTATTCTTTCTTGTAAACACTAGAGTCTTTTTGAAAAGATGTCAAATTCCCTTTTTCCAAGAGGGAAAGAAAAAAACTCAGATCTTTTTCTGAGCTTTTTGAAGGAAAAAAGAATAGATAGATCTCTTATTGAGAAGATCAGATCATTCAATTCGAAACAACAGCTTGGATTTGATCAAGAGAAATGGGTCCTTCTCGTAAAATGATGGGAATTTGTTTTGTGCAATCGACAATGGTTGAAGCTTGTCCCTCTTTGCATTCTCCCTCTAAAATGCCATCCAAGTTTGGAAGCATTTGAATGGCTTGCTCTGGAGTTAAGGCAGCGGGTTGGCCGGATAAATTGGCCGAAGAAACCATCAAAGGGGCTTGTAAGTGGTCTAAAATCGAAAGTAACACTGGTTCATTGGGAATGCGTAGGGCGATGGTGTCTTTGCCATTGGTGAAAAAGCGATCCACTTCTGGTTTTAAGGCCACAATAAGGGTCAAGGGTCCTGGCAAAAAAGCCTTGGCAAGTGCTTTGGCCATGGGACTCAATTCGATGAGATCTTTGACTTGATCAAGATCGCTGCACATCATGGGAATGGGCTTATTCTTATCGCGATGCTTCATGGCTTTTAAGCGCTCTAAGGACTCTTTATGACCATAAAGAACGCCTACTCCATAGACAGTATCGGTTGGAAAGGCTAAAACCTTTCCTTCTTGAAAATCCTGAACCATCGCCAAAACATCTTGATTGGTGTAGTGTTTCATACGTATTCCTCCAAAAGAAAAAAGGAAGAAAACTTCCTATAGAAAGGATATATTTTGTTTGATTGTTCTTGGCTTGTGCCGCTCAGCCAAGATGGTCCACTCGTTGAGAAATTGACGAGAATGCACTGCTCGAATTGCTGGAACCCCCTAAAGCCAACCCGCCACAACAAGGCTTTGAAACAAAGGCTTTGTGAGGGCTCAATAAGTGATTGGATGAAACAATGGGCAATCAGCAGCCAAGCTTCGAAAAGAAGAAGGTTCAACGACTATCCCTTTGGGAGTAGAAATGAAGCCATTTCCAAGCGGGCAGCCCTTCGGTTTAAATACCAAGGTGAAGATATAGTCTGTGCTTGTATGAAAGTACAAGAGGGAAATTCCCTGCATGGTGTTTGCGCCACCATGTCAACAAAGAAAGGATCAAGAAAAAGAGGGACTTTTTCTTTGCTCCTTTTACAGGATACTATTGCGGCAATTGCAACGCCGCTTGCGGCGGGAGCGATTTCCATTGTTCGCCTTTCCGGTCCCGATGCACTTTCTATTGTGGATCAAATGTCCACTCGAAATATACTTGATCAAAAAAGTCACACCATCCAATATGGCTTTATTGTCGATCAAGACCAGGCCCCTATTGATGAAGTATTAATCAGTGTCTTTCGCGCCCCAAAATCCTATACCTGCGAAGATGTTGTAGAGATCAATACCCACGGGGGTCCTTATGTCGCACGCCAAGTCTTACAACGAGCTCTTTCTTTAGGAGCGCGTTTAGCCAACCCTGGCGAATTTACCCAGCGCGCTTTTTTAAATGGGCGCATTGATTTATCCCAAGCCGAAGCGGTAGAGGATATGATTGAAGCCTCCAATGAAGGAGCACGCAAACAAGCCATCGATTCCATTCGTGGCGAGATTCGTAAGCTTTTAGAACCCTTAATTGAGGAATTGATGAACTTAATCGCCAACATTGAAGTCAATATCGATTACCCCGAATACGAAGATGCCCAACAGCTCACCGCTCAAACCCTTTTGCCCCACGCCAAAGATCTCTTAGAGCAAATGGAGGCGCTTTTAGCTTGCTCTAAAAAAGGGGTGGCTTTACAAGATGGCATTCAAACGGTCATCATCGGCCGACCCAATGTGGGCAAAAGCTCCCTTTTAAATGCACTATTGCACGAAGAAAAAGCGATCGTCACTGACATTGCGGGCACGACGCGCGATTTGGTGGAAGGGCGTTTAACCATCGGTCCCTTTGTGCTCAATTTAGTCGATACTGCAGGCATTCGCCAAGGAGCCGATCAAATTGAACAAATTGGCATTGAAAAAAGCCGCCAATCCATGGAAAAAGCGGATTTGATCTTGTTGGTGCTCGATGGGTCAAGACCTCTTGATCAGCAAGATTACGAGTTATTAAACCAAACGCAAGATAAAAAGCGCATTGTGTTGATCAATAAGCAAGATTTACCCGAAGCCTTTTCGAGTGATGCCCTTTCTTTACAAAAAGGAAGCCAAGAGCGCATCATTTCCATTAGTGCTAAAGAACACGACATCGCCCCTTTAGAACAGGCACTTGAAGAGCTCTTTGATGCGGATGGAGTGGTCTGGCAGCCAAGGCTTTCCAATGAACGCCAAATCGGGTTGTTGCAACAAGCTCACCAGGACTTATTAAACGCCCTGGAAGCGATGAAGCAAGGAATAGAACCCGATTTAATCGAATTGGATTTGATGGCCAGTCACAATCATCTCAAGGAGATTCTTGGCGAAGTGCATCGCGATGATTTGTTGGATACTTTGTTTTCGCGCTTCTGTTTGGGCAAATAAAGCGCTATCAGGCAGTATTTTCGGTAGGCTTGAAGCAACAAAACCATTTTTTCCCATACTTTTGAAAAAAAGCGCAGCCTAAAATGGTAAAGGAGACTTTCGAGGAAATACGAAAGTCTGAAAAAAACAAAAAATAACTCGAAAGGAGAAGCTACTCGACAAAATATTCGAAAACAGAAGCTGAAAGTACAAAAACTTTATCAAAAACTAGACTGTATCAGAACAAATCAACAAGGTGATTTCAGAGCTGGTGAAAACCAAGCCAGCGTGGACTTGAAGATCTGAACAGCAGCCTAGAGGAATAGACATCTTTCAAAGGCACCAACAGAAATTGTTCGAGTTTAGAACAAAGATAACTGCAAAATGTAAAGGGTATTGAACTACGATTTGTTGATAGGTTTTATCCATCCAGCAAAACCTGTCTGTGAGTTGATTTGAACAGACCGAACATATTCTTCAATGCGGATACACAATAGACAGGAATTTCAATGCAAGCCTGAACCTGAGAGATTGTCTGACTTATCATAGTGCATAAAAAAGCAAAGTATGTACCGTAGGCTGGGAATTAACGCCTGTGGACTGTAGAAGAACTTGTAAGTAGGACTTATAATCGAAAGCGTACAGGATGAAGCAGGAATTTTCTCCATATGGGTATATTTGTCCATATTTTGAGTAGTAGAATCTTCATGAATCCTCTAATGCTAGGCATTTTAAGGGAAGAAGCCTACATGTCGGCCAGTACGAAGTTCTTGCATGAATTGACTGTGGATGTAGCGGCCTTAGCGATGTATGTTTTAGAACTTCTTTCCATCGCTTTGATTGTCTATTCTACGGTCGTTGCCTTCGTCAAGCTCTTTCGGCATGATCGCTATGCGCGCATTTATTTGTTACATGGACAATCCATTGGATTAAGCTTTAAACTTGGGGCCGAGATTTTACGCACGGTGACCGCGACTTCTTTGCTAGACATTACCGAAGTCTTTTTATTGATCGTCATTAAAGCGTGTATGGTGCTTTTGATTGAACGCGAACTCAAATCGGCTGATTCAGAAAATGAATTTTCCACTTCCGAAGAAGCCACCAAGACCCCTCATGTTCAACACCCCAATACCATACGTAAATCAAAGTAAAAAAGCTCCGACAAGGAGCTTTTTTTGTGCTTTACTTTTGAATACAAAAAAAGCCTAGCGCTTGGCTAGGCTATAGGTGAACTTTCAGTATTTAAAATCAAATCACCAGGGTTAACGCAGTTTTCACCGCCCTGATCGGGAACAGCAGGCGTACTTGTGGCTGCTCCTCCTGAACTCGTAGCGGGAGCAGTGGGCGTACTTGGCGCTTCGGTTGGATTGACGATAGGCGTTCCATAGGTTGGATCAACCACTGGAGAAGAGGGCGCTGTAGAAGTCGTAGGGGGAATATAGACTGGATCGGAATAGTAATAGTCATCTTCCGTATAGGCGGGTTCTTGAACCGTTGGGGTTTCCACAACAGGTTCACTATAAGAAGGCGTTTCTTCGACAGGCGTTGTGGGTTGAGTAACGGGTGGTGTGGGTTCCTCCACGCTTTCCTCTACCGTTACCTCGGCCTCATCGACCACCCCTTCGTCGCTGATTTCAGGAGCTTCATAGTCTTGAGAAGACATCGTTTGCCCATCTTGACGCCAGGTCATCACGAGTTCTTCATCTTCTAATTTCAAGATGCTTTGTAAAGAAAGACTTGAACGAGAAGTACTTTGACTACTACTTGAAGCGCTTGAGGCACTCGAAGTACTCGAACTCGTACTGGCTTTAGAATCGCGCGCTAGGGTTGCGGCTTCAAATAAAGCAGCAGTTGGAAAGACAGGCATGGTATAGGTTTGCGTTTCTCCATCTTTTTTAGCCTGAATTTCAAGCGACATTCCAAGGGCTTTATCGCCACTTTGGACATATAGATCGGCTTGGTCACCATTTTTCCATTGGCTATTGCTTGGCATCAATTCAGGAGAGGTAACATTTTTGTCACTTTCAATGGGAACCAATTTAATGGAATCAATATCAAGCCCTGTACTATTGGTAAACACCACGCGTAGAGCTTGGCTGGTCGGCGTTCCAAAGACTAAATTTTCTTTGACCACTGTACTAATCGAAGAAGAAGCTTGACTACTGGCTTCTTTAGAAGAAGAACATCCGGCCAAAAGAAAACCAGCTACCACAAGCCCCGACAACAATCGTTTGGTGGAGATATACATTTCAAAAAATCCTTTCCAAGCCTCATGGGCTTTTGAAAATCTATTTTGACAAATTTTAAAGGCTTATTCAAGAACACTTTGAATATCCAAGCACAAAACTTCCTCTCCATTTTTAATGAGCGTTTTGACGATCGTATCTTTAGGCAAATAGTCTTTCATCAAATACACCCCATATCCATCTTCCAGATAAAAGACAGGATAGGTATACGTTTGTCCATTTGGCCAAGTCGTTTCAAGGTAAATTTGGGTGTCAACTTGAAGATCGGGAATGGTTCCTGAGATGTACATCCAGCCCTCCGCATTGCGAAGATTCAAAAGAGAAGTCTCCTCTTTTTCTTCAAGGTCCTCCTTTTGAGGATAGGTCATATTGGGCACCACTGGCATTTTCATGATCGCGGCTTGTTCTTGAAAGGCTTCCATCCGTCTCTCGGCTCGTTCGATGATGACCCATTGGGGCTTTAAAGCCTCAATTTGCACCAAGTTATACGGCGTGAAGCGAGAGAAGTAGCTTTTGGCAAAATGATTGGCAAAAAAAGGCGCAAGGGCTTCACCAAAAGAATCGCGAAACAACAACAATGTGCCAGATCCCGCAGGATTAGACGTTTCAATCCAGTTGTCCATAAAATCCGTAATGTCATGGTCCACCTGAAAGGAGAAGGCTTTTTGATAGTCATAATCGATTTCAGGAGTAGCACTTTCGGGATTAAGCATCGTGTCCAAATCCGACTCGTGAGTTTGAGTAGGGGTCGGTTCAAAGGTGGAGAGATTGTTATGTTCCAGACCCATGGCATCCATTAAAGCGTTATACGCCACTAAAGCCCCTTGATTGGTCCAATGGGAATCTTTGTGAAAATATAAGGTACGCTCATCTTCTTTCAAAGGCGTTTTCAAATCGACACAGGGAATTCCACCTTGCGCCAAGGCATTCATCAAGCGATCGATGTCCTTGTCTTCGGTTTCAAGATAGCGCTCTTTCATCTGTTCGGGATAAACGGTGTTTTTATTGGGAACGATGGTGACCAAAAAGTTGGATCCTTGAGAGGTAATGGAATATTGAATGAGCTGCAGATTGTGAACAATATTGTATACTTCTCGATCACTCAAGCGTTCAAGACCAGTGAAGTCATCGAGGGTTTCTTGATAAAACAGCCAATCGTCCTTACCGCGCAAGACATTACGAATGCTCGATTCTCGAAAGAGCGCATTTTCCAAATCCGCATAAGCAGTGATTAGCCAAGAGCGAAAGGCAAAGTGATCATCAAACCAACTTCCAAGCTCTGACAAAATCTCGGCGTTGAATTGGCCTTCTTCGATCAAAGCGGGAAAAGCAGCGAGTTCGCGCTTTTCACTCGTTTGCTCGCTTGACCAAAACAACATACCTACCAAAGGAATCAAAAGAGTCGTGATCAGCACCGTGATAAACAATTTTGGGAGTAATTTTTTCATAATTAAAAACGGAAATAAATAAAGGGATTATACGTCCCCGCAGATAAAGCCAATAGGCAAACCACCAAAAGAACATAGCCACCAAGATAAGACCACCCGAGTAAGGGGGGTTCATCAAAGTCGACTTGCTTCCACAAAGGCGCACTGCCAAAAGCCGCTGCGATAAGCGCCACTATTAAAACAGGGGAGCAAACAGAATACAACAGAGCCATAGAATTCCAATCGAAGTTGAATCCTGTAAACATCTGTTTAATCATTAAAAAGCCTTGGGATACGGTATCGGCCCGAAACATCACAAATCCCACAATGACGATGAGCATGGTTCCAATCCAGCCTAAAAATTTAGGCAAGCGTTTGAGTTGTAAGAGATCCTCTAAGACGATGAAACAACCATGCCATAATCCCCATAAAATGAAGGTCAAATTGGCTCCATGCCAGATACCGGTCGCTAAAAAGACGATCATCTCATTGAGATATTTGCGTGCTTTGCCTTTGCGATTGCCTCCTAAAGGAATGTAGAGGTATTCGCGAAACCAAGTGGAAAGGGAGATGTGCCAGCGGTGCCAAAAATCTTGGATGGAACAGGCGATATAAGGATAATTGAAGTTTTGATGGAAGTGAAAGCCAAAGACCTCCCCTAAGCCAATGGCCATATCCGAATACCCTGAAAAGTCAAAGTAAATTTGAAACAAGTAACAAATGGCCGCAATCCAGGCCGTACCAATGTTGATATAAGAAGGACTGGCCGCAAAAAGTAAATCCACCGTGCTAGCCAAAGTGTTGGAGATGAGAACCTTTTTTCCAAGTCCGACACAAAAGCGACGAAAACCAAGAGCTGTGGTTTGGGCATCCATCTGACGACTTTCAATTTCTAAAGCAATATCGTGATACTTTACAATAGGTCCTGCAATCAGCTGCGGAAACAAAGAGATGTAGAGCATCACATGCCACAGGCTTTTTTGGGCAGGAACATCTTGACGATACACGTCGATGACATAGCTTAAGGCTTGAAAGGTGAAAAAGGAAATTCCAACCGGCAAAGGCAAATGGGGTAAGGGAATGGCTAGACCAAAAAGGGCATTGAGACCTTCAAGAGCCAAATCCAAATATTTAAAGACAAACAACAAGCCAATATTGATGAAGATGGCTAGCCATAAGGACCAGTTTTTAGGACCAGTTTTCATGGTCAATCCTAAAGACCAGTTGATAAACACGCTAAAAAGCATCAATAAAATATAATATGGTTCTCCATAGGCGTAAAAAAGCAAGGAGGCAACGATCAATAAGCCATTTTGATAAGGAATGGACTTGGAAAGTCGACTCAACAAAAATACCACGGGCAAAAACGCACATAAGAAGACCATGGAAGAAAAAACCAAGCAGTTAACCTCCTTCCAAGAGCAAAGGACAAGGCTTGGACTTGTCCTTCATTGCGAGTTCTGACCTTATTTTACTCATAAACATTAGACTTTACCAAATCGACAAAAAAGGCCTAAAGTTTAAATTATTATTCTAACTCTCTTGAAACCTTTCTTTTCTTTGAAGGTTTAAAAAAAAGACAAAGTCTTTTAAGACTTTGCCTTACTCATAGTGATAACTTTGAACAGTATAAACGAATGTAGGACGTTCTTTGGGTTGCATGTAACACAAATTGGGATTGAATCCTTGGGCAAAACTGCCATCAAAGAGATACCATTTGCCATCGATGTTCAATTCCGCCCAACCGTGCTCTTCTTGACCATTGACCGTTTGAACGGTTCCTTTGGCTAAACGACCTTCATAGCCCAAATTGCGCGCTAAGGATAAGAACGTAGAAGCAAATGTGTAACAATTTCCTGTATGGCTTTCTAAGCCATATAGGGCAAAGTTTTGAATGTGGGTTCGTCCTGCCGGTGGAGTACGCCATTGGGGATTGAAGGCTTTATAGACGATTGTTTGGTAAGTCCAATTAAAGCAACTTCTTAAATCCTGGCCTACTTGATCATATACTCCATAGCAATCCAATAAGATGCGCTCATCTGTGGTTAAGGTTTGTTTTTCCCCATCGGGTCCATAGGAAACGCCATCAATTGTACAATCTTTAAGCATGGCTCCATCGCTTCCAAAGCAGACGATGATGTTCTTGTTTTTACCACTTTCCGCTTTGGGATAAAGCATCGAGCCAATTTTCGCTTCTCCAGTAGTGGGATCTAAGTAGTACGTGTTGCCTTCATACTCAGTCCAGCCCTTCATCTTTTCACCCTGGGCATCGAGAATGTAAATTTTGTCTTCTTCTTGAATGAGTCCTGAAGAGGCAAAGCCATCGTTATTGGGGTCTAAATAATAGGTCGTACCGTTGATGGTGTGTAAACCAGTAAGAGGCTTCATGGTTTCTAAATCCATAAATTGAACCCCTTTGTCGCTAACAATTTTCGAATAAGGCGTAATGCCATACCAACCAACGTGTTCATCCAACCAGCCAATGCCAATGAGATGTTTGCTTTCACTTTCAGAGACGCTGTAGTTGTGATTGCATAGGTATTGATTGGGATTGTATTGACGATAGACTGGAACCGCATTGACTTCATCTCCCTCAAAGGATTTCCAGCCCACGCCTTCATCACGCCAGCCAGCCTTTATCAAGGCCTCTTTTTCCTTGACATCGGTTGTATAGTGGTGATCGCCTTCAGGATTGTATACACGATAGACATCAATTCCTGTATTGACTGGTGCATACCAGCCGATTCCCTCATTTTGCCAACCTTCTTCGATCAAGTGATCACGCTCTTGGACATTTGCCGTATAAAAGTGTTCTCCTGAACCTTTATTATAAAGGCGATACATGGGTGTCATTTCAAACGTTTTCAAAATGTCTTCTACCCGATCCATTTCAGCTTTTAATGGATCTTTTTCGCTTTCAGAAGCCTGGACATATTGATCAGCTAATTCTTGCGCATAGAGTTTCCATTCATAAATCGTTCCTGTCCCTGGTGTAGAACCCTCTGCCTTAGCTTCCATTTCTTCTAGTGTTGTTTCAAAGATTTCATCAGTTTGCTGACTTGCCTCGCTTATTTCTTCTTCCATTTCTTGGGCTAAAATAGGCAAGGAAAAAGCCGAGAAGGACAAAGAACTTGTAGCTAGGCTAAGAAGCATCTTTTTATAGAAAGGATATATCTTCATAAAAACCTCTTTTTTCTAAATTTTGAAAAAGGACTTCTTTTAAGAAGCCATTCATTCTCTTGCGCGACACAATAAAAAGGCCACACCCAGAGTGAGATGTTGGCGCTTATTGAGATCGCATTGAGATTGCTTGCATAGCCTTGAGGCCGTCTTCAAGCAAATGATCAGAATTTTAAAGATTTCTGACTCAAAAAATTTTAACAGTCAAGTGCTCTGCCCACAACAAAAAATTTAATAAAAATCTGAATAATACAACGAAAATTTAAATTTTTTTTGAAAAAGAAGGAAAATTGGAAAAAGTTTAGAATTTATGCTTGTTTTACCTAGAAAAATTAAAAATAAAAAAAGAAGGAACGACAAATTCGTGTTCCTTTTAGAAGAGAGGTTTTTTATAAAGTAATTTCCTAAGCCATGTTCTCCAACAAAGAACGATACATCGCTTGTTCTTCTTGAGGAATCTCACCAAATTGAAGGGCTTGATCGATACTAAGATTCAATTTTTTCATAATCTTAAAAAGCATTTCCACGCGCCCTTCATTAAGCCCTTCACTTCGACCCTGAGCTAGTCCTTCACTTCGGCCTTGAGCTAATCCTTGTGCAAATACGCCTTGTCCTAAATTGCTCATTTCAATTTCCTCCTTATTTTAAATTTTGGGTTAACTCAAAATTCTACTTATTTTTGAAAAATTATTATTCTCTATATCATTAAAAAACAACTATTTTTTATCTAATCTAAAAAAGAAGGAATACTTATCTAAGTATTCCCTCTTAATAACTAAAAAATGAAAAACCTTATAAAGAAGTCTTTTGAGTCATATCCTGAAGTAAAGTTCGATACCTTGCCTGTTCTTCTTGAGGAATCTCACCAAATTGAAGGGCTTGATCGATACTAAGATTCAATTTTTTCATAATCTTAAAAAGCATGTCCACGCGCCCTTCATTAAGTCCTTCACTTCGGCCTTGAGCTAATCCTTGTGCAAATACACCTTGTCCTAAATTGCTCACTTCGATCACCTCTTTTTCTAAATTATGTACCAATTCAAGCTTATATTCATTTTCTAAAACTATTTGCTTCTTTTCTTTACTGATTTCATTGCTTAAAAGAATTCCCAACATACGCCAAATACTGGCTTCTTGAGCTTTTTCTGGATTTCCTAGGCCTATGAAAATCACATGAATTAAATCGCTTTCTGGCAAATAGGGAACTTTGTGACCTCCAAGATGACGTTGATCAATATAAAACTCCGTTAAACTGTTTTTAAAGTCTTGAGAAGGATTGGGAAAGATCCAAATTGAATAAACTTTTTTGATTCCATCATAATGAGAGTGAATGAATTCACGACCATATTGCGCCGATATCATTCGACTTCCATAATAAATTGCTCGTTTAATGAGCGAATACCCAGGCCAAAAGTCATTTTGAGCTTCTAGGTTAATAAGGATGGAGGTCGGTTCTTTTGATCCTGGAACCAAGACCCGAAAACGAATATCGTAAAAAATAGTGCCTTCATGTAAAGTTCGGTCCTCGGTCAATTCTCCTTTAATTAAGGCTCCTTCTTGGTCTGGGAGAACAGGAACAAGTGAGATTTGAGGCGTACTTTCAATGTACTTTCTGGCAATTTCTTCGGGGTCCACTTCTTTAAATTCAGGAATACATGCCTTTAAAATACGGGCCAAAATCGATTTTTCGGCTAAAAGACGTTTACAAGCTGCATCATATTGGGCTTGTTGATCCGTGATCATGAGAGCTTGAGCCAATGTAGTGTCTGTTTTAGTCACCTTACCTTCCTTTCTAGTGGTTTATAAACCTCTATGCTTTTCATCACCTGCTCTTCCAAAGCTTTAAACTCGTTTTGTTAGGAAAAACTCTTATGATTCTTGGTCAATTCACAAGATTGTTACTGCCTTTAAAGAGAGCCTCGATCTAATTTTTAGGCGAATTTTAGATACAAGTATACAAGTCATAGGCTTCATTTAGAAATGGCTGTTTGTGGCTTTTAAAGGGTTTTCTTTGGTTGGATTCCTGAAAGAAAAGTAGCCACACCGTTTGGATAGAAACAGGGACAATTTGTTATAAGCGAAAAAAGCAAAAGAAAGGCGCAAACAAAAGAAAAATTTTTAAGTTCATAAAAAAAGGACCATTACATTTACGTAATCGTCCTTTTTGAGCTACAAATACTTTTCTTATTGATGGGCTTCTAACCATGCCTCTTGGTCTTCATCAAGGGTAACCAAATCGCCATTGGCATCGAATTTTTGACCATCCACGGTTTTATTGCGCAATAAGCGACCAAATTGATCAAATCCCACGATGCGAGCTCGTTGACCATCTTGTTCTTTAGTGAGTTTTTGAATGCCTGTTAAAGCCACAAAGGTTTTGCGATCAAAGAAATAGGTTTGACCATAGTAATTTTGCCATCCCGATAAGCGTTCGCCATCCTCACTACATAAGATGAACTCTCCATTTAAAAAGGCCAGCCCCTTTAGCATTTCTCCATTGGATTTTGGCAATAAATAGTAACGAACTCCACAAATCGTCTGATCCCCAATTAAAGGTTCCATGGTGTTGTAATTGTAAAAATAGGTAGACCCATTGGCATTGACCACTTTGGAATAGGGAGCTACTCCATACCAGCCGATTTCTTCATCTTTCCAACCCATTTGAATGAGCGATTTCATTTCGTTGACAGACACAGTGTAGTTGTGGTTGCAAATCTTTTCATTTGGATTGTATTGACGATAAATAGGGGCGGCATTTACTCCATCTTGTTTAGTCAAAGTTTTCCAGCCCACGCCCTCATAGACCCAACCATAGTTCACCAACGCATCACGTTCTTCCTTAGAAGGGGTGTAATGGTGGTCTCCACTTGGATTAAACAAACGGTAAACAGGGTCTCCTTCGCTTGGAGCATACCAGCCAATTCCTTCGCTTTTCCAGCCATCCGCAATAAGCTGAGTCCGTTCGGATTCACTACTCGTATAAAAGTGTTCTCCAGAAGCGTAATTGTATAAACGATACATAGGAATGCCTTCATAGCGATGGATAATGTCATCGATTTCATCGATTCGCTCTTGTAAGGCCTCTTTTTCGGCTTGAGTCAAGGCTTTCTTTTTACGCTCTTGATAATCTTCTTGGTCAAGCTTCCATTCATAAAGACTCTTTTCGCCAGCTCGAGTCGCACTCACACCGGGTGCAGGTTCGGGTTCACTAGGCGTCATGGGTTCTTCGCTTGGATCATTGATGGTGGAAGCATCATCCTCTTTTGGATCGGTTGTGTTTTCACCGTTTGAAGCTTGAGAATTATGGATGGATGAAAGATCTTCGGACGCATAAACCAAAGAATTAGGGAGCCATAAGAAGCTTGCGGTTAAAAAAGGAAGAGCTTTTTTTAAGATGAGATTCTTTTTCATTCAACGATAAAATTGGCATGCCTCATTGCGATCTTGCCAATTTGCTCCTTTCTTAATTTTTCTATTAATTTAAGTCTAGTCGGTTTCAAAAACAATCTCAAGAGAAGTTTAGTGGACCCTTTTAAGCCTCTTTTTTCTTATTTCCTCTCTTTTTTCTATTCCTTGATATTAAAAAACGCTGCTCTTAAGAGCAGCGTTTAAAAGTTTAAGAATATAAGAAACTCAGCCAAGGAGTAAGTTGCGAAAGAATTGGAGCCAAAATCAAAGAGATAACAGACATCAACTTGATCAAGATATCCATAGCAGGTCCGGCTGTATCCTTAAAGGGATCACCAACAGTATCGCCTGTAACGGCTGCTTTATGGGCATCGGAGCCTTTGCCGCCATGTTGCCCAGATTCAATGTACTTTTTGGCATTATCCCAAGCGCCACCTGAGTTTGCCATGAAAACAGCCAACATAATGGCCGAAACTAGCGCCCCAAGAAGCATACCGCCAAGTCCTTGACACCCTAACAACAAACCAATCGCAATGGGGCTAACCAAGGCAATCAAACCTGGCAAGATCATCTCATGCAATGCCGCTTTAGTCGAAATATCTACGCATTCAATATAGTTTGGCTTGGAGGTACCAGCTAAGATGCCTGGATCGTTTCGGAATTGTTCACGCACATTTTCAATCATCTTATTGGCCGCTCGACCAACGGAGCGAATGGTTAAAGCCGTAAAGTAGAAGGGAAGCATCGCGCCAAAGAGCAAGGCGATCAACACTCCAGGTTCTAAAAGAGAAATGGTTTTCAATTCCGCCGCTTGGGCAAAGGCTACAATCATAGCTAAAGCCGTAAAAGCCGCCGAACCAATGCAAAAGCCCTTACCAATGGCCGCTGTCGTATTTCCAACGGAGTCTAAACGGTCGGTAATTTTGCGGACAGCTGGATCCAAGTGGGCCATTTCCGCAATTCCACCAGCGTTATCCGAAATAGGACCATAGGCATCAACGGAAACGGTAATACCACAAGTCGAAAGCATTCCGACAGCACCCAAACCAATGCCGTACATTCCACTAAACATATAGGCCAAGGTAATGCCTCCAACCAAGGTCAAGATGGTTAAAGCGGTGGATTCCATACCCACGGAGAACCCTGCGATAATGTTGGTGGCATGACCCGTTTCGGATTCCGAAGCGATTTCTTTTACCGCCGCATATTCATCGGAGGTGTAGACTTCAGCGATTTTACCAAGCAAGATTCCTACTGCCAAACCAACGGCAATGGAGAAGAAGGGTTTTACGCTATTGAAAAGCAATAAAGAAGCGACAAGAGCGGTTAAAACTTCTAAAATAGTGGCCACATAGGTGGCAAGATTCAAAGCCTTTTGGGGATTTTCCCACTTTTTCATGCGCACAAACGCTTGCGCTAAAACAGCAGCGATAATTCCCCCTCCCGCAATGATAAAGGGGAATAAAGTAGCTTGCGCTGAGACACTGATTCCTTCAATGGTAGCGGTCAAGCCAAGAGCAATACAGGAAACAAGAGAGCCAACATAGGATTCGTTTAAGTCTGACCCCATTCCGGCAATGTCGCCCACGTTATCACCTACATTATCGGCAATGACAGCGGGGTTACGAGGATCATCTTCAGGAATTCCCGCTTCAACTTTTCCCACTAAATCAGCCCCTACGTCAGCCGCTTTGGTGTAAATCCCACCACCAACACGCGCAAATAAGGCAATCATCGAACAACCAAGAGAGTATCCAGCCACGACAGGAACAGCTTGTTCGGGTTCGCCAAAGACGAAGGTAAATAAAAGGAATAGGCCTGTTAAGCCAAGCAAGCCAAAGCCGACTACCGAAATTCCTAAAACAGATCCCCCATTAAAGGCGACGTGTAAGGCACTTGGCATTCCACCAGTTCGAGCTGCTTCGGCTGTTTTGGCATTGGCAGCCGTTGCGGCTTTCATACCAATAAAACCGGCTAAGCCTGAGAATAAAGCCCCTATGATAAAGCAGATCGCACCACTCCATCCCACTCCATCAATGCCTTGCAAAGAGGGAATAAAGCCAAGTGCAGTTAGAAGAATCGCCACAATGATAACGAAGATGACGATAATCTTATATTCGCGAGCGAGGAAAGCCATGGCCCCCTCACGAATAAATGTGGAGAGTTCTGCCATGCGTTCATTGCCAGAGCTTTCTTTTTTGACTGATCCATATAAGGTAGCCGCATAACAAAGAGCAAATGCTGCAATGATCATCACAATGAACAAAACGATCTCCATACTGAGACTGTTCATTTTCTTCTTCCTTTCTTCAAATCTCAAATCCCGTCCACTATAAACGAGATTCAATAGAGAAGAAAAGAATTTTCGAAATATATCCGACCTTTTTACCGCTTTTTCACATGATTTTAAGGATTTTAAACAGCTTCTTCTCTTCTTTCGCAACGGCTTTCAAAGCTCTCCCTTCGGCGATTTTAAAAATTTTTATTTTTTCTTCGAGGGAGAAAGGAATTTTATTCAATCCAAAAAATTTATTCCTTCTCTTCACTTATGAACAAAAGGAATTCTTTTTTTCTTTATGAGAACTAGCTTTTGAATTTGGGGTGTGCTAGAGTGAATAGGTACATGGCGCGTTCGGCAAGCGGTTGAAGCCACAGCCCTCTCAAGGCTGCATTCACGGGTTCAAATCCCGTACGCGCTGCCATTAAAAATTTGTGAATAGAAAAACCTATTCATTACAGATAGAAAAAAGGAGAGCTTCCTATTTTGGAGGCTCTCTTTTTTTTAGGCCATTCTTTTATTCAAATCCAAGAACAGCTCTCTTAAATTCAGAATCCATAATGGTCTTTTTTATCTTGAAAAGATAATTCAATCAGGTGAAAAAATTAATCCTTTATAGGGAGAGTATAGGCTTTATCTATAAGAAAATACGATTCATGATGCTTTTTGGCTAAATGCAG
>CAYTMK010000031.1:0-22285 GCA_964438885.1 uncultured Erysipelotrichaceae bacterium | reverse complement strand
CCAGCGACCTCACCCTTATCAGGGGTGCGCTCTAACCACCTGAGCTACAGGCCCACTTCTTATGCTCTCTTTGAATGACAGCTCCGTTATACTATCATTCCTAACAAGAAAGAGCAAGAGAAAAAGAAAAAATTTAAATAAAGTTTTATTATTCCCTTTAAATAAAAAAAGCCAATACGAATTCGTATCGGTCGAATAAACAAAATGGTGGAGAATAGGGGATTCGAACCCCTGACCCCCTGCGTGCAAAGCAGGTGCTCTCCCAGCTGAGCTAATTCCCCATAAGAAATGGTGGGCCTGAATGGACTTGAACCAGCGACCTCACCCTTATCAGGGGTGCGCTCTAACCACCTGAGCTACAGGCCCATATTCTTATTCTCTTTTTGATTGCTTCACTATATTATCACTCTCCCTTTCATCGGTCAAACAAAATTTTCTTCTCTTTAAAAACGATAAACAAGATTTTTAATTCTTTTAGGATAAGAGAGATAAAATAAGAAAAAACAAAGAAGAACTTTTTCTTCTAATTCTTTTCTTCGCTTTAAAGCCAGAAAAACGATTAAAGGAAAGCTTTTATTTTTCCCTCAATGCATTAAAAGGATTCGCTCTTGAAAAGTCTATCGAATGTTTCCTAAATTGAATAGGATAGGAAAAGTTCGAGAAAAATGGAGCTTAATCTTTTCTTACCTTAAAGAAGGAGGGCAAGGTGATGTCAACTTTAAACCAAGATGTTTTACGTCAAAATGCCATTATTGAAATTGTGTCTTTACAAGAATTGAAATCTAAAAACTTAAGTGTAATTGATCAAAATCTTCTTTTTAATAAGCGAGATCCCCTTGATTACTCTAAAGTAGTGAGCTATCAAGGGGAAATTGGAGGAATTTTTGTCATTCCCAAAAAAGCCACTCCTGTTCACGATAAACTGGTATTTGGTTTTATTTTAAAAGGCAATCATTTATATTTTGTGGAGTATACGGGTGATCTTAAACTCTTTTTAAAGGAGTTTGAAACCAACTATGATTTAAATGCCATGAATGCTGTCCAAATTTTGATGCTGCTTATGAACTTTATGATCGAAGAAGACATTTATTTTTTGGAAGCTTACAATATCCATCTTGAGAATCTGGAAGAAGAGATTTTTCAAGGAAAAAGCACGCAAACGGAACAATACATTTTAACCACTCGAAAAGACATGAATACTTTAGGCAATTATTATTTGCAACTTTCCGCCGCTGGTGAAGCCCTTCAACAAGCTGTGATTGCTCAAAACGAAAGCCAAGAACAAGCTCTTATTTCTCTTTTTTTATCGCGTTGCAATCAGCTTTCTTCCATGGTGGATAGTGTGAAAGATCACGTTTCTCAAATTTGGAACTTGCGTCAAACCCAACTTTCCGACAAACAAAATAAGATCAGCACCTTATTGACCATCATTACCACGCTCTTTTTGCCTTTAACTCTAGTGACGGGATGGTATGGAATGAACTTTGAGAATATGCCTATGATTCATGATCCACATGGCTATGTTATCATCATTTGTTGTGTCGTTTGTATCATTGCTTTTGAACTACACTTTATCCATCAGCGTCATTGGCTATGGCCAGCCTCTGATTCCACTACGAAGAGTTCAAAAACCGGGAAACACAAACAAAATAAGAATTCAAAGTGACATTCTCCCCCACCTCTTTAGGAGGCTTCCTCCTAGGCTCAGACAGGCAGTCGGTTCTCGTTCGATAGTACCGTCTACTCATCATAAGCGAGCTTATTCCTGTGCCCCACAGTTCCTTAAGCTTAGAATAGGATTCGCTTATCCCTATTTTTTTATGGCAGGGTTCACTTCCTGTCGTGAGGAGTCCCACAGGTATTTCCATGCTAGCTATGTTTTTTATAACCGGTTTTTATCCCCACAGAACAAGTTTGTAACCTTTCCATGGGCTACTTTTACAAGCTGTTTGCCTATATCTTCAAGTTTGTACTTTAAAGTCTTATAAACACCACCGTTATCCGATACCAATTTACCCAAGTTTAAGACTTGCCCCATTGCTTTCATAACAAGGCTCGCAGTCATACAGCTTGGCTATCATTGTGCTTGTAGAGCTTTAGGTAGATATTCTGTAATTTGGTGACCTTTATGTACTGTTTATCAGGTAGAACCTTTCGGCATTTTTATGTGGTTATTTTTTCTTTTCGGCTTGCCTATACTCTCTTGGATAGTACGGTTCATTTTCGGTAAGATAAATAGGTACATTCTTAGAATCTACAGATACTATTTTCACTATGTAGTGGATGTTTTAAAGTCTACAGACATGATTTTTATTTTATCCATAAAATTTAGAGCCATTATTTTTGTTGAGTAGTGGAAAAATTCAATGACTACAGACAGATTTTAATTTTAGCTATAATGCCTCTACACGATTTTTCACCATCTAGGGAACGATTTAAAAGCTTAGAGCGAATGGATTGAACTAAAAAGAAACTGAAACTAGTTTCACGGGCTGGATTCTTTGTGTTCAGACTATTGGAAGATGAGGACATTTAACAAGTGGAGATTGAGGCTTATAATGGAGGTCTTTTGGTTGGTTAGATTCGTCATTAAAAGATAATGGACTGGGAAAAAATCTAGAAATATATAAAAGACTCAAAGAAAGAATACAAGCTCGAAAGATAGAAAATAAAAATAAAGGCCGGATTGATTTCCGGTCTTTTTATATCCTTCCTAATCAAAAGAAAAGCTCTTGCTCTCCTAGAACAGGGGACTTTCCATTATTTAGAAAGTTTTTCTTCTCATTTAGCTCTTTATTGAAGGATATAGAACTTAATCTTCATCTTCTTTTATGAGCCTCTTTACTTCAGAGATAACTATTTGGATTTCTTCTGGAGTATAGTCATCTTCACTTTCTTTTAATATTTCTTCAAGCCTTTCAAAAGAAATCGATCCATTTTTTACATATGGCATTATTCCACTCGCATAGCCTTCAAGATAAATCTCTGTTGCAGTAGGACCTAGTCCTCTCTTTCCTTTAAAAACTAAGCGTTGAGCTTGAGAAAGGATTTCTTGAAAATCTTCGGGATCGAACTCATTTTTATACCAATGCTCAATTAAGAGAATTGGTTCTCCATATTTAAGAAGGACGCTTATAGCTTTAATGGCCCCTTTGATTATGCCTTGCTTTTCTCCTTTAAGAAAAGCTTCGTGTTGAGCTTTATCCATTTTCGGATTCTTTTTTTGGAGAAGTAAGAGTTGAGCTTCAAATAGAATTCCTTTTACAATGTCAGGATCAAAATCTTTTTCTAATTTTTTTTGAAGTACTTCAAGAGGTACGTCCATTTCAATCATGGTACTCACTATCTCAATAGCTTGATAAATATCATTCATCTTTGCTTCATCTTCTTTCTTGATTTATACTTAACTTCTTTATAAAAAAGCGCAAGCCAAATAAGCCTGCGCGTTTTTTATTTAAGTTTAGATATTTAAAATACTAAGCTTATAAGCCACAAAATCCAGACCATTCATTATTGAGGTTTGTAATAAATATACCTGGAGTTTTATCTTTTATTTGACTTCCCCACATAGGAACCATCCAGCTATATTCTGACTCACTTACTTGACTTATTGGATATCCAGCTAAATAGATCATAACTGTATCTCCATCTTTAAAAGATGGATTATCCACTTCTTCTACTTTTACATCAGAAGGAAAACCAGCAAGCCAAGCCTGATTTGGTAATTCACGTTTGAGATTCGCAATTCGTCCCGTATATTTTTTATCTCCAATTTTTTGAATATCTACAATATCCCCAGAATATTGACAGAATACAACTTCTTTATAATTTGAATCCTCAAATTTACCAAAAAAATGATTGTTATCATCAATAGTTAATTCTGTCCCCCAAGCTCCAGCTCCAGAAGAATGAACATAGTAACCTTTTAAATTTAATTTTTCTGAGGTAGGAAGACTTGGAGTAGGGGAGTCTGTAGGATTAGATGGAAGACCTTCTTGAATACCATACCAAGCTACTCCTTCATCCTTCCATTTTTGAGAAGCAAGAGAATCGCGTTCGGTTATATTAGTTGTATAGTGATGAGAACCAGCTTGTTTCGCGTTAGGATTATAAACTCTATATAAAGGAATTCTTTGTTGATCATCAGAATACCAACTAATTCCTTCATCAGTCCAACCGATTTTAACTAAAGTATCTTTCTCATTTTTATCAGTAGTGTAATGGTGATCTCCAGCATTTTTGTTATATAAACGGTAAACAGGAGTATTAGAAGAAGACGGAGCAAACCATCCAATTCCCTCGTATTTCCATCCTCGATTTACAAGAGTATCTTTTTCATTAGAATCCTTAGTATAAAAATGTTCACCAGAATTGGGATTGTATAGTCGATACATTTCGATATTAGTAGTTGTTTCTATTTCTTCAATAGATTCTAATTCGTTAGCCACTACAGAGGTAAAAAAACCTGGGACTAAAATTGAACCACTAAGAAAAATAGAGAGTAGTTTTTTATTCATATTATCTTTCCTTTCTTTTCTTCTTGAGAGCAAAGTTAACTAATCTCAATAATATTTATCTTTTTAAGATATTTCAATATTCAAATTAAAATTTAATATAGTTGGTTTTTTATTTAAAATGAACAGATAAAGCCAGACTTTACTTATAAAAATCGTAAGTATTCTTTCTTTTGTTGGTGGAAAGTTCCTTTTTAGAGGTCTGCTGCTTACACTCTTGTAGGCGTTTATAAAATTTTTAAATCCCAAAAGGCTATTCGAAAGATTTCTTTTCATTGAAGGAGAAACATGGCACAATTTGGAGTAAGTTATTCAAAAACTATGCGTAAACTTAGAATTCTACGTTCAAAGAAGAGAAGCGTTAGGAGATTCTTTTTTGAGAACCCATAGTTTTTTCATGGCACAGAAAGAGGACTATGAAAAAAGTTAAACCCAAAAAATTACACCCATCCCAAGGTCTAGCCGCTTGGAAAGTCGTTTTAATCGGAGTCCTTTGTTTTGGAGTGGGTAGCGCGCTCACCTGGGGTGTCTATTCTCTTGTTTTCTCCCATACCTCTAATGGACAGCTCACCAAATTTGAAACTGCTTATGATTTACTTCGAAATAACTGGTATTACGGAAAAGAAGAGGAAGATCTTGACTCGCGTTTAATTGAACAAGCCATTTCAGGGATGGCGAGTTTTGAGGAAGATCATCACACGACTTACTTTGATACCCAAAAATCAGAGGCTTTTTCCCAATCTTTAGCGGGAAGTACAGTGGGTATGGGAGCGCTGATTACTACAAGCGAAAATGGTCATTTGATCATCAAAGATGTCTATATCAATTCTGCTGCGGATCAAGCTGGTTTGAAAGCTGGAGATGAAATTGTAACGATTTCAGGAGAAGATACGTCCACCGCGTCGCTTTCCGATTGGGTGGATCGCATTCGTCAAGCAGAAGGTAAAGATTTAGAAATCAAAATTTTACGGGATGGACAAGAACAAACGCTTACTTTAATTCCAAGCTCTTTTGATTCCACCGTCACCTTGCAAGTGATAGACGGAGTAGGTCTGATTGGCCTGTCTTCCTTTTCCCAAGATAGTGGAAAGGACTTTGTAGAGGCGATCAATCGTCTTAAAGAACAAGGAGTTCAAAATTTAATTTTGGATCTGCGTGATAATACAGGAGGCTATTTGGTGGCGGCCGATCAAATTGCTTCGATTTTATTGCCATCTGATTCTGTCATTTTTCGTGAAAATCTCAAAGATGGCACGCAACAAGAGGTTCATACGAGTCTCGATTCCAATCCCGTTGTCTTTGATCACATTTATATTCTTCAAAATGACAAGAGCGCTTCGGCTTCTGAGGTGCTGATTGGCGCTTTAAAGGAAAATAAACCAGAGAATGTGACTACCATTGGGACCACTACCTTTGGGAAGGGAACAGAACAAATTACCTTGCCCTTTGAAGATGGGACTGCTTTAAAATATACGATTGCGGAATGGACCACTCCCAACGGAACTTCTGTAAATGGAGTGGGTTTGAAACCAGACATTGAAGTGAAGGCAGATGAAGTATATTCAGTGAGCTACATCATGCCCGATGAAAACGATTTAGAGGCTTGGATCATCCGTCCTGATAGTGTGCATCCCAATGCTTATGCAGTTCAAGTCTATTTGCGCGCCTTAGGCTATTCGGCCGATCGTTCGGATACCTATTTCTCCACTGCCAGCAGTGAAGCCTTTAAACAGTTTCAACAAGATCAAGGCTTAGAGCCAACTGGAATTGTGGACAAAGATTCTTTTTTGGCCTTGACCAATCAAGTTTCCAACAAGCTTAAAACGCTTTTAGCCCAAGATGATCCTGATGTCCGACAAGCCTTAGCTCTCATCGATCCCGCTCGTTATGCATCGGAAGAAGACGAGTCTTCGACTGCAACAGATAAAGATGCAACCCAAAGCATAGAATCAACCCAATCCTCTGAATCGCTCATGGTGCCTGAAACTGGTTTAGAGGAAATTGAGTGAAGTAAAAGTCTCTAGTTCTTCCTATGGACAAGAGATGCCAACCTCCTCTTTTTTATTCCTTTTTTAGCCTAAGACGTTGTCTTAGGTTTTTTTTCCCTTTCATTTTTATAAAATTATTTACTTTCAAAAAGGAATTGCTAAAAACCATAATAGAGGAAGATCCAATCGGTATAATGCGCCTAGATCTGCTTTCTTGGTCCCATAGAAAGGCCAAGTTGAAAGGAATCCTCGTTTATGAATGTTCAATGGATGAAATCAGTTTTGGTCGGCCAACCTCTCAACAAGACCAAGACGATTACCGGTATGGCCTTACTTGCGGCCCTTTATGTGTTGTTGAATAGTTTAATTATCAATTTCAGTCCCACACTTCGCGTCTCATTCTCGTTTATCGCCCTAGCCGTTTCGTGTTCACTGTATGGCTTTTTGCCCAACGTTTTGTTTTGCCTCGTAGTGGATTTTCTTGGCTTTATTGTCCATCCAGATGGGGCTTATATGCCAGCCTTTGCGCTTGTGCTCATCGTGAAAGCTTTTATTTATTCCTTCTTTTTTTATCATCAAAAAATTACGGTGATTAAAATCATAGTAGCTCAGCTTCTCGTCGCCATTTTGGCCAATATTTTGCTGAATTCGTTTATCTTAATGTTTATGTATCAAATGCCCTATTGGGTAAGTGTTTCGGAGCGTTTACTTAAAAATGTCATTTGTTTTCCTATCGAATGCTTGTTTTTATGGCTATTTTTTAAGGGAAGAGACCGTTTCATGAAACAAAGCTTCTTAAAATAAAAAGTCGCTGATCGGCGACTTTTTTATTTGGGAAGTTTTGGTTGAGATAGACCTTGATACAGCTTTAAAATTTCTCCCGCAAAGTAAAGAGAGCCACAAACGAGTGTGGATTGAGAAGTGGAAAAGAGGCCCTTTTTTAAGTCTTCTAAAGTGATGATCGGCAAGTGATTGATTTCCCCAAGGGCTTTTAAATCGGCTAAGCGTGTGCTCTCAAACGAAACAAGGGTAATGTTGGGAGCAATGGTTTGTAGCAGTTCAATCATCTTTTGCGCTTGCTTATCGGCCAAAACCGAAAAAAAGATTTGATCAAAAGAATAATTACTTTGTTGGATGCTATCCACTAAAGCCTGAATTCCATCTTGATTGTGTGCTCCATCCAAAACCAATAGAGGATCTGTACGCAAAATTTCAAAACGAGCCGGCCAAAAAAAGTTCTCCATGGCTTTTTTGAACTCATCTCGACTAAAGGATAAACCAGCTAATTCTAAAATGGTCTTGGCACATAAGAAGTTTTGTTTCTGGTATTGGGGTAAATGGGTTGGCCATAGACCAGTGAAGTCAAAATTGGGATCAACCTCGATTAAAGTGGCCTGTTTTTGAGCCGCTTGATGACGAAAAATATCTAAACAAATTGGATCTTTTTCCGCACTCACCACAAACATATCATCTTGAATGATTCCCGCTTTGGCTTGGGCAATGTCTTGTTTAGTGGGACCAAGAAAGGCCATATGATCGAAGCCGATTTGAGTGATTACACCATAAGGATAATTGAAAATGGTTGTGGCATCCTTTGTCCCTCCTAGGCCCGTTTCCATTAAGATCCAATCGGGCCGAATTTTTAAAGCGGCCGCACAGGCTAACCACATATCCATTTCAAACATCGTCATCTTTCGCGCTTCAAAACGCGATTCCCATTCCTCATAAAGCGCCATCCAATCTGCCATAGAAATCGGAAGACCATTGTAACGCAATCGCTCATTATGGCTAATGAGATGGGGGGAAGTAAACGAAAGGGTGCTTTGATGCTTGAGGGCCAATAGAACTTCTAGCCAAGTGATGACGGACCCTTTTCCATTGGTTCCTGCTACATGAATGGCACGCTGGGGAAAAGGGGCTAAAAAGTCCTCCTGAAACCACGCTTTCAGTTGGTCTTGAGAATGGTTAAAGCCACGCGCAGCTTCCATTTGAGCAATTTTTTCTTCAGAGGTTTTCTTTGACATGAATCCATCATACTCTAGATGCTTTCTTTATAAGTAGCGGTCAAATTAAATTGAACTAGGAAGTACAATGGACTAGGCGTATTTTAGTACGCCAAAGAGAGAAAGGAAATGTATGAACTGGGAAACACTGATTTTCAAGGCCTAAAACGCCAAGGTCTTTAAAGTCCCTTTGTAGAGAAATTTGCAAAGGTAAGGAAAAAGAGAAAATCTTTTTCTAACTGCTCGAATTGCTGGAAACCCCTAAAGCTTGTCGCACCCAAAAGGTGGCGAAAGCAGAAAAAAGCGACAAGATGGTGCACGGTTAAATCCTAAACACTTAAAACAATGGGCAATCAGCAGCCAAGCTTTGAAAAAAAGAAGGTTCAACGACTATTCCATAAGGAAGTAGGAATGAAGCCATTCCGAAGCGGGCAGCCCTTAGCGCGTCAAGGCGAAGGTGAAGAGATAGTCTATGCTTGTATGAAAATACAAGAAGAAAAGATCTACGATCTTTTCTCTGTGGAGGTCGCGTCTCCACAGAAGGTAAAAACAGGGAACAAGAGTTTCAAAAAGGCGTTTTAGATCCAATTCGTGATTTTTTGGATACGGCTTACCAAACAAAAACGATCTATCCACCCAAGGAAGATTTGTTTAAAGCCTTGGAATTGACTCCAATGGATCAGGTAAAAGTGGTGATTTTAGGACAAGATCCCTATCATGGTCCCAATCAAGCCCAAGGGTTAGCCTTTTCGGTGCCGGCAAGCCAAAAAATTCCGCCTTCGTTGCAAAATATCTATAAAGAACTCGAATTGGAGTATCACCAACCCATTTATCGCACCGGAGACTTACAAGATTGGGCCAAACAGGGAGTGCTCTTATTGAACACTTCTCTAAGTGTGGAACAAGGAAAGCCGAATTCACATTCCAAGATTGGCTGGAATCAGTTTACCGATGATATTTTGAGAGCCCTCAACGATCTCGATCAACCCATCGTCTTCATGTTGTGGGGCTATAATGCAAGACAAGCTGCGCGGTTTTTAAACAATCCAAACCATCTCGTTCTTCAAAGTGTTCATCCCTCTCCTCTATCGGCCCATAAAGGTTTCTTTGGATGCAATCATTTCAAACAGGCCAATAGCTATTTAGAAGAGAATGGCCTTTCCCCCATTCATTGGATTGCGGATAACGTAGAGGGATTAAAAAAGTAAGATTTATGGAAAAAAGGAGGAGATCGCCATGGATGATCACAACAACCAATATGGAAAATGGATTTTTTGGATTGTAATTGGCATTTTAGCCATCCTTTGTGTGGCTTGGTTTATGTAAAAAAAGCCTGACTGCGCTTTGTGCCAGCCAGGCTTTTTCTTTAAAAAAGATAAAAATAAAAGTGAAGCTTTTAAGATTCTTTCAGTTCTAGCATCATATCGCGCAATTGGGCAGCGCGTTCAAAATCCAATTGAGCTGCGGCTTGCCGCATTTCGCTTTCGAGTTGCGCAATGTATTTGGCTTTGTCTTTCTTGGAAAGCTTTTGGCGTTTAGCCAAATAATGAGCCGTCATGTCCTTAGTCTCTTTGGAATGCAAAACTTCTCGTATTGGTTTGAGAATGGTTTTTGGGACGATACCATGTTTGGTGTTGTAATCGATTTGAATCGCCCGTCTTCGAGCGGTTTCATCGATCGCATAGCGCATGGAGTCAGTAATAGAATCTCCATACAAAATCACTTTCCCGTTCGCATTTCGGGCTGCCCGACCAATGATTTGAACTAAAGAGCGCTTGGAACGCAAGAAACCTTCTTTGTCCGCATCTAAAATGGCAATCAGGGACACTTCAGGGATATCTAGGCCCTCACGAAGTAAGTTAATCCCTACTAGCACATCATATTTTCCTTTGCGCAAATCTTGAATAATCTCAGTGCGTTCGATCGTTTTGATTTCATGATGCAACCAAGCGACTTTTAAACCTTGATTTTTGAAGTATTCCGTTAAATCTTCGGCCATTCGGACCGTTAAGGTGGTCACTAAAGTTCGCTCCCCTCGTTGAATGCGCGCTTTAATTTCATCCACTAAATCATCAATTTGACCCATCGTGGGGCGTACTTCAACCTCGGGATCGAGAAGGCCGGTAGGACGAATGATTTGTTGAACGATTTCTCCTTGGGTTTGTTCCAGCTCATAATCTCCAGGAGTAGCCGATACATAAATGGTTTGGGGAGCCTTTTGTTCAAACTCATCAAAACGCAAAGGACGATTGTCCAAAGCCGAAGGAAGCCGGAAGCCATAATCGACCAGCGTTTGTTTACGGGCATGATCTCCATTGTACATCCCCCGAATTTGTGGCAAAGAAACATGGGATTCATCCACCACCAACAAAAAGTCTTTGGGAAAATAGTCAAAGAGCGTATAAGGGGTTTCTCCTTCTTTGCGGCCATCGATATGTCGAGAATAGTTTTCAATGCCAGGACAAACTCCAAATTGACGCAACGATTCCACATCATATGTACACCTTTGAGAAATGCGCTCCTTTTCTAGAGGCATCTCTTTTTCTTCAAAGTATTCTATGCGTTGGGCTAATTCCGCTTCGATATCATCTGCGGCCCGGTTGATAATATCCATACTGGTGGCATAGCCACTAGCGGGATACAAATTGTAAAGAGAATACGCTTGAATCAATTTCCCCGTTAAGGGATCAATTTCACAAATGCGCTCAATCTCATCCCCAAAGAGTTCAATTCGAATGAGAAAGTTTTTCGAGTAGCCTGGCACAATATCGATGACATCTCCCCGAACGCGAAAGGTTCCAGGAGCTTGTTCGATGTCATTGCGCTTGTATTGTTGGGCAATCAATCTCTTTAACAAATCCTCTCGTTCGATCACTTCGCCAACGCGTAGGGTATCAATCATATCTTTATACTGCTCGGGATTGGAAGCGCCATAAATACAAGCCACCGAAGCCACAATAATGGTATCTGGACGATGTAAAACCGAATTGATAGCGGCCATCCGCAGCATATCGAGTTCTTGGTTGGTTTTGGTGTTTTTATCGATATAGGTGTCCGTTTTGGGCAAGTAGGCTTCTGGTTGATAAAAATCAAAATAAGAGACAAAGTATTCCACACGATTGTTTGGAAAAAATTCTTTGAGTTCAGAATACAACTGGCTCGCAAGCGTTTTATTGTGGGCAAACACCAAAACTGGCTTATTGACTTGGGCAATGACATTGGAAATGGTATAAGTTTTTCCAGTTCCTGTGGCTCCAAGGAGTACTTGATGTTTTTTTCCCTCTTGAATTCCCTTTACAAGTTCCGCAATCGCTTGTGGTTGATCTCCAGAGGGTTGATAAGACGAAACAAGTTCAAACTTTTTTTCTTTTTCGCTCATGAAAAGGATCCTTTCTCGCTTGAAAACGTTTTTTCAAGCTTTCCAAGAAAGACTCAATAAAAAAATTGAAGGGGAAAGAAAGGAAGGTCGGGCGTTCCCTTCAAGCCCATTAAAATATGAATCGAAATGAAACACGTCCTGTTAAAGCGGGTTCTGTTCAAATCGGAGGCAACGATCACGTTGTCATTCAATCCATGTGTTCCATTCGCACTGCGAATACGCAAGCGGTGATTGATCAAATTTTAAACTTAGAAAAACAAGGCTGTGAACTGATACGCGTTTCAGTGATGGATTTCGAGGATGCCAAAGCCATCTCGACCATCAAACAAGCCATTCATATTCCTCTTGTAGCGGACATTCACTTTAATTACAAGCTCGCTTTAGCCGCAATCGAAGCAGGAGCGGATAAAATTCGCTTGAATCCAGGAAATATTGGCTCACGTCAAAATGTAGAAGCGGTGGTCAAAGCTTGCAAAGAAAAAGGCATTCCCATTCGCATTGGCATTAACTCTGGCTCTTTGGAAAAAGACATCCATGAAAAATATGGTAAACCAACGGCACAAGGGATGATTGAATCAGCCATGCGTCATGTCAAAATTTTAGAGGATTTGGACTTTTACGATATTGTCCTTTCCTTTAAATCAAGCGATCCTATTTTGTGCTTAGAAGTGTATCGTCAAGCGGCCAAGGTATTTCCCTATCCATTGCATCTTGGCGTAACGGAAGCAGGAACCGTGATGACTTCGGCGGTCAAGTCTACATTAGCTTTAGGTCCGCTTCTTTTAGAGGGAATTGGCAATACGATTCGTATTTCCGTCAATGGAGAAGCGAGTCTTGAGTTACCCATTGTCAAAGAGCTATTAAAAGATTGTGGTTTGAAAAAAGATGTACCGAATTTAATTGCTTGTCCAAGTTGTGGTCGAACCGCTTGGCAGATGAAACCGGTAGTAGATGAAATGGAATCTTGGCTTCAGACCATTGAAAAGCCGATTACTGTTGCAATCATGGGATGCGCCGTCAATGGTCCAGGAGAAGCGAAGCATGCCGATGTAGCTATTGCGGGAGGAAAAGGCGAAGGATTGTTGATTCGTCAAGGAGAGATTATAGAAAAAATTCCCCAAGAAGAGATGGTCGAACGCTTAAAAGCAGAAGTGTTGGCTTTTGAATCAAGTCTTTCCTGAGGATTTGAAAGAGAAAACTTTTTGTCTTTTTAAAGGAAAAAGAGATTTGGACCTTGATGATTATTTTTCTTTATAAAAAAAATTAAAAAAATTGGAATGAGGATTATTTTTTATCTCTTGTGAAGAAATGAACCAATTTTTCAAACACTTTCAGTCATGATACTATTGAAAAGAAGCCAAATTCTTAGAAGTAAAAGAGGTATTTCATGATTATTGACAAACTTATTGATCTTGTACGCGGAAAAGACACACGCATTGTCTTTACCGAAGGCTGGGATCCTCGTGTTATGGGGGCAGCCGTCCATTTAAAAAACGATAATTTGTTAAAGCCAATTCTTCTTGGAGAAAAAGAAGAAGTAGAAGCTTGTGCCAAAGAAAACGGATTTGACATTACGGGTATTGAAGTGATTTCTCCTTCGGAATTTAAAGAAGTCGATCAAATGGCTACGCGTATGGTTGACTTGCGCCGTGGTCGTATTTCCATAGAGGGCGCGCAAGAAGCACTCACCCATACCAATTACTTTGGAACGATGCTTGTGGAAATGGGGTATGCGGATGGGTTACTTGGGGGAGCCACTTATTCTACTGCGGATACGGTGCGTCCCGCTTTACAATTGATTAAAACAGCTCCCGGTGAATCTCTTGTTTCCTCCACTTTCATTTTGATCAAAGAAGACAATCAACTCTTCATGGCGGATTGTGCGATCAATCGCGATCCAAACCCAGATGAACTCGTTGAAATCGCCATTCAAACTGCTCAAACCGCTAAAAAATTTGGCGTAGAGCCTCGTGTAGCGCTTCTTTCCTACTCGTCTTTTGGTTCAGCCACTGGCCATTGTGTAGCCAAAATGTCGGAAGCAACAACTCGTTTAAAACGGATGACGCTTGACTTTGCGGTAGATGGAGAAATGCAATTTGATTGCGCTGTTTCGCCTGAAGTCGCTTCCTTAAAAGCACCAGATTCTCCTGTAGCAGGTCATGCCAATACGTTTGTCTTCCCAAATTTATCCTCTGGTAACATTGGCTATAAAATCGCCGCTCGTCTTGGGGGTTGGGAAGCCATTGGTCCAATTCTTCAAGGATTAAATGCCCCTATTAATGACTTATCTCGTGGGGCCAATGAAGAAGAAATTTATAAAATGGCAATTGTCACCGCAGCTCAAAAAGTCGCTCGTGATTCAAAACTCGATCGCATTTAAGACCTTTTAAGCCTTCTAGTATGAACTAGAGGGCTTTTTCTTTGGTATGACTCTCGAGAAACGCTTAGAAAAAGCAATGGTATACTACAAGAGATGAAAAAAAATGAAATAATTCCTTGGGACCTCGAAGAAGGTGCTGCGATGGATTATGTAGATGGTGTCTTGTATTTGGTAGTGAAGGACGATGAGTGGAATGAAAACCAATTGCAAGCAGCCAATGACCCATTTTCAGTACTAGCGGGCGAGACCAATGGACTGCTGATCTTTTTATTAGAAGGTGGTCCACTTGATTGCAAAAAGCGTAGGATCAAATCGTCCATTGATCTTTCGCTTTCAGTCAGTTGGTAGGGAAACTTGCCAATCAAGGAGAAATTCCAATGCACTGCTCGAATTGCTGAAATCCCCCAAAGCCAGCTTTGCGTCTTGATTTTTGATCAAACGCCACGAAAGTAGAAACAAAAAGCTGGATGGCGCATGGTTAAATCCTAAACGCTCTTTCTTCTTCAAATTCTTTGGATCCACTCAAAAAAAGAAGGCCAAAAAGAAAACAACGGGCAATCAGCAGCCAAGCTTTGAAGACAAAGAAGGTTCAACGACTATCCCTCTTGAGGGGAGTAGGAATCAAGCGGTTCCGAAGTGGGCAGCCCTTAGCACGTCAAGGTGAAGGTGAAGAAATAGTCTGTGCTTATGGGAAACCATAAGAAGTTTGAAAAAACTGTATGAGTGTAGCGAACTTATATGAACACCCCTCGCATTTTTCATCATGCAAGGATCAGACCTGCGATTTTTATTTCAATGTGCAAGAGTGTGACGATCAAGCAGCTTTGCTTCAAGCGACAAACTTAGAAGTCAAAGCGTTATTGGTGGATAAAAAGAATGTAGTCAAAGCCATTAAATCTGCTACTCTATCCAAAACGCTTACCAAAGAACTCCATGATCTCTTTGAAAAACAAGCGAAGTATCGTTTTTTGCCTGGCGAATACGATGCCAATTTAGATGGATTGCAAGCCACCTTTGAACCCGCTGAACTTGCACGCTATACCAAAGTGCAATTTGCACTGAAGTAGCTAAAAGACTCAAGTCTATGGAAGACTTGGGTCTTTCTTTTTGAGGAATGGCTTTTTCGATGGATGAAACGCTTTTAATGAAAGAGAATTCAAAGCCTAAAAACGCTTCTCGTGAATTTGGCCTTTAAAAATAAGGAAAATTCCATTCGATTCAAAGCTTTTTGGCAAACGGACTTTAAAAGGGATTAAACTTGGAGAGGAAAAAAGAAGACCGAAAGAAGGGAGTATAGGGGTTTTGTCTTCAACCCAACGAATATGAATGCAGTGATTAGCGTAATTGGAGAAGATCGAGTAGGCATTTTGGCCATGGCTGCGAATGGATGTGCCAATCATAACGTCAATATTTTAGAAGTGGCGCAAACGATTTTAGATGGCGTATTCTCGATGACCATGATTGTCAACATGGACAAAATGGACATCACCTTTGATGCCTTTGCCAGTGAATTTGAAGCGCTTGGGATTGCTAACAACTTAATCATTCGCGTGATGAACCAAGAAATTTTCCAAGCCATGCACACGATTTAATGAGGAATGAGCCGATGCAAACCGAAAAAATTTTAGAAACCATCAAAATGATCGATGAAGAATGCTTAGACATTCGAACCATTACGATGGGAATTTCATTATTGGATTGTGCCGATCAAGATATTCATGAATCGTGCCGAAAAATTGAACACAAGATTTGTCATTTGGCCAAAGATCTTGTCAAAGTGGGCGATGAAATCAGTCGCGAGTATGGTATTCCCGTGGTCAATAAGCGCATTTCGGTTACACCCATTGCTTTTTTATTGGCTGCAAGTGGAGGCGATCCAGTGGAATATGCTCTGACTTTAGAGCGATGTGCCCAAAAACTAGGGGTTAACTTTATCGGTGGCTATTCCGCTTTGGTTCAAAAAGGCTATTCGCATGGAGATTATGAACTCATCGAAAGCATTCCGCGGGCATTGAGTCAAACGCAACACGTTTGCGCTTCGGTTAACGTTGGTTCCACCAAAGCGGGAATCAATATGAATGCGGTAAAACAAATGGGTCGCATTATTTTGGAAAGCGCCAAAATGAGCGCACAAGACAATTGTCTTGGAGCGGCCAAATTGGTTGTGTTTTGCAATGCGCCCGAAGACAACCCGTTTATGGCAGGCGCTTTCCATGGCGTTGGAGAAGGCGATTGCGTTTTAAATGTAGGCGTATCCGGTCCTGGGGTGGTACGAGCTGTGTTGGCCAAAGCCTCTAAAGAGGCTCCGATGGATGAAATTGCCGATCTCATTAAACGCACGGCTTTTAAGATCACCCGTATGGGCCAAATGGTCGGTCGTGAAGCTTCTAAGCGACTGGGCATTCCCTTTGGTATTGTGGACTTATCCTTGGCCCCAACTCCGGCTATCGGCGATTCTGTGGCCTATATTTTAGAAGAAATGGGTCTTCAAACTTGTGGAGCCTATGGAACGACCGCTTGCTTAGCCATGTTAAATGATGCGGTAAAAAAAGGCGGGGTCATGGCCACAAGCCATGTGGGGGGCTTATCCGGCGCTTTCATTCCCGTTTCCGAAGATGCTGGAATGATTCATGCTGCTACGAGTGGCGTACTTAACTTAGAAAAACTAGAAGCCATGACCGCTGTTTGTTCGGTTGGTTTGGATATGATCGTGGTTCCTGGAAATACAAGTGCTGATATTCTTTCTGGTATCATTGCCGATGAAGCGGCGATTGGAATGGTAAATTCCAAAACCACTGCGGTACGGATCATTCCAGCCATTGGCAAAGAAGTAGGAGATGTTCTCGATTTTGGCGGACTTTTGGGATCTGGTCCTGTGATGCCGATCAACCAAGAAAACAACTCTGTCTTTGTCAATCGAGGAGGACGCATTCCTGCTCCCCTTCAAGCTTTAAAAAATTAAAGATGAAAACGGCTTTTTTAGCCGTTTTTATTTTTGCTTTTAGTCTAGTTCTAATTTGAAGAATTCTAAAATAAAAGCTGCTCAAAGAGAATAAAAATGGAAAATATTTTAATTGTCTCAGGCCCCCTATATAAAAAACATCTCTAGATCTTTGGAACGCCTCTGTTGTCTTGAAAAAGCGGAGAGATCCTGTCTAAAAAGTATCCTTTCCTAGAAAAAAGGATGCTTTTTTGCGATTGTTGGAGAAAATCATCTTTTATTCTTTAAAATTTATAGGAAGAGAAATCTTTTAAAGGAAAGGAATTAAACGATGAAAAAACTCATTTCTGTAACGCTTGGGGCTACGCTTGCGATGGCTCTTGCAGGGTGCTCAAGCGATGCGTCTAGCTCCACTACAACCAGTGGAGTGGGTGAACAAGCGCAATTGATTTTGATTGGAATTTCTCCAGACTATCCTCCTTATGAATCCAAATCAACCAGTGGCGAGATCGAAGGATTTGATCCCGAAATGACCGCATGGATTTTCAATTATCTCAATGAACACGGCCATAATTATACGTACGAATTTGAAGAATTGTCCTTTGATACCATCATTTCCAGCCTTCAAGCAGGCCAAATCGATTTGGGAATCTCTGGTTTTACCTATGATGAAAATCGTCAAGGAATCTTCTCTGATTCTTACTATGATTCCGCTCAAGTTATCGTCGTAGCGGAAGATTCAGAGATCACTTCGGCAGCGGACTTAAACGGCAAAGAAGTCGGTGCCCAACAAGGCGCTACGGGTGAAGAAGCGGCAGCTACCATTGAAGGGGCGAATGTTAAAGCCACTTCCGATGCCAACTTAATGATGGAAAGCTTAAAAGCACATGGCCTAGATGCGGTAGTCATCGACAAAGCCGTCGCAGATCAGTATGTAGCTGAAGGTGGCTATAAGATTGTTGGCGAAAATTTAATGGATGAAGAAAACATCATCTATTCGACCAAAGAGCATCAAGAATTAATGAATCAAATCAATGAAGCCATTGCTGCGTTTAAACAAAGCGAGGATTATCAAGTGCTAACCGCTAAATGGTTTGCGACAGAGGAATAAGGTTTCGATGAGTCAAATTTTAACCGCTGAAAATTTAGTCTTCTTGTTAAAAGGAGCTGGTATTTCTCTTGCCTTGGCTTTAGGCGCTTTATTGATTGGAATGGTGATTGGCGTTCTTCTAGCCGCGGGTCGGTTATCGAAAATTAAAATTTTTAACTGGCTTTGTGGAGCGTATGTGGAAATTTTTCGTGGCACGCCGATGTTGCTGCAAATTATGTTTTTCTACCTTGGAATTCCGGTTTTGATTCGGATGGTAACCGGTGTTCGAGTGCGGATGGATGTCTATGGAGTGGCCTTAACTGCCTTATCTTTAAATTCAGGAGCGTATCAATGTGAGCTTTTCCGCTCGGGAATTAAAGGAGTCGACAAAGGACAATGGGAGGCCTGTGAAACGCTTGGAATTGGCTATTGGCCCATGATGTTTCAGATTATCTTGCCTCAGGCTTTTAAACGCATCATTCCTCCTCTTGTTTCTGAATTCATTACCCTCATTAAAGATAGCTCTCTAGCAAGCTGTATTGGAGCCGCCGAATTGATGTACGACGCCCAAGTTTTAGGCGCACGTTATTACGATTATTTGGCACCACTTTTGGCCGCTGGTGTTTTGTATTTGGTAATGACCCTGATCATTAGCTGGTTGGCTCATAAATTAGAAAAGAGGTTGGCTGTAAGTGACTAAACCGGAAAAAGAAGTGTACATGGTTGAAGCCGATCATCTTTCTAAACACTTTGAAAAGCTGCATGCTCTTAACGATGCCAGCCTGAAAGTGAAAAAAGGCGAAGTGGTTTGCTTAATTGGACCATCTGGGTCTGGAAAATCAACCTTTCTGCGCTCCATCCATGGCTTAGAAGTGCCCGATAGTGGAACGGTTAAAGTGGATGGCGTGATTTTGGATCCCAAAAACAAAGCCCAATATCGGGAATTGCGCAATCGCATGGGGTTTGTGTTCCAGCACTTTAACTTGTTTCCCAATAAGACAGTATTGGAAAACTGCAAATTGGCTCAAACAACGGTATTAAAGCGCAACGATCAAGAAGCCGAAGAAGTGGCCTTGTTGTATCTTGGCAAAGTAGGCTTATTGGAAAAAAAGGATAGCTATCCAAATTCGCTGTCAGGAGGACAAAAACAGCGGGTAGCCATTGCACGCGCGCTTTGTATGAATCCAGAAATCATGCTTTTTGATGAACCCACCTCGGCTTTAGATCCTGAGATGATTAAGGAAGTATTGGAAGTTATGCAAGAGCTGGCCAATCAGGGGATGACCATGATTGTGGTTACCCATGAAATGGGCTTTGCGCGCAAAGTGGGAACCCGTGTCGTCTTTTTAGAAGCCGGAAAAGTTGTGGAAGAAGCCGATTCTGAAACGTTCTTTACCGCCCCTAAAAGTGATCGAGCCAAAGAATTTTTGTCGAAAGTTTTTTATCAATGATTTTAAGCCTGTAGTCTATAGATGACTTACAGGCTTTTTTATGGTTTCGAATCACAGCTTGAATCGATTTTAATCGTGTCTTATGCGGTATTTTTGTATGATGGTTTGGGATCAAGAAAGGAATGCCTAGTCCTATCCAATTTTAAAAGAGGCTGAAAAGGCGAAAGAAAACTATGCAAATTAAAGATTTCCAAAGTGAAAAATGGATGACGGATTATGAACGCCAAGCCATATACAATCTCACCGACACGTCTACGGATAGTTGGACTTTTGAAGAGCTATGGGCCTTGGAACCCATGGCTCTTCAAAACTTGGATTTAGACTATGGTTGGATTACTGGAGATCCTACCCTACGCAAAGAAATTCTCTCTCTATATCAAAACCAACAGGAAGAAACGCTCGCCCTTTGTTGTGGAGCTTCTCAAGGCAATGAATTGGTGATGTCCCTTTTATTAAATCCAAACGATCATGTGATTTCTTTTTCTCCAGGCTATCAACAATTTTGGGATTTTCCGAAATGGTTACAAGCGACTTCAACTTTAATTCCTTTAAAAAAAGACGACTGGTCTATTGATTTTGAAGCCTTTCAACAAGCCATTCGTCCCCAAACAAAGCTTTTATTGTTAGCCAATCCTCACAATCCAACAGGAACTTGGCTGAATCAAGGGGATTTAGAAAAACTCATTGCGATTTGTCGAGAGAAGGGAATTTGGATTTTATGCGATGAAGTGTATCGAGACCCAGAAGGGCTGGATCCTTCTCTCAGTGATCTCTATGAAAAAGGCGTTTCAACAGGGTCTTTGTCCAAGCAATACGGCTTAGCCGGCTTACGAACTGGATGGATTAAAGGGCCAGCCTCTTTAATCCAAGACATCAATGCCTTTCGAGACTATTCCATCATTTCCACAGGACCTCTAACCGAACGATTGGGCGCTATTGCCTTACGCCATCGGGAGACTCTATCCAAGCGCTCACAAGAAGTGATCGCCCGAAATAAGGCCATTGTAGCCAAATGGCTAGAGAAAACCCCTTATTTTTCTTGTCATATTCCTACTCGCGGATCAGTGGCTTTTTTAAAATTGCCAGAAGGCCTTTCTTCCATTCAATTTGCTTTGGATCTTTTAGAAGAAACTGGAATCTTTTTTGTTCCAGGAAGTTGTTTTGGATTGGATGGCTATGTTCGTTTAGCCTTTGGAAAAAGCCATTCCGATTTAGCGACAATTTTAAAGAAATTGGATGACTTTATGGATACCTATCTTCCAAAAAAGTTCAATTCACAAAAGGAATTGGCCTCTCTAAAATTCTAAGGAAGGCCTGAGGTATATTAAAACGTAAACAATACAGAGGACTCGCCACATGCGTTATTATATTTCGGACTGTCACTTTTACCATCGTGCGCTTTTAACAGCTATGGATCAACGTCCTTTTTCTACGATCGAAGAAATGAATCAAGCCATGATTCAGGCTTGGAATGAAAAAGTACGCCCTAATGATGAAGTTGTAATTCTTGGTGATTTTTCTTGGGGTACAGCCCAAGAAACGATGGCGCTTTTGAAGACCTTGCATGGGAAAAAATACCTCATTCGCGGCAATCATGATTTGTATCTCAAAGACAAAAATTTTGACTTATCGCTTTTTGGCTGGATAAAGGACTATGCAGAATTGCACGACAACAAGCGAAAAGTCATTTTGAGTCATTATCCAATTGTCTGTTATAACGGACAATATCGGCTCGATGAAGAAGGAAAGGCGAAAACTTGGATGTTATATGGACATATCCATAATACCCATGACCAACAATTCATCGATGCCTATTGTGATATGGTTTCCCATCATCAACATCGTCGAATTGCCACCAATGAACTTTCCTTCATCCCCATTCAAATGATCAATTGTTTTTGCGTGCGAAGCAACTATACTCCCTTGACTTTAGATGAGTGGATTGCTTTGGAACAAGAACGGAAAACACAGCTTTCCTCTAAACAATCTTTTTCTCCATCTATTCCTAGAGTAGCTAAACCGAAAAAAAGAATGAAACGAAAAGGAAAAATCCAAAATAAAAACTTCAGTTAGATGTCTAACTGAAGTTTTTATTTTGAGAGGATGAATGCAGAATGGCTAGAAATCTGAAAATCCTGAAGATAAGAAGCTTATTCAATTTCTTTTTCAAAACCAAAGACGAAGAAACAAGTTTTCTCTAAAAGATAAAACATCTTATAAAATAAAAAAATTGCGACGAATAAGTCGCAACTTTTTCTATATTCAATCAAACAAGTTGATAAATGAACAATTGGTGACGCGTACGGGATTCGAACCCGTGAATGTATGCGTGAAAGGCATATGAGTTAACCGTTTCTCCAACGCGCCATATTGATTATTTAAAATTTCTTAACGCTCATTAAGGATACCATTTTTCAAAACCTAACACAAGAAAAATGAAAGAAAATTTTAAAATAAAAAGCCCAAGAGAATTTTCTTGAGCATTATTTTCAAAATGGTGACGCGTACGGGATTCGAACCCGTGAATGTATGCGTGAAA
>CAYTMK010000030.1:0-22448 GCA_964438885.1 uncultured Erysipelotrichaceae bacterium | reverse complement strand
TCTCCTTTTCAAATTTTCGTTTGGTTAGAAAAAAGGCAACCGCAGCGCCAATAGCTGCACCAACTAAGGCATAAAGTACTGAAGACCAAAATCCTTCCATCGTATATTCGCTCCATTCTTGATTTTATTCTTCGATCATTCTACACAAATTGAGATATGGACTCAACATAAACCAATTCTTACTATCAGCTCTAAGGATTTAGATCCTCTTTTTCGTCAAAGGAAAGACACAATTGCTTTTTACGCCAAGCATCCTCTTCTTCAAGTTGCGTTCGTTCGCCAGAAATCAGCCGCAAACTCGGAACTTCAAAAAGAGTGGCTTTGGCCAGAGCGCCTTGATTAGACCAAGTGGCATAGGGTTCCATTTTAGGAAGGATGGAGAGCTCAAGTGGGGAAAGATCTGGTGTTTCAAAAGGGATTGGATCATTTGACACCCTGCTTGCCACACTAAAAATGAAAAGAGGACGAGATTTGATTTCTTTGAATAGGCGCATCCCTTTAGCAGGTCGATGCAATCGATCAATCGAAGCCGCAGCAATTTTTTTAAATTGTCCCATTTGATTCTCTAATACGATCCACCCTTGTTCTAAAAGCTCTTGATTGCTGGTCAGTACGGCTTGTAACACATCATCGTTTTCTAAATTCATAGCCCGAACACCTTTGCTTTTTCCCTTAGAAAGAGGAATATCTTCACTTTCCATCCAAAAGCCAAAGCCTCGTTTGGAAAGAAAGAGAATTTTATCTTGGAGACTTGGACTGGCCACCACAAACTCTAGGGAATCCTCTTGACTCAGATTCATTAAAGCAATCAGACGACCGCGCATTTTAGTGGGCAAATCTTCCCGATGAAGGCGACGAACTTGGCCGAGTTTGGAAGCTAAAACCAAATCCGTATGGATACTTGGCTCTTTTTCTACAAAAGCTTGAATAATTTGCTCGCCTGGTTCCGTTTTAAAGAAGCTAGAAAGATGAATCCCTAACTCTTTCCATTTCTTTTCTTCAAGTTGATAAACCGGAATCATCCCAAAGCGGCCTTGGTTGGTAAAGAAAAGCACGGTATCGAGCGTGGAAACAGGAGCGGAAAAAACAAATTGATCTCCTTCTTTTAATCCACCTAGGCTAGATTGACTAGTGGCAAAAGAGCGTTTAGAAACGCGCTTTAAATATCCTTGACGAGAAACACTGAGTATAACCTGCTCCTCTACGATCATATCGCGATCGTCTACAATGACTTCAGCGGTTTCTTCTACAATTTTGGAGCGTCTTGGCACGACAAAAGCATCGGATAGCTCTTGCAGTTCCTTTTTCATCAGGCCAATCCGCTTGGCTGAATTTTTTAAAATGCTTTCCAAATGTTTGATTTCTTTTCGTAGAGTGGTTTGTTCCTTTTGAAGACTTTCTAAATCGGTAGTCGATAAACGATAAAGTTGTAGAGTTACAATGGCTTCAGCTTGGGCCTGGCTAAATCCAAAGTGTTCCATGATGTTGGTTTTGGATTCCGCTTTGGATTTTGAAGCGCGAATGATCTCTACAATCTCATTTAAAATCGATACCGCCCGTATCAGTCCCTCCACAAGATGCAAACGCTCTTGGCGATGCTTTAAATCGTATTGACTACGAGCTAAAATGACTTCTTCTCGATGCGCTAAAAAGGCATCGAGCATGGCTTCTAAACCGAGCTGTTTCGGCGTACGATTGACAATCGCAATCACATTGTAGTGATAATACACTTGTAAATCGGTATTTTTATACAAGTAATTTAAAATGGCTTGCCCATTGGCCTCTTTCCTTAAGTCACACACTAAGCGCAATCCTTTACGATCGCTTTCATCTCGCACTTCAAGAATTCCACTGACTTTACCACTTAAACGCAATTCATCGATTCGTTTGACCAAAGCACTCTTAGTGACTTCATAGGGAATTTCAGTAATGACAATTTGATTAATGGTTTTCCCTAAAACAAATTCTGCTTTTGCCCGAATCGCAATGCGGCCTTTTCCTGTCTTTAAAGCCTCATAAATACCTTGTTGGCCCAGTACAATCCCACCCGTTGGAAAATCAGGTCCTTTTACAAACTGCATTAACTCTTCTAAAGAGCATTGAGGATGATCTAAACGATAAATGCAAGCTGCAATCACTTCGTTGAAGTTATGCGGAGGAATATTGGTGGCATATCCAGCCGCAATGCCAGTAATGCCATTGATCAATAAATTTGGATAGCGTACTGGTAAAACTGTAGGTTCCATCTTTTCATCGGAAAAATTCGGGGTCCATTCCACCGTATCTTTATCGATGTCTTCTAATAAATACTGAGAAATGGGAGATAAGCGCGCTTCGGTATAACGCATGGCGGCAGGAGGATCATCATCAATGGAGCCGTTATTGCCTTGCATGTCAATCAAAGGAAGAGGTGATTTCCAATCCTGAGAAAGCCGCACAATGGCATCGTAAACGGAAGTATCCCCATGAGGATGATAATTTCCAATGACATTTCCTACCGTACGCGCCGATTTTCGATAGGGATGATTATAGGTGTTGCCATCTTCTTCCATCGCCCACAAGATGCGTCGTTGTACTGGCTTAAGGCCATCACGGGCATCGGGTAAAGCGCGCTCTTGAATGATGTACTTGGAGTAGCGCGAAAAGCGATCAGAAACGATGTCTTCTAAACTTGACTCAATAATTTTCGGTTCAAAAATGGTTTCGTCTAAAACGAGTTGTTTGCGTTTAGCCATGCACTTCCTCCTTTCCAAAATCATCTTCTAAAGTAAAAATCACATTTTCTTCAATCCAAGCGCGTCGTAAGTCAGCTCGATCTCCCATAAGCTCACTAATGCGTTTTTCAGCTAGACGACTATCATTAAGACTCACGCGGACCAGCGTGCGAGTAGCTGGATTCATGGTGGTTTCCCACAACTGATTCGCATTCATCTCCCCAAGCCCTTTATAGCGAGAGATTTGATAGCCAGATTTCAGCTCGGTTTTTTTCTCTTCAAGTTCCTCATTCGAATATAAGTAGTACTCTTTATTGCCTTTTGCGATGCGAAATAAAGGCGGCATGGCGATATACAACATACCTTGTTCGATTAGAGGACGCATAAAGCGATAGAAAAAGGTCAATAAGAGATTTTGAATGTGCGCTCCATCGTCATCAGCATCGGTCATAATGATCACTTTATGATAATTCGACTCCACTGGATCAAAGCTACTGCCAACACCGGCATCCAAAGTATGAATAATGGTATTCAATTCTTCATTTTTCTCCACAGCTTCCAAAGAGGCTTGTTCTGTATTTAAAACTTTGCCCCGTAAAGGCAATATGGCTTGATACATCGAATCACGCCCCTGTTTAGCTGAGCCGCCAGCTGAATCCCCTTCTACAAGATAAAGCTCTTTTTTGGTCGCATCTCGGGATTGAGCATGGACGAGTTTTCCGGAGATAATGCGCTCTGAACGGTTTTTCCCTTTTCCTTTGCGCGCTTTTTCTCTTGCTTCTCGAGCTGCCGCTCGCGCTTGGCCTGCTTTGATCATTTTGCGGATGAGAAGATCGGCTAATTCCTTATTTTCTTCTAGAAAATAGCGTAAGTGATCCCCTACCACCGCATCAACAGCCGCTTTGGCTTGGGGAGTCCCTAATTTTTCTTTGGTTTGACCTTCAAATTGTAAGAGCGCTTCTGGAACGGTGACATGCAAAACCAGCGTCAATCCTTCTCGAATATCGCTGCCCTCCATAGACTTATCTTTTAAAAGTCCATTGCGTTTGGCGTATTCATTAAAAGTGCGGGTAAAAGCTTGTTTGGCCCCTGTTTCATGCGATCCTCCATCCCGCGTTCGTACGATATTGACAAAAGACAAAATATTCTCTTGATACGTATCACAATATTGGAAAGCCGCTTGAATTTTAATGCCTTGACTTTCTCCTTCAAAAGAAAGGATAGGGGTCAAAGTAGGATGATCAGTATCAAGTTCTTGGACAAAAGCTTTCAAACCATCTTCATACAAAAACGTTTCCTTTTTGATGGCTTCATCTTTTCTCTCTTTGATCACTTGTCGTGCATCCACGACCGTAATTTTGAGTCCTTTTAACAAAAAGGCATCTTCTTGCGCTCGCTCTAGAATTGTAGAATAGGAAAACCGCGCCTCTTTAAAAATGGTGGGATCAGGCCAAAAACGTACACTTGAACCCGTTTCACGCGTTTTACCAATCACTTCAAGAGGGGAAACTTGACTTCCTCCCTCTTCAAATTGCATCTGGTAAATCTGCTTGCCATCGCGAACTTGAACGACGACTTTGGAACAAAGCGCATTGACAACACTTGCTCCGACTCCATGCAAGCCTCCTGAGGCTTTATAGTTGGCATCGCTAAATTTTCCTCCTGCATGCAAGACAGTAAAAATGACTTCTAAAGCGGATTTTCCTGAGGGATGTTGGCCTACAGGCATTCCCCGTCCATAATCTTTGACTTGACAACTGCCATCTGCAAACAGAGTGATTTCAATGGCATTGCCATAGCCATTGAGCGCCTCATCAATGGAGTTATCTAAAATTTCCCAGATTAAGTGATGGAGGCCTCGACGATCGGTAGACCCGATGTACATCCCTGGACGTTTTCGCACGGCTTCAAGGCCTTCAAGAATGACAATAGAATGTTCATCATAAGTTGGAGTGGACATGATGGAATCCTTTCTATAAAAACTTGGCCTATAAGCCAAGACCCAAACTCTCTTGGTGGCTTTAAAAGTCAAAGAGAGTCGAAAAAAATGTTACAAACAAAAATTAAGACTTTTAGAAAGGCTCAAAAAAGACTGCTCTTCAGTGCTTAAAAGCCTAACTTTCCCATCTCTTAGAAAACTTCAGGTGAGCAAAAAAGCCAGATTTTCTTTTAAAACCCCTCAAAATAAAGGTGAACCGGAGGCATTGAATTTATGAAAATTTTATTAGTCAGTGGTTCTTTCCGCCACTCCTCATTTAATACGCAATTGGCCCTCATCGCTCAAACTATTTTGGACGAAATGGGACAAGAAACCAAGATTTTGAACTATCAAAATGTCCCTTTATTCAACCAAGATGAAGAAATTCCAATGCAAGGGGTTATAAAAGATGCCCGTACCGAATTTGGATGGGCCGATGGCATCTGGTTTTTTACCCCAGAATACAATGGCATGATTCCTGGCGTTTTAAAAAATCTTCTGGATTGGATGAGTCGTTCAGCCATTCCAGGCCAATTTAAAACGACAGCCTTATATAGAAAATATGCTTGCATCAGTGGAGCGGCTGGACGCATGGCGGCTGCGGGAAGTCGAGAACAGCTCGCTACGCTTTTAAAGCGCTGTGGGATGCAAGTTTATGACAACAGTGTGGGCTTTGCGATGAATGGGGAAGAGATGAAAACCAATAAAATCACAGATCTTGAAAAAGTACAAGCCACACTTCAAGAACAAGCCAAAGGATTTTTAGCTTGGCTTGAAGAAAATAACGCTTAATTTGGAAGCCAAGCTGGCTTCCTTTTTTAAGTCCACTTTGTATTTTCTAAAAAAAATATCCCCTGAAATCAAAAGATATGAGATAATAATAAAATATAAAGAATTCCACTTTGAGAGAAAAATAAGATTCAATTGAGTCAGAAAAGAAGACAAAAAACTAAAATTTAATTATAATTCCTTATTTCTCACAAAGAAGTGCGTAATTTCAATGGTCTAGAGGCTCTTTACGTGAAACCATGTGAATTTGAGGGGATAAATATTTATTAATATGGCTTGCGCCCTATTTTTTTTCGCGCTACAATCTAATCGAAGTTAAGGGATATGACTTCTAGGGTGTGATGGAAACGAAAAAGATAAACAGATCCCCCCTTGTATGAGATTTCTAATCTCTACGCTAGAGTAAATGTACTTTACTATATTGAATATCTTTTTCTATGTCCATTGTTCGATTTGACAGATAGATTACACACAGATCAAATCTTTGCAAACCAGTGAGAAGTAGTTGGACTCACTAAGCCTGCCACGGGCTAAAAATAATGTGGAACGGCCAACTTGAGATGAATACGATAAAACAAGAGGGAATTTCTCTCTTGTTTTATTTTTATATAGAGAGCACAATTTATTCAATTCCCATTCTTTCCTTAGAAGTATTTGGCTTTTTTAGCCTCAGTAAGAAGAGAAAAAAGATGGTTGGGAGGATAATTATGAAGTTTTCAAGTGATCATTCCTATTTCGCCTATGTATTAAAAACCAATTTAGACTATTACTTAAGTACTTATATCTCCAAACTTGTCGTATTAACCACTAGTCAAGGAGAGATTGTGATTGAACCTTCAAAATTTGAATTTTTGCATCTAGTAGGTGGCCATTATTATCCTCAAAATCGTTGGGGCCAAAGTGCATTGAAATTTTTCCATGCAGTAGAAGAAATTGATCATAAAGAGGAAAAGACCTATGACGAAATCGGGTTAAAAAATGTGATGGCTGAAATCAACGAGAGCTCTTCTACTCAAGAAATCCGATATGGCTATGATCGAACAATATATTTTCAGCCTGTTTTACGCTCTTTTATGCAGTGTGAACCCAAACATCTCTTTATTTATTATCGCAATCAAAGTCACAGCAATCTCAGAGCCGATTATCTCTATCTTCACAATGAGGAAGAGGAAAATAATCTTCCTGTATATCTTGGCCTTCTAGGAAAAAGAGAACGACCTTACTTTATCATGCACACTATCCGAGTGGATCGAGAGAGGTCGATTCAACATCGCAATTTTTCCAAAGTAAAAGTGAGTCGCTTGCGCTTTTTACCCAACAATCAGAAGACTCGTGATCGTTTAGAACAAGAGAATCTAGTGGTCAGTCATGCTTATCAAAGGACTCAAACACACACAGCGCAAAAAAACTCAAGTCGCCCTAAAAAAACGAAAGATTTACCGAAGATGTCTTCTGACATATTTTTAAAGCATTTAAATCAAGTGCTTAAAACAATTGATTCGAAGTATTCAGCAGCAACTGGTTCACAAGGAAAAGCGAGTTTTTGTCTTAAGGTGAACAATAAAAAGACCAGTGTAGAGATACGACCTTCTAAAACGCTGAAAGCAGAGGATATTGCGCACTATTTAGTGGAGACTTATAAAAATACTGAGTAAGTAGATCTCTTTTATAGCTTTTCCTTTACGAGGCTTTAAAAGCCTGGGTTTAAAGTAGGCCATTCTTTTGAGGAAAAACGATCCTTAAGGTGCAGATTCATCTGCCCCTTTTTTCGTTTATAGAAAAAACCGCCTTATAAGGCGGCTAATCATCACAATCTTCACAATAGGCATTGTTCATACTACGCTCATGACGCAAGGTATTGACCCCACAACCATCAATACAAATCATGCTTTCCTGAGGTAAGCGAGGAGATTCTACAACCGTTAAGGTTGGAAAAGGAGGATCAATGAAATTCTCGAATACGGAAAGAAATTCATCTTCCATATCAATATCGGTTAAGTAAACTGTAAATTTCAAAATGTGATCAAAGCGCAAATCAAACTGCTCTAAGACATCTTTCAAAGCATAGCAGGCATTGACACATTGTTCGTGAAAAGTTTCACCTTGACCGAGTTGACCAGAAACATAGAAAAAGTCTCCTAGTTGTACAATGCTTGAAACGCAATCATAGCCTGATTGACGTTCTCCTGTTTTTAAAAATAAATTCATCGTTTTCACCATCCCGATTGCTTATTCTATTGTTCTTGGTTAGAAGAGATGTTCTTTTTCGATTTACGCGTGGGCTGAATCAAAATTTTACGTGGTCTGGATCCATTGGCTGGCCCAACCACTCCGCTCTCTTCTAATTGATCCAAAAGACGTGAGGCCCGTGCAAAGCTTAAGCGAAAATGACGTTGGATAAGCGAAGCACTTGCCCTTTGTCCCGCAATCACAAACTCTTTTACTTGACCATATAACGGATCGTTTGGCTCACTTGATCGTTTGCCTTCGGTTTTTAATTGAAGAAAGGCTTGATCGTAGGTAGGAGAGGCTTGTTTGATCACAGCTTGACAAATCGCTTGCACTTCATGTTCACTCACCAACACCCCTTGAATGCGTTGAGGACTGGAATGGGTGCCATCCATCCATAACATATCTCCCTCACCCATGAGTTTTTCGGCTCCCGACTGTTCTAAAACGATGCGAGAATCTAAGCGACCATCGAGCCGATAAGCCATGCGGCTTGAGATATTGTTTTTGACTACGCCAGTCACGACATTGATGGAGGGCCGAGCGGTAGAAATAACCAAATGAATGCCCGCTGCCCGACCATCTTGGGTAATGCGTTGAATGCTTTGTTCGACCTCTTTAGAAGCAGAGGTCATTAAATCCGCCAATTCGTTAATGACAATCACTAAGCGAGGCAATTGAGTGCGCGTAGGATCCGCTTGGCTAACAATAAAATTGTTATAAGCGGACAAATTACGGACTCCTACTTGAGCGAAAAGTGCACTTCGTTCTTCCATCTTCGCAACCACTTCTTTTAAAGCACTCGAGGCCATCAAGGGCTCAAAAAGAATAGGCGCCATTAAATGGGGGACATTGGCATAATCCAACAATTCTTCTTTGGTAGGATCAATTAATAAAAGGCTTACTTCACTAGGCGTAGTGCGAAGAAGGAGCGAACACAACAAAGCATCTATTCCTTGTAAACGACCAGATCCTTCGTTTCCTGCCATCAATAAATGAGGCATCGTATCCAAACGTCCATATACGTTATTGCCCATAAGATCCTTACCAAGAGCAAAGACCAACGGCTTTTCTAAAAGACGAGCTGGAACTTGACGCAACATCTCTTTTAAATACACCGTATTTTTATACAGGTTTGGCACTTCAATGCCAGCACTGTCTTGGCCTGGAATCGGCGCTTGAATGCGAATTTCTTGCGCCTCCAGGGCAACTTTAATATCGCTTTGTAAATTGATAAAAGAATTCATCGACACCCCTGGAGCGGGCAACACTTCAAATTGCGTGACAGCTGGTCCAAGGTGTAAATTGGTCACTTGGGCTTCGACTCCAAAATAATTCAAGACTTCAATAAGCCGTTTGCTTTGTTTACGGGCCGTCCGTAAATTGGTACTGGTATAGGTAAAAGGAATGGGTTCTTCTAGCAAGGATAGAGAGGGCAAAGTATAAGTATTGGGATTATAAGGAGGAGCTGTGTGGAGCTTTGTGACTAAATTGGCATTGGAAAAGCCATCCAAGCGATTCCAACTCGTAAGAGTTGGAGTTTGAAAAGTGGACCTATGCGGATCAAGACCGTATTCACTTAAATCGCTATCTTCAAACTCCTCACTTTCTAAAAGGCTTTCCCGCTGATGTAAAAAATCGAGTCGATCTTCCTCATACCAAGAATTGTGGACTCCATAATCCTCTTCCAAAGCATAGGGGTTGGAAGAGGATTTGAAATCGGCAAAGGACAAGGACTCCGAATAATTTTGAAAATCATCCACGAATTTACGTGCTTTTTCAAAAGGCACTTCAGAATTGTCCGCTTCATAGTCATCAAAAGACTCAAATTCATCCTCATATCCTAAAGGATCATCGTCTACTCCCATGAATTTAGAGGTTAAAGAAGGACGAAAATCATCTTGTACTTCTTGGAGTTGCAAAGAATCGGATAAATCAATATTTTGGGTGAGGTAATGGCTTGCATCATAAATGGGTGTAGAAGGGGCCATAGAATCCTCTTTTTCCTCTTTGAAAACTTCCATAGTTTTCAAAGAGGACGGATCGCTTTGAAGAGAAGGATCCGATTTTGTTTCGGTTTCGAGGGCTTTAAGAGGGTGCTTTTCGGATTTTGGATGATTGGGATCCTGGTGTAACACTTCTTTCACATCTTCCCAAGTCGATTGGCTTTCCCCTTGCGTTAAGGAGACCAACTTGGATAAATCGGGCATTGGTAAAGCCAAAATTTTTTCTTGGGCTTCTTCTAAAACCTCATGAATCGATTTTTTATCTTTGATCACCTCATCTTGGGTATAAATGTCCACTAACAAGACAAGACAAGCAATTAAGCTTCCAACCGCAATCAACCATGCCCCAATGTTGGTAAAAAGACTCGCACACAGACCAGCCAAAAGAGAGCCCAGCAAACCACTCACGGAATGAAAAGTCCCTGTCTGAAAAGAAGAAAGGGTATTGCATAAAGACTCGAAGGCTTGCCAAGGGGCCTTAATCGATACTTGAGAAAGTCCTAAAAGAAGGGATAGGCTTAAAGACAAGAGGCCAAAAGCCCATAGAGATTTTTTGGATAAATGGAAGTGACCTGCTTTCCATAAATAATTGAAACACAAAACACAGCTTACAAATAGGAATACATAACCAAGATATCCCACTAACAGCTGCATGACTTCATTTAAAAAAAGTCCGATCGATCCGATGGAAAAGATCGTCATCAATGAAAGAATCCAAAAAGCAAGAATAGCATATACAATCAACAAGCGAACTCTTTTGCGAAGCCTTCTTTTTGGAGTCCCTTTAGTTTGTTTCTTCGTAAGCGTAGGGTGCTACTCAACCAGCTAGAGATGGTTACCAAAACACCTTTTAAAAAAGAGGCCTAGTCTCTGGATCGTGCTAAAGATACCGAGTCAGGCGAAGTATATAAATTCCATCTTGGTTGAGTAGCCGACTCCTTTCTGGTTTACTTATCCTCGCTTGGTTTACAGACCAATGGATTTTAGGAAGATGGAACAGTTTTTTAGACGTGATGTTTAAAGCTTTCTTTTTTCCATGAAGTGCGGCGAAGCCTAAAAGATTCTACTTGCGCTTTTTTAAAGCCAAAGATACTCTCCTTACTCACAAATTCTACTTTTCGAAGAGATCTTTTTCATCTAGAAAAGGCCAAAATGGAAGAGGCCAGAAAAAAGAAAAGCTTTCTTTCAGGGCAACGAAAATAGTTTACCGCAACTCTTTTCCTATTTTCGGACCAAAATTTTTCCCTTTGACCATAAAAGAAAAACCCATCGCAATGGATCGCATTCGATCAATTGTTAGATCATTGTAAAACATTAAACATACTAAAATAAAGTTCATAACAAATTCTTAAAGGATTGTAAAGATCTCTTGATCTTCTTAATCCATCAAAAAAGACTAGAGGCTCTACCTCTAGTCTTTTCCTTAGCGAGATTCATTGAGTTCAAGAATGACTGGCAAAATCATAGGTCGCTTAGCGGTCTGTTTGGAAATGTAACGGGAAACTCGATCCCGAATGAGGGTTCGACAAGCCATATTATCATACCGTTTTTGATCCACCATTTCCTTAATTGTATCTTCTACCATGCGACTGATCTCTTTGGTCAAATGCTCCGCATCGCGAATATAGACCAACCCACGCATTTGAATGTCTGGCCCATTGATCACTTTCTTTGTGCGTGCATCAATACCGACCGCTAAAATAGCGACTCCATCGGTCGATAAAATTTCGCGATCTTTTAACACGACTCCAGCCATATCCCAATCGGCCGAACCATCGATGTAGGAATCATGAAGATCGAGTTTTTCAATCCCTTCTTGGCGTTCCCCATTCACAAAAGTAACGATTTCGCCATTGTCTAAAACGATGATATGAGAAGCCGGAATATTCATCTCTTCGGCAAGCATCGCATTGGCACATAACATCCGATATTCCCCTTTGATCGGAATGTAGTATTTGGGATTAGTCATATAAATGATCATCTTCAAATCCTCTTTAGAAGGATGCATTCCACTGACATTGCGATCAATTTTTAAAATGGCTCCTTCTCGCTTGTAGATGTCATTTTCCATATTTTTAAATTCTTTTTCCACGCCTGGAACAAGGGGAGTTGCCACCACAAAGACATCGCTTTCGCGAATATTGATGTTGTCTACCTCATCATTGGCGATGTTACTCATGAGTTGAAAGAGTGCTCGCCCTTGTCCCGAGATAATGACCACTACATCATCCAACTCATTGATTTGACGATCCGAAACCACCAAATGAGGTGGCACGGCATCGGTAATCGATTCCAAGCCCGCAATTAAAGTTTGAAGTTCGGGGGTATAGAAACACATTTTACGCTCATGCTCAATGCAACATTGAATGATTTCCTGAATGCGATAGACAGATTGCGTATAGATTTCCACGAAAATACGACGATTTTCATAATCGGAAAGTGCTTGATCAAAATAAGGGGTCACACGATGATTAGGGGAAGTGTGATGGGGTCTTTCCGCTCCTTTAGAATCTTGAAGCAGCACTAAAACGCCCTCGTCTTTAAATTGACTCGCAAACGTATAATCCCCTTGGTAAGCTTGAGAGATGTCATCATAGTCTGCGATGAATTCACCAGAATAGACGATGTATCCATGATTTGTGCGAATGCCAAAGCCATAGGATTGTGGTACCGAGTGGGTAATCGGGAAGAAAATCGTCTGACGACCACCTATTTTGCGAGTTTCAGATCGTTTCACCACTTTAAGTTTGGTGTGATTGATGCGGTTTTTGCGCAATAAGTCGGCGACAATTCCTGCGGTAAATTGGGTCACATAGATATCGGCCCGAATCTCTTTGAGCAAATAGGGCAAAGCCCCCATTACATCGTCATGGCCATGGGTAATGAGGATGCCTTTAATGTGATCTTCGTGCTCTTTTAAATAGGTAAAATCAGGAACGATGCATTCTACGCCTAGGGCGCTTTGCGCATCGGGAAATTTGAGGCCAGATTCCAAAATGTAAATGTCTTGGTCGATTTCAATAACAAGTAGGTTCTTACCATCTTCATCCAATCCACCAAGCGCAAAGATTCTGACCACTTCATCTTTTTTCTCATTTTCAGCCATAAGTCCTCCAAGATGAACCTAATGTCCACCTTTTATAGATCGTTGGTTCTATTATCCCTTATTTGTATCCAATGTGTCTTCTTGATGGCCATTTAAGGAAAAAGTCTTAGCCTCATCAATGATAACAGGCACGATTTGGCCAATCGCAATGTCTTCTTTGGCCTTGAAATTAACGGGAATGGAAGTTTCCGAGTAGCCACTCCACATAGAAGGATCTTTGTGACTTGGTCCTTCGGCAAGCACCATCACAGTTTGACCGATGAGTTTTTCATGATTTTCTAAGGCTTGTTTATTCCATAACGTATTAAGTTTGAGAAGGCGTTTTTTCTTCGTAGCCTCCTCGATAGGATCTTCCATCTGAGCAGCCGGAGTACCTGGTCTTGGAGAATAGATAAAGGTAAAGGCGTTATCAAAGCGGCATTCTTTGACCACATCTAAAGTGTGTTGAAAAGCTTCTTCACTTTCATTGGGAAAGCCCACGATGATATCGGTAGAAATGGTGACTCCAGGAATACGCTGGCGAATTTTATGAAAGAGGTCTAAATACTGTTGAGAGGTATAGCGTCGTCCCATGCGACGTAAAATTTCATCATCCCCACTTTGTAGAGGTAAATGAACACTTGGCATAATATTGGGATGCTTAGCGATAACCTCAATCATTTCATCACTAAAATCCCAAGGATGACTGGTCATAAAGCGAATACGAGGGATTCCAAGCACCGCGCTTTGATCAAGCAAGTGCGCAAAGTTGGTGTCTTCTTCAGGAAGATCTTTTCCATAAGCATTGACGTTTTGACCAAGTAAAGTAATTTCTTGATAGCCAAGTTTTTTTAAGATCGCAATTTCGGCTAAAATATCAGCCGCTTTACGGGAACGTTGCTTACCCCGAGTATAGGGAACGATACAATACGTACAAAATTTATCGCAACCATACATAATGTTGACCCACGCTTTATATTTTCCCGCTCGTTTCTCGGGGAGATTCTCGTAAATTTCTCCTTCTTTGGAATATACTTCCACTACTTTTTCCCCATTCTTGGCTCGTTCAAGATACTCGGGCAAATTGGCGAAGTTATGCGTACCAAAAATCAAATGTACCCAAGGATAACGCTGCAACAAATTGAGTGCAAACCCTTCTTCTTGACTCATGCAGCCACCTACTCCAATGATTAAATTGGGATTTTCACGAAAATATTTTTTATAACTGCCGACTTCCCCCAGTACATTGTTGGCGGCGTTTTCCCGAATGCCACACGTATTGATCAAAATGACATCTGCTTCACTGGCGTTTTGAGCAGGCTCATAGCCACAGGCTTCTAAAATCCCCGCATAGTTTTCGGAATCGCGTTCATTGGCTTGGCAGCCATACGTCGAAATAAAATAGCGTTGTCCTTGTCCTAACGTTTTTTGGTTTTCTTGGATTTGTACACCCTGAATCGTCGGAATATCTTTCTTTAAACGACTTTGGGCTTGTTTATGATTGGGCAGATGCCAAGTATCTTTTATCTTCATGCTTCAAGGTTCTCCTTTCTGAATTTTTCCCTAATGGGAATTAAAAATACTTTTTTCCTAAAAAAAATGTGGAGTAGAGTATAAAGAGTAGTTTAACAAGAAGAGTCAAAAAAAGAGAAAGGACTTTGCCTATTTATGGACTTTTGTTTAAACAAGAATGAAGAGAAAAAAGTCCATTCTAAAGAAAAAGGAAAAACGGGATGAGTGAAAAAAGAAAAGAAGAAAAAAAGAGCTATCGATATCGCTTGATGAATTCAACCGATTATAAAGAGGTTTATGCTTTATGGTTGGCTTGTTCGGGTATGGGTCTCAACAATCTCGATGATTCTCAAGAAGGTTTTACCCGCTATTTGATCCGCAATCCAAATACGTGTTTTGTGGCGATAAATGAAAAAAATCAAATCGTAGGCGCTATTTTAAGTGGACACGATGGACGACGAGGCTACATAAGCCATACAGCGGTTTTAGAAGGCGATCGAGGTCAAGGCATTGGGAAACAGCTGGTTCAAAACGCCTTAGAAGCTTTAAAACAAGAAGGGATTCATAAAGTCAATCTTGTGGTTTTTGCACACAACAAGTCTGGAAACCGTTTTTGGCAACATTTAGGATTTACTCCTCGCAAAGATTTGGTGTACCGAAATTTAACTTTGGTGGATATGATTCGAATGGATACCTAGCCCAAAAAATACAAAGACTCGAAGCAAAAAAGGCGGAGTCGTAAGACTCGCCTTAAAAAAGCCATTTTGGAAGACAAGGCCAATTGGTGGCTTTGAAAAATCGCAGAAGAATAGAAGGACGAACTTGAGGATGGATGATTTGTTTTAATTGATAGCACTCAGCTAAACTGTCTTTCTTATAGGTAATACTTTGAAGGGTCCAATCGGACAAATTAAGATAGGCCAAAGAATCACATTGGGCCCACATTTTCTGAATGGTATCTAGGCTTTGGGTATTCCAATGGGCTAAATTTAAAGACGTTAGAGACTTACAATCTTTAAACATGTGTTTGGCTTCGACTAGAGATTTTGTATTCCAGTCGGACAAATCCAAGTCTTGAAGAGAAGTACAGTGATCAAACATGCAATTGGTTTGATGCACTTTAGAGGTATTCCAATTGGATACCTCTAAGTTTTTTAAATTATGGCACTTATAAAACATAAACATCATAGATTCCACTCGACCAGTGTCCCAATTGGCTATATCGAGATCGACTAAGGAATGGCATCCATAAAATAAGGAATCCATACGTCGTACTTGGCTCGTATTCCATGTGGAAAGATCGAGCTTTTTTAACATTCGGCATTCTTCAAATAAGCCACTCATATCTTGAACAAAAGAAGTATTCCAAGTGGAGAGATTCAAAGACTCTAAAGCTGTGCATTGTTCAAACACACTGTATAAGCTCTGGAGTTTGGAAGTATTCCAAGTGGATAAATCAAGAAATTTTAAGGCGTGGCAATGGTAAAAGGCCAAATCCATGGTTTGAAGATTAGGTGTATTCCATATGGATAAATCGAGTTCTTCTAAAGCATAACATTTGGCAAACATCCAGTTCATTTGTTTCAAAGAGGAGGTATTCCAAGAAGAGAGATCTAAATCTCTTAAAGATTTACACCCTTCAAACATGGAATTCATTTTTTCTACTTTAGAAGTATCCCATTTTGGAAGAATTAATGAGGAAAGCTTTGGACACTTGTAAAACATATGACTTAGGTTCTTGACCTCAACCAATTGCCATCCTGATAAATCGATGGCTTGAACATTCGGTAAACGAGCAAAAGCTCGAGCTACACTTTGATGGACCAAAAAGGATGCGCGTCCATCCACAAACTTGATTTCCTTACTCCAATGATTCCAGGGCCAGGAAGCCGAAGAAGAATGATTGACTTGACCAGGACCAATGGTTAAAATCCCTTGATTGTCTAAAGTCCATCTAGCACTTCCTATAAATCCTTCATCCTTATAGACTTTCGTTGGATTTTTAGTGATATTCATCACTCCTTTTTATTTTCTACAAAAAAACAAATTCTTTTAAAATTCGGTTATTCTAAGAAAAATTCCTAAAGTTACCAGCCTAGTTGACTCTTTTCTCAAGAACTCCAAAAAGAAAGATTCTACTTTGATCGAAAAATAGGCACGAATCTATCCTTAATAGCCCCATTTTAGGAAAGAAAGTGTATTTAAAATAGTAGAAATCGTCCAAAGAATTTTTTTCTCAAGAAAATAAAACTTTCCATCATAATTCAAATTATGCCTTTCCTTTCCAAAAAGAACAAGCGTTTATAAAAAGTCGCTTTCGATCTTTCTCTTTTCCCGATATTCAGAAAGACAAACTTAAAAAACCGCCTTCTAGGCGGTTTTGGCTATTTTTACTTTGCGAGTTCTTGGGCACGAACTTCGCGTATTACATTTACTTTAATCTGTCCGGGATAGGTCAATTCAGATTCGATCTTATCGCGAATCTCTCTTGCCATCTTGAAGCAGGCCATGTCATCCACTTGTTCTGGAATCACCATTATGCGAATCTCGCGTCCCGCTTGAATCGCATAAGCTTGGCTAACCCCTTCAAATCCACTAGCAATTTTTTCAAGATTTTCAAGACGCTCCACATAGGCTTGTGCGGATTCTTTTCGTGCTCCGGGCCTTGCAGCAGAAATGGTATCGGCCGCAATGACCAAATGAGAGGTCAAAAATTTTGGCTCCACATCGCCATGATGAGAAGCTATGGCATTGAGAATGATCTCTTTTTCACCATGTTTCTTGCAAAATTTATAGCCTAAATCCACATGACTTCCTTCCTGTTGATCGATATTGAGTGCTTTACCAATATCGTGCAACAATCCGGCTCGTTTGGCCATGTGTTGATTTAAGCCTAGTTCGGCAGCCATTGTCCCAGCAATAAGAGCGACTTCAATGGAATGTTGTAAGGCATTTTGTCCATAGGAGAAACGATACTTCAAAGTACCGATTAACCGAACAATATCCCGATCAATGCGTCCAATGCCTAGTTTAAACACCGTTTCTTCTCCAGCCTTTAAAATTTCGGCATCGACTTCATGCTGGAACTTTTTCACAACATCTTCAATTCGTCCTGGTTGAATGCGTCCATCTCGAATCAAATATTCAAGAGAGAGCCGCGCTACTTCGCGACGAATCGGATTAAAGCACGTAATCGTGATCAGATCAGGAGTATCATCGATATTCAGTTCAACCCCTGTCGCTTGCTCAAAGGCACGGATATTACGACCTTCACGACCAATAATACGGCCTTTCATTTCCTCACCAGGAATCGCAACGACGGAAACCGTACGATCCATTGTTTCCTGTTGCGCCATTCGCTCAATGGCAAGGGCAATGATTTCTTGCGCTTTACGAGAAGCGGCCGACTTTGCGTTGTCCTCTTGTTCTTTGATGTACGCGACGGTTTCGTGTTCCATCTGTTTTTCCACTAGAGAAAACAACTCATCTTTGGCCTCTTGGCTTGTCATCCGTGCTACCCCTTCGAGGACTTCAATTTGGCGATCAATTTCCACTTGAAGCTGTTTTTCCTTATCGTCTAAGGTTGCTACTCGCTCATTGATACGCTTTTGTTGAGAGCTGAGATCCTTTTCTTTTTGAATCAGCGTTTCCTCACGGAAATTTAAATTATCTTGACGTCGTAACACCGCATTTTCCAAATTGGTGACTTCTTGACGACGCTCTTTAATCTCTTTTTCCGCTTCCACTTTTAAATCGTGAACTTGGGTTTTACCATCGAGAACAGCCTGCTTCAATCTTGCATCCGCTTCACTTTGGGCTTGCGTTAAGATTTGTTGTGCCTGTTGCTGATTTTTGTTTAGACCTGCTTTGGTATAAGCCATCATAATAAAGATGCCAACCAAAAGGCCTACAATCCCGGCCAGAGAAATCCAAAAAACTTCCATATTCTCTGTCCTTCCATAAATAAAGCACATCAATTATAACAAATCCCCATTGTTATTGTTCAGTTGTTTATACTTAATTTATTTTTAATAATAAATGCTTTATATAAAGTATTATATTTTATGTTTTGTTTGACAAAGGAGTCTAAACACCATTCGAAAATTTTTTATTATGATCCCTTGAATTCTTTATTTATCTTATCCTGACTAAAAATAGCGCAGATTTGTTGGAATTCATTAAAAGCTGGAGAGTCGAATTTTTAGAATCCTGATCGATTTAATAAAGCTTTTAGTCCATTTCAATATCTTAATCATTTACTAATATTCTAAGAAAACGGAAAAAAGAGCCTAAATCGTTCATTTGAACGACTTAGGATCCAAGTCTCTCTTTTTGAGATTCACTTCTAAAAGCAGAGTACAGATTTTTTCTTCTCTTTGACCGTTATTTTTCTAGAATATCAGCTTGATTCAAATCGAGAAATTTCGCCCACCAAATTTTCCAGATATCTGAATTTCTTCTAAAATTCCAAGAAAAAGAAAAAATTTAAAATAGTTTGTCACCTTTTTGGCTGTTCAATCGTAGTCCTTATGAAAGGCCCTTTCGCAGTATCAGAGATTTGGAGGAATTTTTCTTGCGGTTGCCTGTTGAAACTGTCATTAGCCGCTACCAGAACAGTTTATTTCGGATTGCCTATTCTCTGCTCAAGAATACAGCAGACGCTCAGGATTGTGTTCAAAATGCTCTTATCAAGTATTGCCAGACAGAGCAGGACTATGAAAACGAAGAGCATCTTCGCGCTTGGCTGATTCGAACGACGATTAACCTGTCCAAAGATCTGCTTCGATCCTTCTGGCGGCGGAATCGGGAAGATCTGGCAGAGTATGAGCGGCAGTTAGGATATGAAGATCCAAAAAACTCTCGCCTATTTGAAACAGTCATGGGATTGCCCGCAAAATATCGAATTCTTCTTCAACTGTTCTACTATGAAGAGTATTCGGTTCGGGAAATCGCCAGTCTGTCTGGACTGAGTGAAGCGGCTGTCAAAACACGTCTTTCTAGAGCGAGAAAGATTCTTAAGACTCGTCTTACGGAGGACCATTATGAATTTTAAAGATCAGTATAAGCGAACTTTTTCCCAGGTGTGTCCTCCTGAACCCATTCAGGTGGAGGACATTACAATGAAACAGCCAAAAATCAATTTTCTAAAAAAATATGCCACAGCTATCGTAATCGGCTTGCTTCTGATCACTGGAACCAGTGTTTATGCAGCAGACGTAGGTGGAATCCAGAGCGTTCTTTCTGGATGGTTTCGAGGAGAGAAAGTAGATCTGAGCTATACGACAGAATCGGGTCAAGCCCACTATTCTGTTTTAAAAAATGGAGAAAGGTTTCAGGGAGGCGGTGTGGCCTACGACGATTTTGGAAAAGAAAGACCGCTTACCTCTGAAGAAATTTTGGAAGTTATTTCCACAGAGCTGGTCAGAGAAGGCGATTCTTTGATCTATTACAACAAGGATAAGTCTGTAGACGTGACTCCCTATATTAAGGATCCAACTAAGATCACACATCTAAAGCTTGTCTGGCCAAACGAAATCATTTACCTTGACATTGATCCTTTAGAAAAGGACAGCCTCTCCTACTCAAGCTCTAGCAGCGATCCGCTCACCAACGCTGACTACACCACTGTCGATCTAAGAGAAGAGTAAGATCGTTGGCTAGCTCTAACTCCTAGGTTTATGGCTACTCAGCTTGTCTTAAAACCCATGAAAGCACGAAAAAATGATCCCAGCGATATAGCTGGGATTTTATAATGGCGATTTTTGACCTAGTATTTCATCCGGTTATCTTTCCCAACCTTTACACACATCAATCCAAGTGGTAGAGTCAGAATATTTCTCCAATTCAGGAATGGAAAGTTCGATAGCACTGTTACTGCTTCCACAGGCAGGAAAAACGGTTTCAAATCGTTTCAAGGAATTGTCCAGATAAACGCTTATTCCTTTATTGATGCCAAAGGGACATACTCCCCCCACAGCATGGCCAATGCGCTTTTCCACTTCATCAAAAGCAAGCATTTTCGCTTTTTTACCAAAATAAGCTTTATACTTAGAGTTATCGATTTTCGCATCGCCCGCCGCAACAATTAAAATGACGTGTTCATCTAGCAGGAATGAGAGTGTTTTTGCGATTCGACAAGGTTCACAATGAAGGGCTTGAGCCGCTAAGTCCACTGTAGCACTCGATAACTCCAATTCTTGGATTCGGTTCGCTATACCGAATTGAGAAAAATACTCTTTCACTTTCTCGATAGCCATTTTTTACACTCCTATCTATGCCAAAATTGTCGGTCGCCGTTTTGGCTTTTCATTCATTTTGAAGTTCCATTTCTAAAAGTTTAAAATAGATTTCTTTTCATTTTCCTACTCGATTCTTTACCTAAAACACAAAAAAAGCGGAGAATTCTCCGCTACATAAACGAAATAGTTGATTAAGCTTCTTCTACCGCAAGTACTTGTCTGCCTTTATATTGTCCACAGCTTGGGCACACTTTGTGAGAGAGTTTGTATTCTCCACAATTAGGGCATTTTACAAGAGCAGGTTTAGTTAATTTATAATGGGTTCTTCTTTTGGCTTTACGATGTTTAGAACCTCTTCTTTGTTGAACAGCCATCAGGGCACCTCCTAGTCATCTTCGTCGAAACGGAACTCTTTTAGTTTGGCCCAGCGTGGATCGATATCATCCTCAGCACTCGTCGTGAGGGATTTTTTCACATCCTGATCCGACAACAAAGACCAGCCTTCTCCTTGCGGATAGGCTTCGCGGGCTAAACGGGTAATGCTCATGGGTGCTTCATAAACAATGGCTTCTATTGCTTCTTCAGTCAGATCCAAAGTGTCTTTGAACACCCGAACAATTTCGATTTCATCGGATTGCTCAGCAATCGGATCAAAAGAATATTCTTTTGCAGAAGTTGTGTCAAATTCCACTTCAAGATCATCGCCTGTAATCGAATCTTCGACTACCATTACGCCTTCATATTGTAAAGAGCTAATCACTCTACTTTTTCCATCAAAATGTAGATCCCCTGTAATATGGCATTCGGGGACACTTTTAACCGGCGTATTGATGAATTGCGTTCCTTCTAGATCTGAAAATTGAAGATCCACGGTAAGGTCCGGAGTAGCCAGGAAATCGTTTCTTTTGAACTTCACGATATTCACCTCATGTAGCATCTGCTATTATATGCACACCATTTTCAAATGTCAATGAACCAAATGGGTTCCATGCTTTCTAAATAAAAATACAATATTTCATTTATCTAAAGCCTTTTCAATTTCTTTTTATTCAATCAAAGAAAAGAGCGTTTAGAAGCAAAGAATCCTACTTAGATCACTTTTTAAAAGGAGCCTTTTGAGTTATTCAGAAGTACTTGTCTTGGAAGAAGTGGACTCATTAGAAGAGTTTTTGGGGGTGACCACAATGGAAGTAATGACAGGCTGGTCTTCTTTTTCAATGGTGCCATTGTCATCACTTGGCTTGGCTGCAGCCGCAATAGCGTCTACAGTATCCATTCCCGATACTACCGTACCAAACGCTGCATATTCTCCATCTAAGTTAGAGCTGTCTTCTTGAACGATAAAAAATTGGCTAGAAGCAGAATCTGGATCAGTTGAACGAGCCATAGATACTGTTCCACGAACATGTTTAAGGGAATTTTCAAAGCCATTTGAAGCGAATTCGCCTGTAATTTGATGCGAGCTTCCTCCCGTTCCATTCCCTCGTGGATCGCCACCTTGGATCATAAATCCTTCCATAATGCGATGAAGCGTCAATCCATCGTAAAAGCCGCTTTGGGCTAAGGAAACGAAATTATCGACAGTTTCAGGCGCAATACCCTCATCCATATCAAAGACGATGGGCTCATCATATCCTTCAATAGTAATTACAGCTTCATATTGTTGACCACCAGGAATGGAATGATCTTGTTTGGCCACGGTGCTTACCTTTTCACTTGTACTTTCGCTACTGGTTATCTTACTTTCATTGCTTGAGCATCCAGCCAACAATAAAGCAGTACTCAAGCTTACCAAAGTAGCTTTACTCCAAAATGTTTTCATATGTGATATCTGCTACTCGAAATATGGACAAAACATATTGAGTCCTGCTTCATCCTGTATGCTTTCGATTATAA
>CAYTMK010000029.1:0-22520 GCA_964438885.1 uncultured Erysipelotrichaceae bacterium | reverse complement strand
ATTTCCATTTATTGTGAAAGGAGAAACCTGCAAAGCATTTTGCAGGCCACTAGAACTATGCCAAAAATGAAGAGCCACAGAGGTCTTGCTAAACGTGTGAAAAAAACCGGTACTGGTAAATTGAAAAGACATCACGCATATACTTCTCACCGCTTCCATGGTAAGACCAAAGATCAAAGACGTCATCTTGCTAAAGCTGGAATGGTCAGCAAGTCCGATATGAAACGCATTAAAGAAATGCTTGTGAAATAGTTTAGAAAAATTGCTAGTTATTAATTAGGAGGAATTGAAAATGCCACGTGTAAAAGGTGGAGTTGTAGCTCGTAGAAGAAGAAAAAAAGTTTTAAAGCTTGCTAAGGGATATTTTGGAAGCAAACATACGTTATACAAAACAGCCAATGAACAGGTCATGCATAGCTTCAAATATGCCTACAATGACCGTCGTAAATTAAAAGGCAATATGCGCAAGCTTTGGATTGCTCGTATCAATGCAGCCACTCGTTTGCATGATTTATCCTATTCTAAATTCATGCACGGTTTGAAATTGGCGAACATCAATATGAACCGTAAGATGTTATCCGAAATGGCTATCCATGATCCAGAAGGCTTTGCAAAAGTCGTAGATCAAGCCAAAGCTGCTCTTGCTCAATAAGAGTTCTAACCACAGAGAATTTTTCTGTGGTTTTTTTATTCTATGACTTACTCTTTTGGAGCAGGAAAATTAAAATCCTTTTCTCATTCTTTTGAAAAGAATGGAACAAAGTATTTTCCGTTCTTTTTTTCATCAATCGTTTCTCTTGGAAGGCAAACTTGATCACATAGTATTTTAAAGAATTGTTTTTATAGACCTCAAAAGTTTAAGAATGGGTGAGCTCTTCCATCTCGCTCTATATTTTTATAGGATATGTTAAACTATTCCCTCTAACTTCTTAACAGAAAGGAAAAAGCCCAGACCTTTAAGATGGGCTAGGTTAAATCATGATTGGATTGATCGTAACAGGACATGGTCGTTTTGCTAGTGGCCTAAGTGAAGCACTTCGAGCCATTGCGGGGCCAACTCAATACTATTGTGCTGTCGATTTTGATATGTTAGAAACACTAGAAGAGTTAACGGCTCACTTAGAAGAAGCCATGGATTCCTTAAAGGAGTGTGAATCTATATTAATTTTATGTGATTTAGCCGGAGGCGCTCCTTTTAAGGTGAGTGTGGAACTAGGGTATCCCCGAGGATATGAAGTTGTTGCCGGAACCAATCTAGGGATGCTTGTAGAGATCAATATGGGGCGCCAATTTATGGATGATGTTCATGCTTTGGCTTTGCAAGCGGTGACCGTAGGAAAAGATCAAATTCAGGCTTTCGAATATAAAGCACCAGTGGTCTTAGAAGAAACCGAATTTTTTACCAATTAATCTTTTTTGTTTTAGAAAGGATCTACTTATGCCAAACATTGTTGGAGCACGGATTGATAATCGTTTTATTCATGCTCAAGTAAGTGGCCAATGGACAAAGGCACTTGGAGCCAATTTGTTGCTGGTGGCGAATGATGCGGTTTCAAAAAGCCAATTTCGCCAAGGATTGATGAACTTAGCTGCTCCAGGATTTGCTCAAACACGCTTTTTTAGCATCGATAAAACCATTCAAACCATCCATAAAGCGAGTCCTTCCCAAAAAATTTTGCTTCTTGTGGAATCGGCCCAAGATGCTTTACGTCTTGTAGAAGGAGGCGTTCCTGTTGATCGCTTTAACGTCGCCAATATATCTAGTCAACTTGCTCGGCATATTGTGGCGCCTACTGTTTCTCTAGATGATGAAGAATTGAAAGCCTTGCGTCGTTTACATGAACTTGGGATTCAATTGGATTTTCAAAAAACACCTCAAAGCCCTAAACAAGATTTTAGTATTCTTCTTGAACCATTTTCTTAAGGAATGAACTCCGAATTTCGGAGTTTTTTTATCCAAAGGTCTGTTTCGTTTTTAGGATGGAAATCTTGATCAAAGCCTAGAAAGGAATTTTTATGTCCACTATTTCTGCCGATTGTAATATTGAAATCAAACCACTGAATTTAAAGGACCATCAAGAACGATCTAAAGTCATCGATCTATATGAAAAATCGTTTCCTGATTTTGAGCGCAAGCCCTTTTCTATGATTATTGAAGGGATTTATTCCCATAAAATGAAGGCCTATTCCATTTATTTCAATCATGAGTATGTTGGATTGGCTTTTTTGGTGTTGGGAGATCAAGCGGCGATTTTAGATTATTTGGCCATTCATCCAGATTATCGCAATCGTCATCTTGGCTCTATGGTTTTATCTTGGTTAATTCACTATGAAAAGCCTTTCTTTGTCGAAATTGAAAGCACCCTTACTTCAATAGAAAAGCGCTTACCTGGTGGAAGCTCTAAAGAGGACGCGCTTCGTCGGAAAAAATTTTATTTAGAAAATGGACTCATCGATTGCCATCAAGAAATTTATTTGTTTAAAGCCCATATGGAATTGCTCGCCTCCAAGCCAAGAATTGATTTTAGAATGTATTGGCAGGTGATGTCGAACTATCTGGGCCTAGAAAACTTGGATTGGGCCAAAGAGAATGTGCATTTAATCGATTCAGAAGCAAGATAAAAAACTTTTATTCTCCGATTCATTCTTTGGTTTTTCATCTCTTTTCATCGGTATAATGAATAAGAAGGCGTATACAAAACTCTCAGAAACAGCTAAAAATTCCAAAAAATTTCTTTCTCTTTTTTATTTCTTTTAGAAAGCATTTGTTTTTGAGAGTGGCTTTTCTGTTCTTGAATTTGTTTTCTCTTTTGAAAGGAGTACCCGCTTAGAACAAATTCAAGTGTTTCTCTTTTTTTGATCGCCTCGTTTTAAAGAGAACGACACCGATTGAAAGGCGGGTACATTGTTATGAAAGTATTGGTTACAAAAGATTACGATGAATTGTCCAAAGAAGCCTTTAAGGTGATGAAAGATGTATTGGATGCCAATGAAGCAGCTGTTTTAGGATTAGCCACTGGAAGCTCTCCTGAAGGCTTATACGCTGAAATGGTGGAAGATCATAAAGCCAACGGCACTTCCTATAAAGATGTTGTAACGTATAACTTAGATGAATACGTTGGCATTGATCGCAACGATCCTCAATCCTATTACACCTTCATGAATGATCATCTTTTCAAACATATCGACATTGATCCCGATAACACCCATGTTCCGTATGGCGATACTGCAGAAGATGCCAAGAAATATGATGATGAAGTAAAAGGCGTAGACATTCAATTGCTAGGAATTGGTCGAAATGGTCACATTGGCTTCAATGAACCAGGAACTCCTTTTGATGAAAGAACTCATATCGTTGAATTAACCGAAAGCACTCGTGATGCCAATAAGCGTTTCTTTGACAACGACATCAATAAAGTTCCTACTCACGCCATTAGCCAAGGAATTGGAACCGTGATGGATGCTAAGAAAGTTCTTTTAATCGCTAATGGAGAGGATAAAGCCGATGCCATAAAAGCGATGATCGAAGGCCCTCTTTCTATTGATTGCCCTGCTTCTGTTTTACAAAACCATCCCGATTGCATCGTCATTATTGATGAGGCAGCCGCTTCTAAACTCTCCCACTAAACTTTAAAAAGAGCAGCCTAGGTTGCTCTTTTTCTATCTTGCTTTAAAGATAAAGTTTTAAACTTTTTTCACAAAAAGGGAAGAATGATCAATTGAAATCCGTTTTTATTTTTCTAGAGGAAAGTTTTTCTTCCTTTTTTGGATCAAGCCTAAGAGTTTTGGTATGATTAAAAATAGATTTGAAACGAAAAATCTAGATCCTTTTTTGATTCTAATACAATTTAAAACTATGAGTACAAAAATAAAAAAGAAACGCAAAAAACGAACTAGTCTGCGCACTTGGGTCTTTCGCATTTTAATGGGCCTTTGTTTGGTGGTCTTTTGTTATTCGGGATGGAAATTGTTTGAAATTTGGCAAATCAATCATCAAATTGAGAAGGAAACTGAGACCCTAAAACAATACTTACAACAAGGAACTCCCCCTTCTTCACAAGAAGACAAGACTTCCCAAGACAATCCTCCCCAAGAAACCACAGAAAGTTACTTTAGTGTGGATTGGGCAGGATTAAAAGCAGCCAATCCCAATGTGGTCGCTTGGCTGATCGTTCCAGGAACAGGTATTTCTTATCCAGTGGTGCAAGGCGCCGACAATGATTACTATTTAAACCATTCTTTCAATGGTCAATACAATGAGCTTGGGGCGGTCTTTTTGGATTGTGCGGCCAATTCTGACTTCTTAGATGATAACTCAATAATTTATGGCCATTCGGTCGATATCGGAGGGATGTTTACTGCTCTTAAAAATTTTACCAACTTAGATTTCTTTGAAAGTCATCCCTATTTTTGGCTTTTAACCCCTACTCAAAATTATCGTTGTGAAATCGATGCTTTCTATAAAGGAAATGATGATTCCGCGATCTATACGGTTGATTTTGGAGACTATGAACATGAAGTTCTAGAACAAATTTATCAAGAAGCCATGTATACTCGTGATTTGGATTTGGACGGCAAGCACTTCGTTACGCTTTCAACCTGTAATTTAGAATATGGGTATTCCTCCAACCAACGTTATGTTTTAATGGGGGTTTTACAAGAGTGGAATGAACTCATCCCCGTGTCTATGACGAAGTAATAGGAAAAAACGACTTTTCTTTTAAAAAAAAGGTGCCTTTTGGGCACCTTTTTTCTTGGAAAATTTTAGAAACCAAAACTTCTTTTCTCCTTTAAAGCAGGAAAAGAGCCAAAGATCAAAGAATAATTCTAGAAATTCTCTTAAGAATCCAAATTTTAGATAAGGATTCTTTTCATAGGAGTTCTCTTTTTGAGTCGCATTTCATTTTTGGATTTTATATCCTTAAAAAGAGAAAAATAAAAGCCCAAAGGATAAGAAAGCCTTTATAAAAGGCTAACTTTGAAACCTTTTTGGCTTGCATTTTCCAAAATGGTATACTAAAGCACGATTATCAAAAATAATGAGCTATCTGTGCAATTTCTTTTAATCGGTCTATAAATTGGGCTTTCAAGATAACGCATTTTTTATTGGATTGAGTTAAAAATATAAAAATATGAAGAATGCTCTTCATTCTCATGGATATAACCCTAAAAGAGATAGAGATATTGAAAGGGGGATCAACTCTTCCATGAAAAAACATGGAAGGTCCTAAATATGAAAAAAATCTGCATTGCAACGGGAGGGACGGGCGGTCATATCTATCCAGCCTTGGCCCTTGCTCAAATATGGAAAGAAATGGAGCCTGACATTGAAATCATTTTCATTGGCAATGATGATCGGATGGAAGCACAAATCGTTCCTAGCTTTGGATATCGTTTTTTACCCGTTCATGCCTCTGGCTTGACGGGAGGATGGATTCATAAGTTAAAAGCAATCCAACTTATGTTTCAAGCTCGTAAACAAGCCAAGCGCTATATGAAAGAGGAAAAACCAGATTTGTTCATCGGTTTTGGTGGGTATGTTTGTGCCCCAGGAGCTTTAGCCGCTCACGATTGCGGAATTCCTATTCTTTTACATGAACAAAATTCCGTAGTGGGAAAAGCCAATAAACTAGTCAGCCACTATGCAAGTGGGATTGTGACTTGTTATCAAAAAGCACAAGATTATTTTGGAGAAGACAAAGCACGGATGCTTGGAAATCCGCGTTCAAGTCTTGCAGCTCGCGCTCAAAAAGATCCAGACTATTTTGCTTCCCTTGGCTTAAATCCCGATATGAAGACAATCATGATCGTGATGGGATCATTAGGGAGTTCTTCGGTCAATGAACTCATGGAAAGTGCGCTTTCTCAAGTGGATCCCTCTCTTCAAATTCTGTATGTGTGTGGAAAAGACAACGATAGCGATTTGCATCGCTTTGAGGCTTTTAAAAATGTTCATCCTATTCCATATGTGGATGCTCTACGCTTATATGGGATGTTAGATGGGATTGTATGTCGAGCTGGAGCCACAACACTTTGTGAATTGACCGCTTTAGGCATTCCAGCAGTCATCATTCCAAGCCCTTATGTTGCGGAAAATCATCAGTTTTATAATGCCAAAATGTTAGTAGACCAACAAGCCGCAGTGATGTTAGAGGAAAAAGATCTAAATGCCCAAACTCTCTCTTTTGCCATTGAACAAGCTTTTCTCAATGAAGAAAATCGCTTAACCTTGAGCCAAAATGCTTGGAAACTTGGAACCCGCCATGCGGCTGAAAATATGATTGCTTACGCTCACGAAATTGTCGATCAGTCCAAGCCGAGGAACAGCCAATGATTGATGAAACGATGTTGCGTGCTTTTGGTCAGGTGGTGTGCCAAGAACCGCTCAAGGATCACACCACGTATCAAATTGGCGGGATAGCAGATTACTTTATTTCGGTCTACAATCAACAATCTTTACGAGAGCTTATCACTGTATTAAAAGAAACAAACACAGATTGGCTCGTATTGGGAAATGGAAGCAATGTTCTCATCAACGATGCTCCTTTTCATGGCGTTGTAATCTCATTGCGCCCTTATTTCAACCAATTTTCTTTTTCGGACACGCTTTTAGAAGCTCAAGCCGGATGTTCACTCATTGCTCTAAGCCAAGAAGCGCTTTCTCGTTCCCTTTCTGGTTTGGAATTTGCTGCGGGGATTCCAGGAAGCATCGGGGGTGGAATATATATGAATGCGGGGGCCTATCTCTCCGATTTATCCAATTTATTGGAAGATGTGACCATTCTTCAAGACGATAAAATTGTAACCCTTCCTGCTCAAGCGCTCGATTTTACCTATCGTCACTCCATTTTTCAATCACATAAAGATTGGATCATTCTTTCGGCTCGCTTTCGCCTTCATCCAGGTCAATATGAAAAAATCAAAGACCTCATGGATTCACGACGAGCTCGACGGATGGTAAGTCAACCGCTTTCGAGTCCTTGTGCGGGTTCCGTTTTTCGAAATCCTCCCAATCATTACGCTTGGAAAATTATTGAATCACTTGGTTTACGTGGAATTCGCTATGGAGGAGCTCGCATTAGTCCCATTCATGCCAATTTCATTGTCAATGAGGGCAATGCCACCGCAAAGGATGTGGACACTTTAATTCGCTTGATTCAAGAACAAGCTTATAAAGTTTTTGGAGTTCGATTAATTACTGAGGTAGAAAGGATCAATTGGCATGCCAAAGAAAAAGGCACAAACGACCCTAACTCCTGATCCCCCTAAAAATAAGCGTAGTTGGCCGACTTGGCTTAAAGCTCTCATTGGTTTTGTGGTGATTCTACTTTTAAGTGTCGTGGTGTACCTATTCTCCCCTGCCACCCAAATCCAAGCCTTGAGTTGTACAGGCAATTACTATTACACTCCTCAACAAATTTATGCTATTGCGGATGTATCTATTAACGATCGAACGTTTTTGCATACTCCAAGTCAAGTAAAAAGTACTTTAGAAAAAAATCCACTCATTGAAAAAGCAACGGTTGAACTGGATGGCCAAAATATGAGCATTCAGGTTACGGAAAAAACCATCATTGGCTATTTCGAACAAGATGGATTTCAATATTTGGTTTCTTCACAAGGAGAACGGATTCGAATGACTGAGGAACTCGATGCCTCAACGCTTGTTCATTTTCCCCTCATTGCCAAAATGGAGAATGATAGCATAGCGGATATTGATGAAATTGCCAAAGAGGTTCGCCGTCATCCAGATTATTTAACTCGAGAAGTATTGGAAAAAATTGCCGAAATTCAACCTTGGGAAGAAAGTTATGACAAAGAAATGTTGAAGTTGATCTTACAAGATGGGAATACAGTATTCACTTCGATTCGCTCACTTTATATGATGAGTGCTTATCAACAAGTCTTAACCAATTTACAAGGTGATAATGTGTGCTTTTTATTAGATGGAGCCAATGGAGTGATCAATAAAGTCGCTTGTACCTATATGTATTTAACGCCTGAGCAGCGGGCTGAAAATCGTGAAATTCCTAAAAGCGTCTTGTTTAAAAATACAGAAACAGAAGAAGATGAGGAAGAAGACGAAGAAAATAAAGATGAAGCCACTAGTCAAGAAAATAATCCTCCGGCTTCTCAACCTGAACCCTCTCCTGCCACGGATACCAATCCACCAGTAGAAGAACCGTCTCCTTCGGACCCCACCAATCCAGCTTCAACACAAATTCCAGCCGATCTTTCTCAAATTACGGATTGGGGGCCTTCCGCTGTAGAAACCATTTTGCATTCCGCTTCCACAGGATTGTTCTACGATACAGAGCATCAAATTTATTACACCTATGATGCTGGCACAGATACGTTTTTCCCGTATACTCCCTAATTGTTGATTTAAACGTTTTTATTTCTTAAACCAATGGCTTGGTCCATTGGTTTTTTCTTTTCTTCAATCGTTCCTTGAGAAAAGCTATTTTTTCTTAGAGCATGGAGAGGCTTTTTTCTCCCTGATCTTTTTATTCTAAATTTAAGGATTCTCCTTTTGATCATCAAAGATATAGAGAATCCGAAAACACATTCCCAAATGTGTTGTAAAGCATTTGCCTTTAGACATGGGGATATAAGGCGCTCCTTGCACAAAATAGTTCTGAGATATTGCTGTATAATAATCGTATGGAATCCAAAATGTGGGTGGCTATATTCAGATGGAATAGAGCTTCACATATCTCCCAGCACAACTTAATACAGCTCACTTTCGGTTGTTATCGGTTTGGGTTTCTTGCCCAGTATATGGAGCAGTACAAACAAGCAAGTCATCCACACGATTCCAGCAGAAAAGTTTGACGGTCTTGAGAATTGAAGTGGTTAAAGAATTAGAACCACTTTACAAGTATCTACGCAAAGATAGAATGTGGCCTACCAAAACTTTTGGCAAAGAGTGAAATAAGGCTACTAAAGGGGAAGCCAGGTTATCCTCGATTTAAGAGCAATGACCATTGAAAGAACTAAGTAAAGAGCACAAATACAAAATTCTCGATAAGTCTATCAAACTTCCAAAACTATAGAGATATTCACGCTACAAAAAACCTCTTAAATGAGGGCTTGCACCTATTGGTATAGGCTTCTCTTAGTGTAGGCTTGTTATGGTAGGGTCGGACACGCCCGAACCGATACGCTCGAGGAGACTACGTAAGACCTCTTGAGGGCAACAGTCGTTGAGCCGAGAATCCCTCAGTGTTAGCCGTGGGGAGTGTCAATGGAGGAAAACATGCCGATTCATAAATCTACCGAATTTGGAGAAATCGAAATCTCTTTGGATGCCATTGCCAATTTAGTTGGCGGAACCATCAATGAATGTTATGGAATTATCGGAATGGCTAGCCAGAAAATCCTGAAAGACGGATGGGCAGAACTTCTGAAACGAGATAACTATTCTCGCGGCGTCATCGTCCGCCAGGATGGAAATTCTTTAATTCTTGACATCTATGTCATTGCGATGCAGGGTATTAAGCTATCTGAAGTTATGATGGCAGCTCAGCAACGCATTAGCTATGTTGTAGAGAAAACCCTGGAAGTCAAAGTTGAAGCTGTCAATCTGTATGTTCAGGGCGTCAGAAGCGTAAAGTAAGGAGATTTTAATTATGGAACGTATTGACGGTACCCTTTTCAAAGAGATGCTTCGTTCTGGAAGCAATAACTTAGTCAACAATCAAGCTCGGATTGACGCTCTTAACGTCTTTCCAGTTCCAGATGGAGATACTGGAACAAATATGGCTTTAACCTTTACAAATGGTGTAAAGGAAGCTTTAAAATGCCCTCAAGACACGGTTGGAGCCATCGCTAAAGTTTTATCCCGCGGTCTATTGATGGGTGCACGTGGTAATTCTGGAGTCATTACTTCTCAAATTTTCCGTGGTTTTTATCAAGCGGTAGCGGATTTGGATACTCTTGACGCAATGCAGCTCGCCTCTGCTTTAGTCAATGGCAGTCGCGTTGCTTATAAAGCAGTCATGCGTCCAGTAGAAGGAACGATTTTAACAGTTGTTCGCGAAGCTGCAGATTATACCTATGCTTATGTAGCCACCGAAGACATTACTGATTGCACGGATGTCATGAAAAAGATGGTGGAAGAATGCGAGATTTCGCTTAACACTACACCTGATTTATTGCCAGTTTTAAAAGAAGTCGGTGTCGTTGACTCCGGTGGAGCTGGATTGCTTTCTATCTTTGAAGGAATGCTTCTTGCCATGGAAGGAAAACCCGTGGAACTTCAAGAAACGAGTGAAAGTGGTGAAGCAAGTCAAACAAAAGTAGAAGGTGGAGAAGCAGAATACGGTTTCTGTACCGAATTCATTTTGCAACTCAGTGCGCAAGGCATGAAGCATTTCTCGGAAACCCGCTTTAAAGAAGAATTAGCCACGATCGGTAATTCAATTGTCTGTGTTCAAGATGACGATTTGGTCAAAGTCCATGTTCATACCCTTGAACCAGCGCGTGCCGTTCGCATGGGAAAACGCCAAGGTCGCTTCGTCAAATTGAAAGTCGAGAATATGACGGATCAGCACGAAGAGATTTTGGATCGTGAAAAAACGGAAGAAAAAGAACTCGCTACTGAACACAAAAAATATGGCTTAATCGCTGTTGCTGCGGGTGATGGCATTAAGAAGATGTTTGAAGATTTACGGGTTGATGTTGTGATTTCAGGTGGACAAACTATGAATCCTTCTACTGAAGATTTCATCAGCGCCATTCAAAAACTCAACTGCGATCATGTTTTGATCTTCCCAAATAACTCCAACATCGTGATGGCTGCTCAACAAGCAGGTCAAGTGGAAGAAGATCGTGATGTGCATGTTCTGCCAGCAAAAACGATTCCACAAGGTCTTTCTGCTTGCATCATGTTTAATCCAGAAGCCGACCTTGATTCCAATTTAGCCGATATGAATGAAGCTATCCAAAACGTTCAGTCTGGCGAAGTAACCTATGCGATTAAAGATACGACCTATGAGGGCTTAGACATTAAGGCTGGTCAATATATGGGTATTCTTGGTAAATCTATTGTGGATGCTGAAGAAGACATGATGACAGTATCTAAGAAATTATTGGATCGCATGGTAAGTGAAGAAACAGAACTCGTTACTTTGATTTATGGTGAAGATGCCATGAAAGAACAAGCCGATGAACTTGAAAGCTATGTAGCAAGTAAATGTGATGCTGAAATTGAAGTATACAATGGAAAACAACCCGTATACTCTTTCATCATCGGTGTAGAATAACGATTGGGTTCAAGACCATTGAGAAAAAACTCAATGGTCTTTTTTTATAAAAATAAATTGAATCCGTTAGAATAAAAGTCTTCCATTTTTTCTAGAGTGAGAAGAAAGTGTTTTTAGAACCGTTTTAGACCATCTAATGAAATAAATGAGCACATAAAATGACTTTTTAAATTAGTCACAATACTTGTTAATTTACATTTTAATCTATATACGACTTTAATAAAATCTTATATAAGCAAAATTATCATCACAAAATATTTCAGATGTTACCATAAGCTCGTACCGTAAAGCACAAATGAAATGAGGTTATTATGGTAATCATTTATACTTCTCCCGGATGTGGAAGTTGTCGTAAAGCCAAACATTGGCTTCAAGATAACCACATCGATTTTTTGGAAAAAAATATCTTTTCTAACTTACTTCAAGAAACAGAAGTCAAATATTTGTTATCCCGTTGTGAAAACGGAACCAGCGATATTATCTCTACGCGCTCTAAAGCGTATCATCTTCTTAAAAAAAGCATCGATGAATACTCTATTCACGATTTAATTGGCATCATTCAACGCAATCCTTCTATTCTTAAACGTCCCATTATGGTATCGGAACGGACCTTAGTGATTGGATATGATGAAGATGAAATTACAGCTTTGTTGCCTTTTGAACAGCGTCAATGGCTTTCTGATCCTTTGGTAGGATATGGAAGTGCTTTTCTGAGTGCCCAAGATTTACAGAGAACTAAAGAAGTGTAAGCGCTTTTTATATGGTGTGCTACACTGAAAGCAGAAGTCTTTTTTCTATCACAAGGAACTTTTTTTAATCTTTCAAAACACCTCTTTTAAAAGCATTTCTTAAAGAGAGATGGAAAAGAATTTTAAAAATCTCTTTTAGGTTTAATTCTTTGGAAGAGAAAAAAGAAAATATGCCACAAAGAATTTCGATTTTGAAAGAAAACTGGGTCTTGGAATAGGAAGAAGACCAACTGAATATTTCTCTTTGAAAACGAGAAAAAGTTCATAGGAGTTTCTCATGAGGGAAATTAGTCTTACGAGCTAATGGATACTTTACAGAAGGGAGAGCGCGGATTTTCCTCCCATGACAAAAGCCATGGGTATCCAATCCGCTATTACCATGAAATACAGTGTTGGAATTGACATTGGTGGATCCAATACACGCGTGGCACTGATTGATGAAGATTTAAAAGTGATTGAACGAGTTCAATTTAAGACCAATACAGAAGATCCAAATGAAACTCTAAAAAAAATTGCTTCTATCATTGCAAGCTTTAACAAAGATATCATAGGAATTGGTATTTCTTGCCCTGGACCTCTCGATTTAGAAACAGGATTTATTTTACGCAGTCCAAACTTAGGAGAAAAATGGTGGACTTTATCCATTCCTAAAACGATTACTAAATTAACAGGCTTACCTTGCGCGTTAGAAAACGATGCCAATTTAGCCACTTTAGCCGAAGCCGTTGTAGGGGATGGAAAAGATAAACGCTATGTTCAATTTTTGACCATCTCTACAGGAGTAGGATCTGGCCAAGTTATCGATAAGAAAATTTACAATGGAGCACATGGGTTTGCTCATGAAATCGCAAACTGCATCCTTTGGAAAGATGGCCCACAACATGGCTTAGTGATTCCAGGGGGTGTGGAAGCGATTTGTTCGGGTACCGCCATTACCAAACGCGCTCAAAAGGCTGGATTGGATGTTAAACACGCGGGAGAAGTCAATGCCCTTGCTCAAGCAGGAAATGAAACCGCGATTGAAATTATGGAAGATGCGAAAGAGTATTTAGCCAACATGATTTCAACCATTATTGCGATTACTGACCCTGAAATCGTGATTTTAGGGGGATCAGTGGCGATGAAGATCAAAGGATTTGTTAAAGATGTAGAAGATCGAGTAAAAAAGAAAGTCTTTGCTCCTATCGCTCCTTATGTCGATATTCGTCCTTCCTCTTTATCTGAAGATTCTGGCTTAATTGGAGCTGGCTATTTGGCCTTTGACCGTGCTCGTGAAGCCGAAAGAATTGCTGCGGCCGAAGCTTTAGCTCAAGAAACAAAATTAGCCGCTCAAGAGGCCGAAAAAGCAGCCCAAGCGGCTCAAGAAGCTTTAGAAGCGGAAAAAGTGATCGGCTAAACCTTAAAAAATAATAAGATAAAATTTTTGATTGAAAGCTGTTGGTAGGGCTGAGTCCTAGAACAGCTTTTTTATTTTAGGAAAACCCTTTCACTTATGGTTTAGTGCATGATCTTAAGGAAAATTTTTAGAAAACCAAGACAAAGAGCTAAACTCTCGATAGATTGAAAATAGTGCGGAAATACCAAAAACCGCGAAATGAAAGGTTGCTCTTCACGTTTTCTCAATTTTCGTAAAGCCTTAGAAGAACCAAACAAGAAAGAGGGAAAACTTGAATGGCAACTCAGAAGGTGTAAGATGGTCTACCTTACTAGTGACATTCACGGAGCTTTTGATATCCATAAAATTAATCCCGATGAATTTAAAGCAGCCCATCAACTCAGCCAAGAAGACTACTTGATTATTTGTGGCGATTTTGGATGTATTTGGGATGGAGGAAGTTCAGATAAATTTTGGCTCAATTGGCTTGAAAGTTTGCCTTGGACAACGCTTTTTATTGATGGGAACCATGAAAATTTTGATGTTCTCAAAACTTACCCTATAGTCGATTGGAATGGGGGAAAAGCTGGAAAGATTCGCTCCAATATCTATCATTTGCGTCGTGGCGAACGCTATGAATTTGCAGGAAAGTCTTGGCTTTGTTTGGGGGGCGGTTTTTCTCATGATATAGCTTATCGAACCGAAGGAATCAATTGGTGGAATGAAGAAATCTTTTCGAGAGAGGAAGTCAAACACACTTTGGAAACCTTAGAAAAATGCGATTGGAAGGTCGATTGCATTTTATCCCATGATATATTTAGCTCCCATCCGATTACCAAACGCTATACGCCAACTATGAGGCTTTATTCTTCTGATCGCGTCGATCAACAAAAATTTTTGGAAATGGTCCGTAAAAAAACGGACTATTCCATCTGGTTTTTTGGCCATTATCATCAAGATGAATTGCTCTTTTTTGATGGAAAACCCGTTTATATGCTTTTCGATACGGTAGAAGAAGTTGACACTTTAAAACAAAAAGCAGAAGAAATACGTTTAAATTCATCTTCTAATTTGCTTATTTTGGGACAACAAGAATCTCCTGTGGTCTGATGCTTTTAAGTTGAGAAGAAAAAAGAAATCAATCTAAGAAAGTAAACGAACGTCAAAGCGTTCGTTTTTTTTTAAGAATTTTTCACTCGAAGTTACTTTTGTTATGACTTAACTGACAACAAGAGAATGACCTCTTTTCAAAAAAAAAGCTCTAGTATGAACTAGAGCTTCAAGAGGGTAAAATCTTTGTATGAAAATTAATCTACATCGATGATATCGCCGAGGTTGTCTTTAATAGTAGAAACAAGAGTATCAAAGGATTTATCAAAGCGATCTTGATCGTTTTCATTGAGAGGCAGAATCATGATTTGAGTTGCGCCATCGCTTCCAACAACAGTTGGCGTTCCAATGAAGTAACCATATTTACCATATTCACCATTTTGATAAGAAGAGACTGGTAAAATGCAACGTTCGTTGTTCAAAATAGCACTTACGATTCTACGCAATGCAAGACCGATACCATAGTAAGTGGCTTTTTTGAGATCAATGATCTTATAGGCTTTGTCACGAACTTCGATATAAACGTTTTGAAGTTGGAGCAAAGAGATATTCTTTTCGTCAAGGTATTGGAGTAAGGATTTGCATCCAATGTAAGAGTTTGTCCAGCTGACGAAAGAGGAATCGCCATGTTCGCCAAGAATATAAGCGTGGATGTTAGAAGGAGCAAAGCCGAGCAAGTCAGCGAGTTCAACGCGCAAGCGAGCCGTATCAAGAACAGTACCAGAACCGATAACGTGTTGTCTTGGTAAACCAGAAGCTTTCCAAGCCACATAGCTCATGATATCCACTGGGTTGTTGGCAACAACGAGAATACCATCAAAGTTATTGGCTTTGAGTTGTTCGCAGCATCCTTTTGTGATGTTGGCATTGATCTTTACAAGTTCAAGACGGGATTGACCGGGTTTTTGAGCTGCTCCAGCAGTCAAAACGACGATATTGCAGTACTCCGCATCCGCATAAGTACCAGAATAAACCTTCATTTTGGTATCAGCGTAAACTAAACCATCGGTTAAGTCCATGGCTTCCCCGCGGGATTTGTCTTGGTTTACGTCTACAAGAACCATTTCATCTACGCCTTTTTCGTTGAGCATAGCATAGGCAAAAGACATCCCAACAAAGCCAGTACCGATAAGCATCAATCGACGCTTTGAGATTTTATCTTCATTCATGTATGGGTAACCCTCCTAAATTGGTCTTCTTCATTATAGGGCTTTTTAGAGAAAAAAACTCTTTGAAATATCTACTTATTAAAAAATTTTCAAACGCTTTCAATCAAAAAGGCGGTCAATGCTTGACCGCCTAAACTCTTTCACAATCTTATCCATTTAGGAATTGGTGTTATCCCCTTGAAGAGTCATTTCCACATCTTGTTGTTGACCATTGCGAATGATCGTCATTGTTACAACATCACCAATGCGATGTTCACGCAACAATTTTTTAACTTCTGCTGCATTACTGACTTCTTCTCCGTCAAAGGCAATGATTTGATCGCCGACTTCCAAACCAGCTCGATCAGCGGTTCCACCTTCTACGATTTGGGCGATATAAAGACCAGGCTCAGTACTTCCGCCAAATCCATAATAGGAATTTCCGATTTGTTGCAAACTGACATTCAAAACGGGCCGAGAAGTCACACGACCACTTGTTTTTAAATCTTCGATTACGCTTGTGACATCTGAAATAGGAATGGCAAAGCCAAGTCCTTCAATGCCCGTATCGGCTTGTTTGGCATTGACAACACCTATTAAATCGCCATTAATATCGAAAAGTCCCCCACCCGAGTTTCCAGGATTGATCGCGGCATCGGTCTGTAATAAGGTCATCGTTTCATTTTCAATGGTGATTTCACGTCCTACAGCCGAAATAATGCCAGTGGTTACCGTTCCACCTAAAGAACCCAATGGGTTTCCAATCGCAATTGCGGTTTCTCCTACTTCAATAGCATCGGAATTTCCAATATGGGCGGCATTTAATCCTTGGGCTTCCACTTTGATGACCGCAATATCTGTTTGAGGATCCGTTCCACAAAGAGTGGCTTCGTATTCTTGGCCATCCCAAGTCTTCACTTGAATATAAGAAGCACCTTCCACGACGTGATTATTGGTGACGATGTAACCATCCTCACTTAAAATCACTCCAGATCCTGCCCCTTGAGATACATATTGGCCGAAGATAGAATTTCCATTCGAATAGGATTCGGTGATGATTTCCACTACCGTTGGACGAAGTTTGGCTACGATGTCCGAGACATCAAGGGCAATAATGCTACCGCCTTGATTGATATAATCCGTCAGTTCCTCTTGATTCACCGAGCCACTAGCCACCATCGAAGAGATTGTAGAATCAATCTTGGAATTTACTCCCGCTTGACCGGCAAAAAATCCTGCGGCTCCAGATACGAGAACCGTACAAAGGCTTAGAATCCCAAATTTAGCCATTAATCCACTGTTATTTTTTTGAGGTGCTCTTGGAGGAGTTGCATTCATATGTAATTTTTCCTTTCTGAGCGCTTTTCAGCGCATCTCTTTTTTCTTTTAACACAAAGAAAGATTGCGCTTTTTGTCCTTTTAAAATAAGAACAAATCGCAATCTGTTTTTCTTTTATTATCAGTTTTTCGATCCAATAATTTTGTTTAAGGCTAATAGATCTTTTTTCCTTATCTTTGGATCGTGATTTCAGTATATCGACTTACTTAAAATAAACCTTAAAACGTGCCTCGTTAAGCTAAGAAAAATCCTTCAAAATAAGATCCATTGAATCGCTGGTTACAGCCCGATTCCTTAAAGGGGTTCAATGCTATACTTATAGCGAATCACGAAATGGAGGTAATGCTCGAATCATGACCCTTAAAGAAAAAGCGGAATCTAAAAAGAGAAAGTCAGTTTCCGTTAAGTCCGTTGAAACCGCGAGCGATGCCGCGGGTGCAGATACAGCCACAGCTAAAAAAGCGCCTCGTAAAGCACCTGTAAAACGAGTTGCTAAAAAAGCGCCAGCCAAAAAGGCGGCGACCAAAAAGACCACAAAGTCCCCCAAAAAAGCTCCAGAAGAGACTGTCCAACCTACTCTCATGGACATCATCACCGATATGGCGAGTGATGCAGTTGCGGTTGAAGAAGTGGTTTTAGAAGAAGTAGAAGCAATTGTAGAACCCATTCTTGAACCTGAAAAGAAGAGTGAAGAAAAAGTGGAAGTTAAAAAAGCCGAACCCAAAAAGGCCGCTGTAAAAGCGGCCAAAGCGGAAAAGAAGGTTGAATCAGACGTGAAAACAGCATCTAAAAAAACAGAAAAAGTGGAAAAGAAAACCACGAAAAAAGCTACAAAAAAGGCAACAAAAAAAGTGGTTCTTTTAACACCGGCCGAAATTGAAGCGGCGGCTGCTCTAGCGAGTCGTGCTAAATTGGCGAAAAAATCTGCGGATGAAAACAATGCCCAAATCAACTTATCCGCTCGTTCTAAAGCCGATGCTGCCATTGCGGCCAAAAATTATTCCAAACCCAAACCATTTGCTGGCTCCCATCAAAGTGCAGCTCAAGTCAAAGCAAGAGTCGCCATCATTGCTCAAGAAGCCCAAGCAGGCGCTAAGGTATTCCGTGGCATTGAAGCGATTCCTGGTGAAGACTATGCTGATACTGTAAAAGCGGCTCAAGCCAATGCTGCTTTGGATAGTCGTGCTGCTTTAGCTGCCAAAGTTTATGGCCATGGTGGCGCTCAGGCCAACTTATCGGCCCGTTCAAAGGCAGCCATTGCTCAATACATTCAAGAAAGCAGTCATCAAGATGCCGCTCAAGTGGCAGCAGGAGTAGAAACCAATCAGGTAGAAGCGGAAGTAGGGGCAGAAGTCTTCCGTGGCATTGAAGAAGTAAAAGGCACACCCTATACCAAAGTTACTCCAGCGATGGCTAGCCGTATTGAATTGGCAAAAAAATCTGTTGCTGAAAACAATGCCCAAGTAAACTTGTCCGCTCGTTCCAAAGAAGCTGCGGCTAAAGATGCCAAAAATTATAAAAAACCTGCGCCTAAAAAAGTGGCTCCTAAGACCGCTCAAGATCAAATTATCTCGGACATCATGAAAGAAGCAAAAAATGGTAGCCGGATTAAAAATTTAATTGCGGAAGTTCCAGGCGTAGCTTATGAAAAAGTGCTTCAAGAGGTAAAAGAAAAAGCTGCTATGGAAAGTCGTAAAGAATTAGCCGCTCGTAAAAAAACGACATTGAGTCAAAAAACGACAATGACCACTGAAGAAGAAAACAAATTTTACGATACTTTGGATGATCAAACATTGATCGATATGTTGAACGCTTTAGGCGTTCATATTGACTATGATACCCTAAAAGCTGATCTTGAAAAATCACCTGATGTGGATAGTCAAGTGGATAAATATTTAAACCAAGTGACCAAAGAAGGTCAAGAATACACATTTGAAAAGGACGGTTTTGATACCAAAGTGATTCCCTATCTGTGCAACAAGATTGCAGCGACCTTACCTTCCAAAACGGTAGATAACGTTAGCTTAGCTAAGAAAATTAACAGCGATGTAACGCGTATGTTGATCAATGATAGCGCCAATGATACGGCCATTTACAATGATCTCTTCGAAGATATGCGTAAAGTACTCATGCATGCGCAACAAAATCAGTTGTATACCCTTGAAGAAGTAGAACACGACATTCCAGCGGATCTCAATAAACTAGTAGACCGCTTCATGACAGTCGCTTATACCATCTTACCAGGGTGGCAATATAACGATGTGAAGTATTACGAAGGCTTCTTGTATAGCGTCATGGCTCAATTTGACGATTTGGCTTCTTGGCAAAATCGAGCTTTGATGGACATCGCGGATCTTTATATCAAACATGGTGATTACAAACGCGGTGACGATGGATATGGCTATGTATTGCGTGAAAACCAACTCAAAGACCAAATCTATTACCGTTTTGCAAAAGTTTACGAACCCTTTGATCTTCAAAGAGCCAAAGGTATTGCACAAGATGCCTTACGGATCATAGATGGTCGTTACACTTACTATCCAAAAATTATCGAAATTCTTCAAAAATAGGATCGCCTTTTGAATCGATGCAGGGATTGACTTCAGAATTAATCCCTGCATTTCCTTGCTCTTTTCATCGAGTTTAAAGGAAAATAGCTCCCTTAAAAAAAGGAATGCTATCATAGAACCAAAAAGATGAGAAATGGCCATTTTCTTAGTAAGGTGGTGCATTTAGAAAGAGAGGAACTACATGGCTTCATCCCCGATTCCAAAGTGGATCTTCTCCTGTCTGGATCAGTATGGAAACTGTGCCTGCGGGATTCGGATCACAAAAAAACTTGGAAAAGAAGGACTCTTAAAAACCCTTGAAGAAGCAGGATATCCTTGTGAATTGGAAATCATTGCCGATCCCAAAGACACCAGTGAGTATCCCGAAGATGGAACGTATATTCTGACTTTAAAAAGGGACAAACCCAACAAATAAGGTTCATGTGTTTTACAGCCAAAAAGAATTTTTTGGCTGTTTTTTCTTTCGTTCTTTTTCTCTTAAACATTCGATATGGCCTATGATAAAGTAAAAAAAGATTCTAAGTTTATAAAGGAGAATTTGCATTGAATTTACAAGAACTTCAAACGGCTTTGAATCAAGCTAAACAAGAAAACGAAAAATTAATTCGTCAAAAAACAGGTTGGATGATTGCTTCTATTGTCCTAGGGATTCTGTTTTTGATTGTCTTAGGAATTGTCTTTGCGCGTTAAAAAAAGCTCCAAAACACTCGAATGTTTTGGAGCTTTTTTTAACGCTGATCGTAATGAATAAGAACCTTTGGAACCACCACATAGGATATCAAACATAAAATCGCACATCCTAAAGTCATGAACCCAAGCAAGGGAAGGCTTAAATTGACCGTAACGACAAGGCCCATTTCTTCTATCGAGATGCTTTGATTCCAAATCGCAATGAGAATTGTTGGAAGCAAAAAAGAAGCCAAAAGAGCCAAAAAGTATTGATTTTTCGAGAGCCATAAACTCAAAGGAATGGCTAAAGCCATTGAACCCAGCCAAATTAAAATCGCAATGTATAAGTTAATCCACCAACTGTCTGGATCAATGACGCTTGGAAACAAAACACAGTTATAGAAACTCGCCAAAGAAAGTCCCAAAATAAGACCACTTAATCCAAGAATCCATGACAATACATATTTTTCCTGAATTGCCTTTTGGCGCGAAATTGGAAAAGTCGTTTGGTAAAGATTCCAACCAGACATTCGATCCGTTAAAATGCTGGAAACACCTTGCATGGAAAATAAAATGCAAAAGAAAGCAATCCAACCGAGTGTTGTAGGGGAATCAGAAGATTGACTTTGAAAATATATGAGTCCCCCTCCCACCAATAGGCTAATGAGTAAAAGTACCCATTTGCTTTGCCATACCAGCATGAAATCTTTCCATAAAAGTCCTTTCATACCTCTTCTCCTTTTCTATACATCAAAATCACTTCATCTAAGCTCGCTGGATCAAGAGCGTAGTCGGGATATCGTTTGCGAAAACTCGCTCGATCTGAGACCAAAACCTCTGTCCATAACGCTTGAGGACGAATTTTAAGAATGTATTGGGGAGCAATGAATTCCAATTGGTCGTGGCTTATACGGGCTAGCCCATAGGTATCGAGTTCTTCTCTAGACTTGATAAAGACGACTTTTCCCTCTTGCAAAAATACAATGAAATCAGCAATACGTTCTAGATCGGAAGAAATATGGCTTGTCATCAAAATGCTACAGGTGTTTTGTTCCATATATTCCAACAGAATATCTAAAATTTCTTCTCGCACAATGGGATCTAAGCCCGAAGTGGCTTCATCTAAAACAAGCAACTTAGCTTGATGACAAAGAGTAGCACAAATAGAAATTTTGGCTTTCATCCCCCGCGAAAAGGTTCGAATGGGTTGGGTAATGGGGATACCAAGTTTTTCAATTTGTTCTAAAAAAATCTTAGAGTTCCAAGTGGGATAAATTTGACGCATGATATTGGCGATTTGTTTAGGCGTAAAAACTTCTGGAAAAGGACATGATTCAAAGGCAGCCGCAATGGCTACATGACTAGAAGGTTGGGTGGCCAATTGGTCTAAAATTTCAATCGTTCCCGAAGTTGGAACGTCTTGTCCTAAAATGCATCGTACACAAGTCGTTTTTCCAGATCCATTTTCTCCCACTAACCCAACTACACTTCCAAGCGGAACAGAAAAGCTCACATCCTTAAGGGAAAAGTGTGGGAAGTCCTTATTTAGTTTTTGAACGGATAAGGCAAGTTCATCTTTGGGCATAGCAAGTCTTCCTTTCTGGTTTCAAAGATCTTTTTAACTCTCTTTTTCTTCGTGATTTCTTGGCTTCTTGGTCTGACCTTTTTTAGGCTTTTTCATAGATCGACTCCAATAGCTCTTGGAGTTCTTGCAAGGAAAAGCCAAGCGACTTAGCATACTTAATGGATTCTTCTAAAGAAGCTTCTATTTCCTGCCTCTTTTCTTCAAGACACCTTTCTAGGCTGACTGGAGCGATGATTGTTCCTCGTCCTACTACAGATTCAATAAAACCCGCCCGTTTTAAATTTTCATAAGCTTTTTGAACTGTAATGACACTCACTCGTAAAAGTTTAGCAAGCGTCCGCATACTTGGAATGGATTGGCCTGGAACAAGTTGTCCTTTTAAAATTTGGTCTTTGATTTGGTTTTCAATCTGTTCATAAATGGGGGTTTCTCCTTTTAAACTCAATGCAATTTCGAATGGCTCCATTGCTCCTCCTATTGTACTTATTATTTAAGTACAATTAATACAATAAATGATAAAAAATTCGTTATCAAGGGATAAAGAGAAAAAGATTAAGAAAAGAAATCCATGAAAGAGAATAGCTTACGCTCTTTTAGATGATAACGCTTCCACCTCCTGAGGTTTACATCGTCTTATTTCTGTCTTAGATTGAAATCTAATAAACGAAAAGTGCTTTTTTTGGTTCCATAAAAAAACATCTTGTAAGG
>CAYTMK010000028.1:11001-23147 GCA_964438885.1 uncultured Erysipelotrichaceae bacterium | reverse complement strand
GGAAAAGAGAACTAAGCCAGCTTGATTATCCTTAGCCAGTTTTACCAAGTCCTCTGGCTTAAATTCTCCAGCCCAAGAGGTGGAAAGCGTGATGGCTTTGGCTTGTAAGGCTGCTGTATAAAAATGATACATTCCAAAGTCAGGGTCTAGACAAACAAGTGGTTTGCCATCCCGACAAAAGGTGGTAATCATCAACTGAATCAACGCATCGCTCCCATTTCCAGCCATGACCCCTTTGGGATTTAAATGATAGACCTGTGCATAGGTATCAATTAAATCTGTCATGGGATCATCAGGATAACGATTGAGTTCTTCAGCTTCTAAAAGACGAAAAAAGGATTTGCACCAAGTTTCACTTGGTCCTTGGGGATTTTCGTTGCCATTCAACAAAATTCCCTTTTTTTGATGAGCTTGATATAAACTCATACGTCTTCTCCTTGTAAGCGAATACGAACAGCATTGGCATGCGCTTCTAAATCCTCTTCTTGGGCCATCTTAATAATTTTATTCCCATGTTTTTGCAAAGCTTCGGGAGTGTAGTACAAATAAGAAGATTTTTTAATAAAGGCATCTACCCCTAATGGCGAGGAAAAACGAGCGGTTTGAGAGGTGGGTAATACGTGATTGGTTCCTCCAAAGTAATCGCCAATGCTTTCACAGGTCGTATAGCCAAGGAAAACGGAACCTGCATTTTTCACGAGAGGTAAGTAGTCAATGGCATTTTCGATTTGAAGCTCTAAATGTTCGGGTGCAATGGCATTAGAAATGGCAAGGCCTTCTTCAAGAGCATCGACTAAAATGGCTTTTCCGTAATGTTCTAATGAAGATTCCACAATGGCCTTTTTAGGCAATACAGCGGTTTGCTTGGCCAGTTCCTCATTGACTTGATCAATGAGATTTTGGCTGGTGGAAATCAAAATGGAGCTTGCCATCGGGTCGTGTTCGGCTTGGCTTAATAAATCGGCAGCCACATGAGCAGGATTCGCCTTTTCATCTGCAATGACAAGAATTTCACTTGGTCCGGCGATCATGTCGATATCCACTTGTCCAAACACCAGCTTTTTGGCAGCTGCTACATAAATGTTTCCTGGGCCAACAATCTTATCCACAGGCGCAATGCTTGGCGTACCATAGGCCAAAGCACCAATGGCTTGTGCCCCCCCTATGGTGTAAATTTCATCCACTCCGGCAATTTGGGCGGCCGCAGCCAAATTAGGAGCAATGCGGGTGTCTTTATCTTTGGAAGGAGGCGTCACCATCACAATGCGCTCCACGCCCGCAATTTTGGCGGGAATGGCATTCATCAATACGGAAGAAGGATATTGGGCTCGACCTCCAGGAACATAAATGCCAACGGCTTGTAAGGGTAAGACGCGTTGGCCTAAATAAATGCCATCGTCTTTTTGAAGTTGATACCCTTCTTGGCGTTGGGCTTCATGAAAGGCTTGAATGTTTTGAGCGGCTTCTTGTAAAGAAGCCACAAAAAAAGAATCAGCTTTAGCTGCTTGGTCTTCAATTTCTTCTTTCGAAACGCGCAAAGGTTGATCGCTTAAATCTATTCCATCAAAGGCTTGCGTATAAGCGATGAGGGCTTCATCTTGATGTTCTTTCACATTTTGTAAAATTTCTGCCACTTGCCCAATGATTTTAGGAGAAATGTCTTGAGAACGGCTTGCTAAATAAGCCGCTAAACGTTCTTGATTTTGTTTATTGAGTTGATTCAACATGAGGCCACAGCTTTCTTTAGGTCTTGTAAAACCGCTTCAATTTCGTGTTTTTTTAATTTCCAGCTGGCTTTATTGACAATAACGCGTGCGGAAATATCGGCAAGCTCATCCAATACTTCTAAGCCATTGGCACGCAACGTATTGCCCGTTTCCATGATGTCCACAATGCCATCGACTAGCCCAATCAGTGGGGAGAGTTCAACGGAGCCATCGATTTTGATGATTTCTACATCCATATTTTTAGATAAAAAGTAATTGCGAGCCACATTTGGATATTTCGTGCCAATGCGAATGGTCCCTTTTTTTTCAAATAAGTTAGCTTCCGGTAAAGCGGCCACAATAAAGCAACATTTACCCGTTTTTAAATCCAACATTTCGTAGTAGTTAGAACCTTCGCTTTCCATCAACGTATCTTTTCCCACAACCCCAAGATCGGCTACGCCATGATCGACATAGGTAATGCAATCGTTGGATTTAACCAACACGTAGTCGATGTCTTTGATCGAATCGGGCAAGACCAATGCACGTCCTTTATTGCGAACGTATTGGGTCCCATAGCCAGCTTCTTCAAGCATTGTGAGCGTTTTATCTTCTAAACGCCCTTTGGTTAAAGCAATGCGCAAACTCATGGACGAACCTCCTTTTCCAGTACAATTTCCTCTACACTATCATCACAAACTAAACGGACCGATTGGCTTTCCCGTTCAAGTTTGGCAAGAGTAAAGGCTTCAAGGCGTAGAAAATCGGGATAGCGAATAATTAAGTTTTCTCGCGGATTTCCACTTGGTAACAAAGCGGCTAAAGGATCCAACTTGAAGGCAAAGCCAACAGCGGGAACGGGTCGACCAAAGCTTTGCATCAAATCATCATAGCGCCCACCAGAAAGAACAGTACCACTTGCTCCTGGTACATAGCCTTCAAAAATTAGGCCTGTGTAATAATTGAGATGGGGCAATTTGCCAAGATCAAAGCCCACCTGATCGCCATAGCCAAGAGCAGCCAAAAATTCTCCAGTTTTTTGTAAAGAATCCAAAGCTTGAAGCGCATCTTTATCAAAAGCCAAAGCCCGTGCTTGATCCAATACTTCTGCGCCACCATCCAAAAGAGGTAGGCTTAAAAAGTAAGTTTTAATCTGTTGGGGTAAATCAAAGCTCTCTAAAAACTGTTCCAGTTCTACCATAGATTTGCGATCGCAAAGATCGGCAAGTTTTTCAATGTCTTGGGGATCATCAAAGATATGACAAGCCGCTCCTTGAATCAGTCTAGAATCGCTTAATTCCAAGCGATAATTTTCTAAACCACTGGCTTTTAAAGCTTCTAAAGCACAAACCAAAATCTCCAAGTCATCGTCCACGCCAAAGAGTTCCACTCCACAATCGCTCGTTTGGATATGTTTACCAGAATAGGCTTTGCGCACTTTCCATACATCACTTAAATAGGAAAGACGCAAAGGCAAAGTGGCATTTTTTAAAGAGGTCGCCGCAAGTCTAGCCATAGGAATGGTCATATCCATACGCAAGGTTAAAATGTCTTGATTGGCATCGACCAATTTGAACATTTTTTGATCTTGAAGCGTTTGAAACGCTTGGTTGTACGTTTGGTAGTATTCAATGGCTGGCGTTTGGACTTCCTCAAAGCCAAATTGGTCAAAGACCTCTTGAATGCGAGAAGCCAGTTGTTTTTTCTTACGCACCGCGCTTGCCAACATATCTTGACTGCCTGGGGGTGTTCTTAATTCCATAAGTTTTCTTCCTTTCCACGCCAAAAGAAAAAAACCTTTCTCCTAAAAGGACGAAAGGTTTCTTTCGCGGTCCCACCTTTTTTTACGCTCTTTTCGCAAAGAACGCCTCTGTGACTGAAACAGCCTATCTTTTAACGGGGACCACCGGGATTTCATTTCCTAAATCCGCTCCAGGGTGTGATTCAAATCGATTCATGGCTTCTTTACACCAACCAGAAGCTCTCTTTACACTCGTCGATTTTACTGCTCCCTTTCATCGCTTTTCAGTCCAAGGATGGACAAAATGATATAGATGTATTTTGCATTCTAAGGAGTCTGAAAATTTCTGTCAATTCGCTTGAAAAAATCCGCGCATGAATGAGCGGATTCCACTTTCTTTTTCGGATTTTCCTAGCTCTTTTCTTGGGCTTTAAAAATCGCTCTTCTTTTTTCCACTTTTTTAAAAGTTTTTTTCATCCATGGTTTCAAGCTGACAAGTGCCTAGCCAAGCAAGCGCTTTAGCCAAGCCATCGCAATTGATGTGATCGCTTAAATGATCGGCATGGTCCTTGGCATGTTTGGTTCCATTGCCCATACAAATGGCGACATCTGCTTCTTCAAACATAGGAATGTCATTTTCTGAATCCCCTATGGCTACAATCAGATACTCCTTAGGATCCAATTTCATCGCTTCAAGCATCGAACGCATCGCATGGGCTTTGTTCCAGCGAGCATCGGTGATTTCACCACGAAAAAGGGATCCCATATCGGCCACTGGTGTAAAACGATTGGAATAAATTAAAACATCAAAGCCAAGCTCTTTGGCTTTTTCTTCCAAAGGAAAGCGTCGTTCACAGTCAAACACCACTTTAACGATTTCCTCTTTCAATTCATCGTTTAAGCGCGAAAGGGGCACACGCAAGTTCTTTTCCAAGCGCTGTTCTTTATCAAAAAAGACTTTATGGCGAAAAGCGTACTTAGGATCATCGAAAGTAATCAAATCTGATTCTAAACCATAGCCACTGCCTTGGCTGTTTAAATACGCAGCCATTTTTTCCACAGCCTCTTTATCCATGGTATGACTAGCGACAACTTCTCCATTGGCAATGAGTTTCATTCCTGTGGCTAAGCAATACCCATCCAGTTTGGCATCCCATAAAAATTGGGGAATGGAGTCTTCCCTACGCCCCGTATTGACAAAGACAAGATGTCCATTGGCTCGTGCTTGTTTGATCGCTTGCCAAGCCGAAGGAGGAACGACTTCACGATCCCATAACGTTCCATCCAAGTCCAAAAAAATGGCCCGTTTGCGTATATCGAGTGCAGGATTTTTCATAGAACCTACTTTCTATTTCCCCAAGGCATTCTTGGACCTTGAGGCAATCGGCGTCCACACAAAGCATACATTTCACTGATACCTTGGTACAAGGCAAGAAGAGCAAAACAAAGCAATAACCAAGCGCCAATCTCGCCAAGTTCTTTTACGCTTAAAATGTCTGAAAGACTTTTAAAAAAGAGTCCTAAGCACACAAAAATATGTTCTCCCCATACATAAAGTGGTGCATCGCCAAGAAGAGGCAAAAAGCAGGCCATATAAAGACTTCCAGCTAACAAAATGGTCGACAATAGCCAAGTATGAACATGCCCACCAAAAAAAGGCGCAAGGGAAGTAATGCCAAAGGCAAAGCCTAAAATTACGGATAAAATTAAGTTCACATTGCCATGAGGATCTCCACGACGCAAATTCATACAACTTCCCGCAAAAGCGGCTACACCCAGGCAGACTTGTAAAACTCCTTTGACAAACATCGCATCCGTCGACATGGGTACAATGGTGGAAATCCAAGTCATTAAACCAAACATTCCAAAGACAAATTGCAACGCAGGATCTGGTGAAACACAATATGCGGATGGAGTGATGATTTTATCGAGCATGGATGCCATTTTTTCTTTTGATTCCATTTCAAACCTCCTTTTTCCAAGCATGCAAGAAAAAATGAGACTTTGGATCTTGGTTGCTCATCTGCTTTTAAAGACAAAAGGAAAAAATAAAAAAAGGAAGTTTTCTTAGAAAACTTCCTCGCTTAGCTTAATCTTGCATCGAACGAATGTAGTTCAGTGTTCCTCCCGCTTGTAAAACAGGAATATCCTGTTCGACAAATTGGGGAATGAGGTTGTATTCCAAGCCTTTTGTGAGGTTTTTCACCACCAAAGGTTGATTGGCTTGAAGAATATCAAGATTTTCAAAGGCTAAATCGTCCATTTCATCAATGGTGTCATAATCGGCAGGATTTTCAAACACCAACGGTAAAATACCAAAGTTGATCAGATTAGCTAAATGAATGCGTGCAAAGGATTTAGCTAAAACGGCTTTAATGCCTAAATACATTGGAGCAAGAGCGGCGTGTTCACGGCTACTTCCTTGACCATAATTTTCACCTGCGACAATAATTCCTCCGCCGTTTTCTTGGCACACTTGAGCAAAGTCTTCTTTGTTATTGGCAAAGACAAAGGTGGAAAGCTTTTCAATGTTAGAGCGGTAAGGCAATACTTTAGCGCCCGCTGGTGCGATGTGGTCGGTCGTAATGTTATCGCCAAGGACGATGACCGCTTTTTTGGTAAAGGAAGAAGGCAAGGTTTCGTTTAAAGGAAGTGGTTTAATATTTGGACCGCGTACGATTTCTACTTCTTCTGGATGATCAGAAGGCAAAAGAATCATGCTGTCGTCAATGAAAGGCACTTCTTCAAAGTCATGGTCTTGATACTCTAATTTGGTTGGATCGGCAAAAACTCCCGCAATGGCACTCGCTGCGGCGACTTCTGGGCTGACCAAATACACTCCCGCTGAATTGGTGCCTGAACGACCATAGAAGTTGCGATTAAAGGTGCGCAAAGAAACCCCTTCGCTTTTGGGAGATTGGCCCATGCCAATGCAAGGACCACAGGTGCATTCTAAAATTCTTGCTCCCGCTTTCACAAACGTTTGAAGCGCTCCGCTTTCCATCAATTTCAAAAGCACCTGACGGCTTCCAGGAGAAATAACAAGAGAAACATTAGGGGCCACTTTTTGCCCTTCTAAAATCGCAGCGGCTTTCATCAAGTCTTCAAAACCGGAATTGGTGCAAGAGCCAATGGCAACTTGATCAATCTTTTGACCTTCGAGTTCATCAATGGATTTCACTGCATCAGGAGAATTTGGACAAGCCGCCGCAGGACGCAAAGTGGACAAATCGATGATTTCCACATCATCATATGTCGCACCTTCATCGGCTTTGAGTTCTTGCCAATCCGCTTCACGGTCTTGTTGAGTCAAGAATTCAAGCGTGCGTTGATCGGAAGGAAAAATGGAGGTTGTGGCTCCAAGTTCAGCACCCATATTGGTAATCGTCGCGCGTTGGTAAACGGAAAGAGTATCGACTCCATCTCCAGTGTATTCAAAGATTTTTCCTACGCCCCCTTTGACACTACGGCGTTTTAAGAGTTCTAAGATGATGTCTTTCGCCGAAACCCCATGGGGCAATTGTCCTTCTAAACGGACTTCTACGACCTGAGGATAGGGAATAGTATAGCCTAAACCAGCCATAGCTTTGGCCACATCCAATCCGCCAGCGCCCATTGCGATAGAGCCAAGTGCTCCGGCTGTTGGAGTATGAGAGTCTGAACCAATCAATGTTTTACCAGGTTTAGCAAAGCGTTCTAAGTGAACCTGATGGCAAATGCCATTGCCAGGACGAGAAAATAAAACGCCATGCTTAGCCGCAACGGATTGTAAATAGGCATGATCATCTGCATTCATAAAGCCAGATTGTAGGGTATTGTGATCGACATAGGAAACGGACAACTCTGTTTTGACTTGATCCACGCCCATGGCTTCAAGCTGAATATAGGCCATTGTGCCTGTCGCATCTTGGGTCAAAGTTTGATCAATTTTGACTTCCACTGGCTGTCCAGGAATGGGTTGTCCTTTTAAAAGATGTGCATCTAAAATTTTCTGGGTTAGATTTTTTGCCATGAAATTTCCTTTCTAGTTTTCCCTAAGGGATAAAGCGGTGTTCAAAGGCAAACACAAGAACATCGGTTTAGGATGAATTTCATCTGACATCATACACAAATTTTTTCAGCCCTTTTTTGATGGATTTGTGTAAGCGTATCCACGATCCCCTAAAAAGTTTCTTTTAGAAGCGATTTGTCAAGAAGGTCTTGGTTTTTTTTTTGCGGCTTTTAAGCTAGAAATACTCTCATTTGAAGAAATCTTTAGAAAAAAACAAACCCAATGGTTTGTCTCAATACGGATCCTCTTGTTTTAAAGAAGGATTCCTTTGGAAGGAAATTAGAGTATGAGTCGAAACTTGAAAGATGTTTATGTAGAAAATACACCCGATAATTCCATTGCGCCTGAATTGTATTCGCTTCATCGCGTAAAAGCGGGATTGCGCAATGAAAATGGAACAGGAGTCAAGGTTGGCTTAACGCGGATTTGCGATGTGATCGGATATGAGCTCGTAGAGGATCAAAAATTGCCAAAAGAGGGAGAACTCATCTATCGTGGATATTCTCTGCATGATCTTGTGGGGCTAGAAAAACGTGATCATAAAATTCGTGGATATGAAATTGCGGCCTTCTTATTGATTTTTGGAAAATTGCCTACTTTGCATGAACTAGAAGAGTTTCAATATGTCTTGAAACACGACTTTTCCAATAGTTTAGTTTTTGAAACGTATCGAACTCAAAACTTACTGAATGCCATGCAAATTGAAGTTTTAAAATTGTATGGACAAGATGAAAATCCCGATAACGATACCCTTGAAGATCGAATGATGAAGGGACTTTGTGTGTTGTCCTCTTTGCCTTTGTTTGTGTTTTCCGTCTACTCCAAGCAAAAAATTTCCTCTTATCCATTGCCGGCTGCGGGATTTGCAGAAAATGTGCTTTGGATGGCGCGTGATCATCAGCCCTACTCTAAACAAGAAGCACGGGTATTGGACGTTTTGATGATGGTGCATGCGGATCATGGGGGAGGAAATAATTCGACATTTGCCGATGTAGTCATTTCCTCTACTGGTACAGACATTTATTCTTGCATCTCAGCTGCGATCGGTTCTTTAAAGGGACCAAAACATGGAGGAGCAGCCGGAAAAGTAGGTAGTCAAACGCAAATGTTGCTTCAAAATTTAACCCCAAATGCGAGCGATGAAGAATTGATCCAAGTCTGTCAGGATATTTTAGATCAAAAAGCGGGCGATGGTTCAGGCCTCATTTATGGGATTGGTCATGCGATTTATACACAAAGCGATCCACGTTGCTTATTGATCAAAGAAGAAGTTCGTACTTTGGCGCAAGAAAAAGGTGAACTTGAAACGTTTGAATTGTTGGAGCGCTTTGAAAAAACGGCTTGTCGCGTGATGAAAGAGCGAAAAGGAAAAGTTGTTTGTGCTAATGTCGACTATTATTCTGGCTTTGCTTATCATCTTCTTGGCATTGATCAATCGCTTTATACCCCACTTTTTGCCATCAGTCGCTGTGCCGGTTGGATTGCCCATCATTTGGAAAATCGCCAAAATAATCGAAAGCTTATTCGTCCTGCTAATATCTATGTAGGGGAAAAATATACGATTGATGTAAATACTCTCTTTGATGAAGAGTAAAAAAAGAGCTGTCTTCAAGTAGAAGAACAGCTCTTTTTTTTAGCGCAAGAAAAGGGTAATCGTTGCTTCTTTGCGATCAAGCAATTGCGTGAGTTTTACGCCACTTGGTTCAACAATGAAGCCAAGTGGCGTATAACTCCACGTATTCGAACCATAAAAAAATACCAATTGATCGCTATTATAAAGCACAATATCGCCAGGATGGGTGGTCATTGGCTCATCTTGACTGGGTAAAGAAGACTTTAGACTTCCCACTTGTTCAAAGCCTCCATATTTAGAGGTTTGAAGAGTCAAAGGACCTTTATTGGCAAGCGCTTTTAAGGCTTGGATAGATGGATTTGATAGCCACTCTACAATGACTTCAGTATCATCGATCGCCATATGCAAGGATTCTTGGTTGAATTCAAGAATTTTATCTATGAAACCAAGGGACCATTGAGCCGCCTGTCTTAAGTCTTGGCCACTAAATCCATGGCCAGCATGAGGAATGATTTCTAAGTGCGCTCTAGGAAAGACTTGTTCAGCACGGGTCGCATAACTTAAAGGCACAATGGGATCCGCACTTCCATGGATGATCAATACAGGTCCTGAATATCGCTTCATTTCATCGTAGATGTCAAAAGATAGAGCATCGAGGGTATAGCGTTTTCCAATGGGCACTCCCATCACTTCTTGGACTTCAGGCAATTGGTCTAAATGAGGAGTTCGCTTCTTGGCATCGTCTTGTAAGACAAAGGCGGGATACAATAAAACCAATCCAGCAATCTTTTTGGGATCATTTGCCGCTACATAAGTCGAAACAAAGCTCCCTTGGCTTTCCCCAAATAAAAAGATTGATTGAAAACGGGAGTCCGATGCAAACCCATTGAGCACTGTTTCTAAATCCGCTGCTTCTGTTAAAACAGACATATCAGTGGTTTGTCCATCGCTTTGAATATCAAGTCCTCCCCCAATAAAATCAAATACATAAGCGGCTAGGCCATGGCTAGCCAAATATTGCGCATAAGGCTTTGTTTTTGACCAGTTGGCTCCAAAGCCATGACTTAAAATCACCAAAGCTTTATCGTGCATCTCTTTTGGTAAATACAGTTCTCCAGCAATTGTTTGTTTGTTGCGCTTAAAATCAAGACGTTGTACAGTATAATTTTCTTCTTGCATCCCTATATCCTTTCTAGAGGACTAAAAACTCTCTTTGGTTGTTTTTTTTTCTATCCATCTTTTTTCTTTTATTTTAGCTTGTACTAATCAAATTGGACGCTTCTTTTTGAATGGATTACAGGTTGGAATCCTTAATATCTTGGAATAAAAAAAAGAGAATAAACTTCAAAAAGTTTTCTCTTTATAAAGTTTATCCTCTTTCGAAAAAATTTTTAGTTCAATTATAAATCGAGGTCTTGAACTTCCAAGAGAAGATCGTGACGAAAGGTAAACTCTTGGCTGTCTTGAAGGCCTAAAAAATACACGCGGTCAATGTCTGGCCCATTAAATAAATAAACTTGGGTACTTGAAATCATCCCCTCTGGCCATAACACCGCACTGTATTCAAAAAGCTGTCCACTTTGGGCCTCTTCTTGAAAACGTCCCACGATCATCAATCGCTTTTGGCCTTTTTTTAAGGTCACCACACTGCCTAAGGGTAAAAGGTCTCTATCCATACCATCAATTGGTTTTAAAGGAGAACTTTAAAACATCCTTTCTAAAGAAAAAGCTAATAATCGATCTGAATGCGCAATCCACCTCCCGCAAAAAGAGCACCATTGAACCCCATAGTCCATTGGTTGACTTTGTTTGAATATTCAAAACCAGCTTCTACTCCTCCAAAAGAGCCGGATAAACCAATGGTGAGCTTAACACCCAGAAGTTCAATGGCCAAGGAACACTCTCCTCGAGCGACAGCCGCTCCTACTTGGGCTTTTAAAACTTGTTCATCTACGGAAAAAGCAGCTTTTGCACTTCCATAAATGGCGCCGACCTCTCCAGTAGCCATGGCGCTTGCTTTCAAAGAGCCTTCTTTTACACTTGCATTCATGGTTCCTGCCATCAAGTGTCCTTTCCCACTCGCTTCTATTTCGAGTTTAGGATTGAATTTTTTATCTTTTAAGATCTGAAGAGAAGCTTTTCCTTGAACGCTTCCTTCTATGGCTCCAATGGTGGTCGTCGCTAAAGCGTTACCCGATTCGCTTGTCCAAGTGGAGTGAGTGGCTCCTAAAGCATAATTTGCCTTTAGTGTTCCACTGATGCTTTTTCCCGTTAAAAGAGAAGCAACCGATCCAGAAGCGGTGGCAGAATAGCTTGCTCCTGATACATCAGAAATTTCAATCGGTGAAATCTTGCTTAAGCTCTCTTCATTGGTTTCTACGAGCAAAGCCAAGCGACGAAAAAAAGATTCTAGAGCAGTCAGTTTTGATTGAATGCTTTCATGACGAGATTGAAGAGAAGCTTCTGAAAAGGTTTGTTGGCTTTTAAGCGCCGCAATTGCATCGGCAATGTGTTCACATTGCGTTGTGTCGAGCTTCATAGGCTTGAATCTCTGCAATTTGAAGGGAGATCAGACTAGAGAGGACCTGCATCGCACTTTGAAGAGCCATTAATTCGACTTCTTCTAATTCTGGCAGAGAGGAAAAGAGATTGGAAAGACGATTTTTAAGTGAAACATAGTAACTTGTACCCATCAAATAGCTCCTAGAGCGGCTTCGTTTTCACGATAGGCTTGAGCGGTTTGTTGAAGGTAGAGACAATAATTGTCGACAAGTTGGATGTATTTAGGAAAAACAGGAGCAAGGGTCTCAAATTGGCTCATCGCTGCTTGACTGGCTGGAGATTCCCAAAACGCACTCATTGCACGAATAGCACTCGAGATTTGATTGAAGAGCGATTCCATTTGAGTTTTTTGCGCTAAAACTTGCGTCGCTGTGGCATCGAGCATGTCACTTGAAATGAGTACACCTTCCATAAAAAATCCTTTCTAAAAAAAGCGCCCTAAAACTTGGAGAAAAAGAAGTTTGAAACGAGAAGAAGAAAAAAGAGAAGGTAAAAAGAGAAGAAAATATGGGA
>CAYTMK010000028.1:0-10901 GCA_964438885.1 uncultured Erysipelotrichaceae bacterium | reverse complement strand
AAAAGAGATAAGAGAAAAGAGATAGGAGAGCCTTTAGTGGATTAAAAGGCTAAAGACAATGAGATGGTCTTCACTCGCAATCCAGCTTTGATCTAGGGGCAAAGTGGGATCCAAAAATTTTTGTTCAGGCTGGCTAAAAAAACAACAGGGAAAATCGAGATTGAAATCTTGACGATAGGCTTGAAAAAGAGTTTGAAGGGTCATAGCAGATGGATTTTCCACTTTAATGGTGAAGATCTTCTGGCTTGGAAAGATATGAAGGTGAAGAATCATAAGGAGTTTTTATGGAGGGGCTTGAGAGGGTTGCTTATAAGTGAATGGATTAAAATAAATCATTTTAAGCTTCTTTCTTGGGCGTTTCTTGGAAGGTAGCACTTTGAACATCACGACCAATGCCCTTTTCGATGTAGAGGCCATTTCCATTGGTTTCTAAAGGAAGATTGAGCTGTAAAAGATATTGCCAAGCGCTTAATCCTTTGCCTAGAAACAAAACGGGCATCTTCTCCATCGCCTGTTTTAAGTCATTGGCTGGATCGAGACTTTTAGAAGTATCCAAAAGGCATACCTGTCCTTTGGTGGGCGTATCTTGAATTTCTAAAAGGGGATTTTCAAGCTGCAATCGCATTCCTAAATTGAGGGCTTGTTCTTTGGCACTAGAAAGACTCCAAGCGATGGTTAAACCAAGAGGGGAAAGATAGATTGGTTTAAGAGTTATGTCTTCAAGGGCGATTAAGCCTGGCTTGATATGAAATAAAGAATCAATTGTTGCCTCCTTCTGTACTTGTTCTATGCCAAAAGAAGGAAGAGGAGTTAAAAGTTTTTCTTCTTTTTTTAATGGATTTCGTTTTCCTACAATGAGACGATCAATTCGAGTGGAATAGAGGGCATGGACGATCGGAAAGCCCTCTTCTTGGCGAATACGGCCTTCACTAATTAGAGCGAGTTGATCTTTAGAACTCACCTGAACAAGTAATTTTAAAGTGGCTTTGGAAAGAATGAATTCTTGACGAAAGGAAATTTGAGAGCCAAATAGGACTAAAGTAAGTCGTTTTTGCCTTAAAAGCATTTCCAATAAAGCCATAGGAAGCCGATCGACTTCCACAAAGATCACAATTGAGCAATCATTGGCTTGTAAAGAAGATTCAATGGACCAAAGGCTACTCAGGGTAGTGGGCTTGGTATAAGGAATAGAAAAAAGCGAGGCATTCAGACTGATTCGATTTTCTTTTCGGCAAGTCCAGGTCAATTGCGCTAAAAAAATTTCTAAATTTTGGCCTATCGCAATCGTAAGTCCATGGGGCAAAGAAAAAGGATCAGTATGGGTAAGTCGATCAATCACAATTCCGCTAAATGTTTCGACTTCATGTTTAGGATCTTCAATCAAAAGAGGATCTCTGCTTTCTTTTCGATTCAATATGCTTTGACGAAGTGCTTCTTGAAGGGTAAAAGCTGGCTTTTCGTGCCATGTCTCTTGAACTTTAAGAAATAAAGCAGAATCTCCATTGGCTGCCCGTTTAAGATAAAACGCTCGGCCTTTTTTTTCGCTTTCGCCAGTCACTTGTAGGATGAACTCTCCACTTTTGGTTAAGTGTGTCGCTCCATCATGACCAAGAACTTCTCTAGAATCGGCTCCATCTAAGACGGGAAAACAAATCTTTGTTTTTGCATTGGCCCAAATTTGCTCATCCACCAATCCAGCAGGCTTTTGGGTGGATAAGATGAGATGTAAGCCAAGAGAGCGCCCAATGCGTGCACTCTCTTGTAAAAACTTCATGAAGTCTGGAAAGCGTGCTTTTAATTGTCCAAATTCGTCTACACAAATCAGAATGTGAGAAAACATCTTTCCCGTTTTAGGATCAAGACAGTGGTCTAGATCAGGAGGGTGATCAGGATGTTTGATTAAAAATTCAGCTAAAATACGTTGACGGCGATCGAGTTCGTCGTGAAGCGCTTTTTCAAGTCGTACGATTTCTTGACTCGCTAAATTGGTCAAACGAGCCACAGTATGTGGTAAGTCTTGAAGAGGGACAGAAAAGGAACCTCCTTTAAAATCAATCAGGACAAATTGCAAAAGCCGCGCTGAGTTTTGAAAAGCGAGTTGAAATAAAATGCTACATAGACCTTCACTTTTTCCACTTCCGGTCACTCCAGCCACTAAAGCATGTGGCCCTTCCTGTTTTAAATCCCAAAATATCCCTGGACCAATTTCTACTTTGAGATTGGCTAGACATGGAAGAGTGAAATCGGGATTTGAAGTTTCTAAGTTTTGACAAAAACGCGGTAAAGCGAAATTCTCTTGAGAAAAAGGAGGACCATAAGCACTTTGGCGCCAAATTTTTGAATCGAGGGGAGTGGAAGGAAAGAAAAGAGGGACACTTTGAAAAGTGTGATGGCTGATTTGAAAGGTGGGTTCTTTAAGGCAAAGAAGCCAAGTTTCCTTAAAACTCGCACTTTTTGGCCAAAGAGAGGGACCTGAAAGGGATTCAAAACTAGAGCGAGAAAAAGAGGAAGAAAAAATGGTAAAGAGATCTAAATTGGAAACCAGCGATTCATGAACACAAATCGTCCATTCTATATTTGAAAAACGTGTTTTATAGGCTAAATAGTCTTCAAAGGTTTTAAAATAAAGTTTTTCTCCTTCTAAAAGACTTGCGGGATGAAGCCTAGAAGGAGGAGAAAAGCCAATCCAAGCAAAACGCCGTTGAGGGGTAAAGACCATCCAACACCACAAAGTATAGAGTTGCTCAAGTTGATGATCATGCGTCAATCTTATAAAAGCCACCTCTCCTTGGCTAAGGCAATTCCAAGCTGGAATTCCAACCTCTGTTTTTTTCATTTGGGCTAAAGCCTGTCCTTGAGGACTGCTTTGAAATTGCCAAGAGAGTTCTGGGATCTCTAAGGTCAAACAAGGCGTTTTAAATAGGGCAATGGGAAGGCTCCAAGCATTTTGAGTTTGGCTATGTTTTAACAAAGGATCAAAATGAAGAACACAACGCTTTTGAGCTAAAAATTGAGTCTGTTTTTCTTGTCGTAAGGACTCGATGATTTCCAGCTGCTCTTTTAAATACGTTAAATACTGCTCTAAAGAATCGCGATTGGCGATTTTTTTTTCGTTTTGACCTCTCTTGCTTTGCCAAGCATAAAATCCCATAAAACCGATTGCACTTAAAAAAGCGGGTAAAACGCCTTGAATTTGATTTTCTCTTCCTTGGAGTAAAAGGGCCGAAAGAGCTGAGGTGATCGTACTTAGAATCATCATTCCTCCTGCATGAGCAGAAGTAAGCTTCAATTCCTCGTCGTGAAAGACTGGTGGAGCTTCTACTTTAAAAATCATTGGCTTAAGAGAGGATTGAAATAAAGTTGGCACAGCATGGTTTTCTCTAGGTCTTAATCCAACCTGATAAAAGGGCAACCCTTGATGGAAGGAGTCGGCTAAAAGACTTGGGGATAATAAAAGAGGATCACTCCAAAAAAAGCTATAGCCTCCTGCTAAAATCCAATCTCCATCTTGTAAGATCGCTTTTCGAATAGCTTGACCATTAAGATAAATACTTCCAGCTCCGCGTTCAATTTGCATCGATCCGTTTGGAGAATAGAGTAAACGAAAATGGTTTTCTTGAAGCAAGCGATAGGCTCCTCGCCATCGTTTCATTACGAATCCTTTATCTTTATTCACTAATATTGGAAAAAAGCGTTGAGGCATTAAACACAAATATCCATTAAAAGCCCAAAGTGGTTCTAAGGAGGAAATTAGACCCACTTGTTGTAAGAAGGAAAGAGCGGAAAGAGGAATTCGTTTTGCTTGATGAGAAGAAACCCATATAAACTCACAGCCATTTTCGACGGCGCACATCCAAAACAATCCCTGCTAAGCTACCAAGCACTGGAGCAACCCAACCAAAGCGAATCACCGGATTATTGGCTTGGAGAGATTGGGTATAAATCATCGTGCCATCTTTTTGTAAGGCGATGTCAGTTTTTAAAGAGCCAACCGAAATAGGGATATATGGTTGTCCCAACTCATCACGTTGAACCGGAATCATTTGATGTTTTCCATTCACCGATAGATCATAATCTCCCTCTTCTTCTACATATACCCTTAAAGTTTCTCCAGGATATACACTTTGGTTTTCCAAAGGCTCAAATCCTCGACATAAAATGGCATTGGAAGGAGAAGTGGCTTTACGGTAACTCGAAAGAGTTCCATTGTTCTCCAAAGTATAAAATGCCTCGATTTCCTGAGTTGGTAGAGAAACGGATTGTTTAATGGTTTCACCAAGAGGTATGATTGTCCATTTGGCTTGACTGATTTGATCGGAATCATTGCTTTTTAAATTCACTTCCATTTCAAAAGTCGCTTGTTTTTCCGCATCCATGGCCGTTTCCAGACTGGTGTAGGTTTTTCGACTCTCTTTGGAACGAACTTTGAGTTCTTGAAGAATGCCATTCTCAACATTGACTTGAATTTCATTTGGATCTTTAACGTAAAGTGTATCCCCTTGGGTAAGAATTTGATTGGATTGTTGTACAGTGGCTAAAGGCTGCGTGGCTTGTTTTTTAAGTTCTTGAACTAAGGGCTTTAAAAGAGAAGAAGTGGAATTGTTAGCCATTTTTTGTGGCTCTAAAAGAGCCTCTTGTTTGTTTAAGTTTGAAGAGATTCCGACTTGATCGCTTGGAGGATAAGCGAGTTGGTCAAGAGCTGGTGGTTGAAGTCCATTGGGCACAGTGAAGCTAAGAGATATGGAATCAGAAGGCTGGCTTAAAGTCGTCGTTGAAGAGTCAAGAGGAGTAGCGATTGTTACAGGCTGTGTGGATATAAGAGGAGAATTGGAAGTGACGAGAGTAGAGCTAGTCGAAGTTAAGGGAAGTGGCGTTGGACTAGAAATTGGAGAAGGAGTGGAAATGAGATGTTCCAAAGAAGGAGTAGAAGAGGTTAAGGGTAGAGAGGAATGTGCAAGAAGCTCTTCTTTTAAAGAAGAAGAGTCTAAGGAAGTAGTAAGAGAAGATGAAACAGAGGAAAATGCTTCTGATTTAGAAGATAAAGAAGAAGGAGCGTCTAAAGGCTCTTCTTGATTTTCAATGACTATAGGGGTATAAAACGAATCCACTATTAATTCTTTTTGATTTGAAGTTTCTTGAACAATTGGAATTGTAAAGGGCGTAGTGTGATCGTCGACGACAAGAGGAGCTATTAAAGTAGTACTCGTTAAAGGACTCACATCTTGTATGGGAATTTGGGTAACCGGCAGCTCTTTTTGATCTGGCTCTGTTTCCATCAAAGCATAATGCAAGGTCCAAGAAGTAATGGGTTCATTTTTTGAATTCAAAAGAGTAAGCAGAGCTTGGTCTTCTTGCAAGGATACAGATTGTATCGAGTTTTTTAATGGAAAGGTTTGTACAGATTGACCTTGCTTCACCTTTAGAAAATAGCCTTCCATATCTTCTTCGAATTTTAAAGCTACGGTTTTAGTGGAAGTGGACAGGGGGCCATTTTGGTGGAGTGAAAGATTCACCACCGAAGAATCATTTCTTTTTTCATCATTTTTCTCTCCCTCTTCTTCTAGATCATCTCTCTCGCTATTCAAGGAATTCGAAAACGAAACGTCATCTTCGATCTTTTCGATGACATTTTCGCCTTGATCTTGTTCTTGATTTTCTTGATCTTCTTGTTCTTTTTCCTCTAGTGGTGTGGAAGGATCATTCAATGAAAATAAATTTTCATCAGATGCATCTAAATTAGAAGCATCTTGATTTAGAGTGGCTTCAACTTCTTCTTGAGAAATAGAAGATTTGAAATAGGAAACGTCAGAAGAATCCTCAGAACTTAATTCTTCTTGAGGATAAAAGGTGTTTTTAAGCGCTTGATGATAAGAAAAAGAAAGTTGGGAAGGTAAAGCATAAGGATCTTTAACACGATACAATTCTTGAAAAATAGATAAAGAATTCTTTGAATTGTTTTTTTTCGCATGAAGAGATTGAAAAGAGTGGAAGGTTGTCTTGAGCAATTGTTCTTGATTGAGTTCAACTTTTAAAGAAGTTGAGTGCGTTGGAGGAAGAGATTTTTGAAGAATCATATCCTTTTTCCTTTCAGAAAGACGATTGACTACGGATATATAGGCCGTAAAGTTCTGGAGTTTTAGTTTTGAATTGATTTTGTAGACGAGTTGGAATGGTAAAAGCCATCTTAGGATCACACCCAATCAATACGCATTGCATAAAAACTTCTAAAAGAGATTGTGGCAAGGCGTCTTCTTGATCTAAAGCGAAAAAAAGAGCCTGATAATCCTCAAAACTTAAATTCAATTCTCGTTGCCATAGGTGAATACAAAATTCTTCGAGAAACCAAAGCCAAGATTCTTGAAGAGGTAAGGCTTGAACACACCATGAAAGCTCAGTGGCTGCAATGTCCTTATTTATAAATAAGCCAAGAATGTTGCGATAAAGTCTTACAGTAGAATCTTCTTGAAAAGAGCTATTCTCATATAAATATCCAGCTAGGCTTAAGTGATTTTGATGGATGGCTACATAGGCATACGTTAACCAAAGAAAAGGAGTTAATGAATCGGATTGTCTTTGCAATTGAAGACAAAGATCACTTGCTTTTAAGCTTTGTCCATTTTGAACAAAAGTAGGGAAAGGAGAAGAAAAGTCGGTGGAATTCAAATCATTGTCTAAAGAAAAAGAGCTTGCTTGGCCTAATTCCGCTTTAGAAGGACTGATTTCTAAAGAAAGAGTCGAAAGTGAGGGAACCGTAAAAAGGGAAAAAAAGGCCAAAAATCCAAAGAAGACAAGAATGATCGGACGTAAATAGGGTTTCTTTAAGGATGATTCCATCGCTTGTTGAAAAGCTTCCAAATTGGAAAAGCGCTCTTTAGGATTTTCTCGTAAAGCCATCCAAGCAATAGAGTCGGGGCCAAAAAATAAGAGATATAATTTTCCAAGACCAATTTGATCCGCTTTTTCATCCATAATTTGGCCAGCCAATCCTTCTGGAGGAAGAGAGTCTGAATTGACTAAAATGGGTCGCGTGCTGCCAAGGGGTAAACAGGAATTAAAATCAATGAGATAGGGATGGCCTTGTACGACCAATACATTTTCCACCTTGAGATCGAGATACAAGAATCCAACTTGATGAACACATTGGATGAGTTCCAAAAGTTCAAAAAAGAGAGTTTGACGGTACTTTTTTTCTGGATCAGTTTTAAGCCAATCGTTAAGATTCATTCCCGCAATGTATTCTTCTACTAACCAGCATCCATCCCAATCGTCATGGCTTTCAATCAAAGTGGGAATACGGGGATGATTGAGGCGTTTAAGTACTTGGACTTCCATACGAAATTGAGCAAACCAAGCTTGATGAGCATTGGACTTTACCATTTTTAAAATTACTTTCTTTTGGCCAATCAAATCCATAGCCAAAAAGACTTGGGTTCCTAATCCTTCTTTCAAAACTTTAAGCTTTTGGTAACGATTGATGGAAGATGGCTTCGCATTGTCCAAAGCGAATCACCATCCCTTCTTTCAAACGCATTTTACGAATCACTCGCTTATCATTGAGCCATGTAAAATTAGTCGATTTGAGATCTTGAATATACCATCTCTCCTCTTGGCAGGTGAGTTTAGCATGGATAGAGGAGATGGAAGGATCTGTCAGTTGAATATGACATCCGATTTCTCGTCCTACAATGATTTCTTGACCGCTCAAAGTGTGTTTTTGGCCTTGAATTTCTAGAAAACAAGGCTCGATCCATTGGTTTAAAACCACAGTGGCATTTTCAAAAGAATCTGAGCTGCTTTTTTTATAGGGAGATTTTCTTATTTTAGAAGAGGCCTTTTTGGATTCTTCTTTTTTTTCGTCTAATTTAGAGGATGTGACTTCATGACTTAGGGTAATGGAGTCTGCCTTCAAAAAAGTTTGATTTGCGGGTAAAGATTCAGAACTGAAGTTTGGAGAATCAAGAATCATTTTTGGTTCCACAGGAATTGAGTTTTCAAATTGTTTAGAATTCGGGTTGGAATCTTCAAAACTTTTTTGGTTTTCTAAATCTTTTCCAGCTTCTGGATCAAAAAGAGCGATCTTTTCTAAAATTTCTAAATTAGAAAGTGACTCTTCCTCTCCTTGATTAGAGGAACTTACATTCAAATCGGTTAAAGAATGAGAAGAAAGCCTACTTGAGGCTTCTTGACTAAACAGCTCTTGTGCACTTTGAGGCAGTCGCGTTTCCCACTCTTTAGTAAATTGAGTTCCTTGGATTGGGGGCAGACTATCTTTTTGGTTAAGAAAAGAAGAAGGATCAGGAAGACAAATTGGCTTTTTGGCACAATAAGGAGGAATGTTTTTATGCCGAGTAAAAAATGATTTTTTTGTTCCTTCTAGATATAAACGGGCAAGAATAGATCGTAAATTTTCAAAGCGTTCTTTTCCTTGCGCTCCTTTCCACAAAAGCCCTAAAACCTCTAGCGTATCACTAGGAAAAATGATCAACAAACTGTTTAAAAACCACTCAATATCTTCTTGTCGCTTCATCCATTTTTCAAAAATAAGTGGAGCTCGACATAAACGAATTTCATCTCCTTTGGCCGAGAGAAAAATAGCTTGTACATCTAAAATAACTGGTTGGTTTTTTAAAGCCCGACCAATACTTAGAAAAAGACTGGATAAAAAACAATAGGCTTCAAGTTTTGAAAATTGGCTATGGGCTAAAAAGAAATCAAGACTGATCCAATCTCCTTTCGCATATTCCACAAATCCTTGGGTACGATTTTGTTTAATACTATCCAAAAAAAGATCTGCAGATTCCAAAGAAAAAACAGAGAGATCAAATTCGTTCATTTGCTTAATTTGCACCTGAAGAGTAGTTGGAGTACTCAAAAGATGATAAGCATCTCTCATGGCATTCTCCTTTCTAAAAGTTTGCTCACACCTTGTTATACGTAGAAATTAAAAAAAAGTTTTCTAAAGCGAGGCGTTTTTTGTAAGCTTACTGTCATGGATGAATTAAAAAAAGAATTCATAAAGAAAACCATTACCTTATCGCTGTGTATCTTAGTAAGTGGGATATCAATTGGTTTATGTATTTGGCTTCAACCATTTCAGGAAAATGCGACTGGTCTTGGATGGATTCATGGGCATCTTTTTACGATGAGTTGGTGGGCTTTATTAAGTTGTGGTCTCAATGCTTGGCTTTCCTGGCACTTCTTCAAGCGAGAAGGAAAGCTTCAAAAAGCCCGCCAAATTTTAGGAATCTGGATAGGCTTAATCATCGGTTGCTTAGTTCCTTATCATCAAGGCGCTATCGCTTTTTTGGGGGATCTACATTCTTTGATTTGTGTAATTTGCATTGGTTGTTGGGTAATAGAATGGGTGAAAGAGCTGACTTTTTATTCTTCCTTCTCTTTAGAGTATCAAGTGAGCAAAAAACTGATGATCTTGTTTGGTTTTTGCCTTTTTTTATGTGGATTAACTCAAGGAATTTGTTTTCTAGCCGAAGCACTCTTCGTTTGTGCTCAAGCTTGGATTTTATGGAACGCGCTTTATGGAAAGAGCTTCCCTAAATAAAAAAACCAGCCTTAGCTGGTTTGATCTTGGGACGAATTGTCATCATCCTCTTTCATAGGAATTTCAAAAGCGGAGAAAGGCAATACGAATGTTGAGGTAGGAAAATGCTCATCTTTGTTGTTGGGATCTTCCGTAATAATAGGGGCATTTGTTTCCTCAATTTTAGCTAAGTAATTTTTTGCCTTGGTCACAAAATACAATTTGTTTCCATGTTCCACCACTTTTTCAAAATATAAACGAGCAAGAGAATAGTCGCCTTGAACGAAAGAGATCAAAGCAATGTAATAATTGCAATCGGCCTTTTGCAAGGGCAAGTTTGTATTATGCAAGGATTTTAAGAAAAACTTTTTGCATTCATTAAAGTCACCATTCATCAAATGCATACGGTTTTCAAGCGTCGCAATTTCTTCGGTTTGAACAATCATATTCATTGTATTCGCTTGAACTTTCTCTTTTCGAATATTGTTAATGCAGTGTTGAAGACCCTCTTCATCTTTTAATAAGTAGTCAATGTAACCCATTAAGGAGTTATAGGCCATCACATTGTTGAGATTGGGTTGTGGATATTGAATTAATACATCTCGCGCCAAAATGGGCTCGTTAAGATAAATTAAGGCTTGCGCTAGAGCTCCTCGATGCTGCAAGCGATAATGACTTCCTTTTTGACTTAAATAAAGCAAGGCAGAAATGCAGGCCTCTGGATCACATTCAATCATCAAAAGACGTGTAATTTGTAAGATACAATTGGCACGAATACGACTAATGGAGCGAAAAGCCCATAAGCAAAAGACAATCAGCAATAAGGAAATCCAAAAATTTTGAACTAAAAAGATGATGCAGAAAAGTGCCACTAAGCCAAGCCCCGAAGTAAGATTCGCTTTGAAAAGAGTTCGTTTCACTTCAAGAGCCAAAGGCTTATAAGCAGGAATTAAGGAGTGATGTTCCAAATACTTTTGAACAATTTGATCATCATTTTGAATGCCGGCCATGGATAAGCGCTTTTTGATCTGAAGATGCAAGCTTATCCAGCCATACAACGTCACACAAAATGTAATCGGCAAAGTAATCATACTCAATAAGGCGACATAGGCTGGAGTTAAAATCATCGCAAACACCAAGATGAGCGATAACATCGGTGAAAAGGCACTTGCAGCCGAAACAATCACGAAGACATTGGCCATCATTGCTACGGAAGCACCCGTCATGCAATAGACCAAGGGAATGTTATCGGCTAAGTACGGATACACTTCTGGAGCTACCGCTTCTAAGGCAGGCAACAGTTGGTTTGTAGCAAGAAGATCAAACGCTAACACCACTCCAATCAAAAAAGAAAAAAATAAGA
>CAYTMK010000027.1:0-23167 GCA_964438885.1 uncultured Erysipelotrichaceae bacterium | reverse complement strand
TTATTGTGTGCCAGATAAAAGTTATAGACAAATCTGCCTACCCCAATTGTTCTATGAATGTTTCTGTTGAGAAGTCGGATTCTGTCTTATAGCTTTTTAGCAATTTCTTCATCACCTTACTTTTTTCTCAGTTCATCAATCCGACAACTGAACACGTGAAGAAAGTTCCTGTTCAGGTGACATTTTTTCGTTGTTCACGACGTTCAGTACCTTTAGACTGCAAAACCAAAACGATCTGTCATTGTGTGCTGACAGAGTTGTAAATCCGCTTCCTACCTCTTCAAGAACTTCATCAACATCCTTTTGGCCTCTTGAGAAACCTGTCAATGATTGTTGCTTGGCTTGCATAGAGTTTTTCCAGATTTTTGTACTTTCTTGGATCCTCAGTGTTTATTCTTCTACCTTTTGGTGTGCGACAGGCTTTCAGTTTCTCTGTCCCACCTCTGGAAGTTTTTGACTGAAACGCCTTTCAGAAATTCTTTAGGTTTTACTCATAAGCTCACTTCCTTATTGGAATGTAACATTTAAACAGTCAATGCTTTTCTATCTATTTTGTAACTCCTTTCTAGCCAAAACGATTTCCGATACACCACTTTAATTCGTCCTTTTTATTCTTTTTCTTTCAAGCTTTCCTCATTAGCATAGACAATTCGACAATCGGCGGGCAAATTTTTACCATTGATCGGATGACAAGTGATCAGCGTATTGCCTTTCAATTGGCCAAAATTGATAATGGTGCGCACTGAAAACTTAGAAGGATCTGCAACAATGTAACAATGCTCACATTGGGCCATTGCCGCTTTTTTGATCGCTGCTTCTTTGCTATCTGGAGTATTGAGAATTCCTTTCTCATCAATTCCATTTGTTCCAAAAAAGCCTTTGGTAAAGTTATAGCGTTGAATAAATTCCGTCGCTTCTTCCCCTACAATCGCTTCGGTCACATCTTTAAATTCTCCCCCGATCAAAGAAACTTTGAGTCCCCTTTGTGCAAGCGCTTTGGCATGGGTAATGGCATTGGTCACAAAGCTCACTTGATCGGTTTGAATTTGCGATAAAATGGCTTCCGTTGTGGTTCCTGCATCGATATAAACAAAATCTCCAGGACGAATGAGTTGTGCCGCCTTTTTTCCAATCGCACGCTTTTGAGGAACGTTTTGCCCTCTTCGTCTTTCCACTTTGTCTTCGGGAGCTGTATGAAGAGTTTCTTTATACATCGCTCCACCATGGACGCGATGTAGCTTACCTAGTTTCTCTAGTTGAGAAAGATCCCGACGGATCGTAGACGCAGAGGATTGAGTCGCTTCAATTAAAGTAGAAGCGCTTACACTTTTATCGCGCTCTAGAAGATCGAGAATGATGCTAAAACGTTCTTCGGTTAACATTTGTTGTTCTCCTTTAAACTACAGACGTGGCCTGTATGAAAAGGAAAAGGCCATGCGGTCGGTTTAATCAATCAAAATCATTCAATATCGCTCACAACTGTTCTTTGGTATAGTTTCACTATACCGAAGGGAAAAAGAGTTGACAAGGCTCCTCTTCCCTTTTCGCTCAAAAAAAATTCACTTTAAAATTCTAAAATTTGGATTAATTTTCTGAATTATATAAAGATTATATAAATAAAATGGGTCTCTTTTTGGGATTTAGGGCAGAATGAAGGAAAATTCCTCACTTTATTATCTTCTATAGATAATAGTTTCATCTTTTTCAACCGATTTTTGAAAATTCAAAAACGCTCAATTGTTTCATTTATTTTGACTGAATTTGAGCGAATTGCTTGAAGCGGTTTTTCCTCAAATTGGCTAATTAGAGTGAACGTTTTTGACACTTTATGATTGAATTTTAAGAAATGGTTTCTTTAAATTCTAAAATCATTCACATCTAGAGAACTCTAAAAAGGAACCATTAAATTAGAAATATCTCGCAAAAAAAAGTCCGACGTAAGCAAGAATCGCCTACATTGGACTTAAAAAGAAGAGAAATAGCCCAATCGTTTTGATGAGCGTTTTTCATCACGATTGACCTTTGGAAAGTTGGATGAGATAAGCTTTTAAATCAGAAATATCGCCATGTTCGATTGTCGAAAGTGAATGTTTTTTATAGGGAATGAGGCAATTAGTCAAAATAAATAAATCCATTCCAGCCTTTATGGCACCATAATCTTCGCGCATATCATTTCCTATCATTAAGATTTCTTCTCGGGCCACATCGATCGCCTGGGCAATTTCCAAAAAGTAATTAGGATCGGGTTTAGAATAATGAGAATTTTCATATGTGCTCATCCACTCAAAATCATTAGAACTTAACCCCGCCCATTCCAATCGTTTTTCGACGGCGATGCGCGGAAAGATGGGATTGGTAGCCAAGACAATTCGAAAGCCTAACTTTTGAGCCAATTCAATGACCGAAGGAATATCGGGATTGGCTGGACAGGCCGCTTGGCATTGGCCAAATTCATTGTTGTAATACGCTTCAAAAGCTGGAATGGTCTCTATAATATTGGGTCCATAGATTTCTTTAAATGTATCCCAAAAAACTTCTTCGTTGGTACGGCTATGATCTTTAGAAAACATGATTTCTAAACTTTTCATAATATTTTTTGGCAATTCTTTGGGATCTAATCCTTGACGAGCTAGAGTGGTCGCAATGGATTGGAGATAAAGCTGAGTAAAGTTCTCTATATCCATGGGCAATAAAGTGCCATCTAAATCAAAAAATAATGTAGTGATCATACAAAATCTCCTCTAATCTTTTAAATCATTCTTGTGGGTTAGGAAAAAGTCGGTTTTGACCAAAGAAAAAATTCTTGAGAAAAAAGATGGCTTCTTTGTAGGTCACTTTTTTCTAAAGAGTAGAAAAAGAAAAAACGCAGGGAGTTTTTTGAATGGTTTGAAGCCGTTTTCCTTAAAAGGCTTACGATAAAAGGAGGAAAAAATTCATGTCGTTTTCCAATGAAAATTCGCCATCCACTCCACTTTCCATTTCCTCTCCTTCTTCTCATCCTCTTTTTTCTAAGCAAGAAGTCGCTTATCTTCAAGAAATAGATGTCTTGTGGAAGCAATTAGAACAAGCCAATATATCTTTTTCTAAGCCCCAATGGCTTTTAGAACGATTGAAACAATGGCAAGCACAAACAAGCTTGGAATATGAAGCCTATAAACAACCACTTGCTCAGGGATTAAAACAGGTTTCAAACTTTTTGGCCTATTTTAGTCCCAATCAGGAAATCTTTCTACGACGAAGCGTTAAGGGCTATTACTATTCACCGTGTGAAAACAATGGTCATCTTACCCTTTGTCCTAAAGTTAAGCCTGACTACAGATATACGGGAAAAAATCCTTGTTTAAAATGCAAAAATCGGATTTCCCCTTCTTTAGAAGAGAGAATGGTCTATCAGCATCTAATGGGAAAAAATCCTAAAGGACAGGAAGGATTAGCAATTTCTCCTCTTCAAAGCGATGGCACCACCTCATTTGTGGTTTTGGAAATCCCTCTCAATTCTCGAGATGACAATCACAATTCAATAGAAAGTCTAAAGTCTTTATGGCGAACTTTATCTAAAGTACACTTCGATTTTCTCTGTGTTCAAGATACAGTGAAAGACCATGTTTTTCAGCTCTTTCTCTTTTTTGAAGTTCCTTTAGAGAGCACTAAAGCCATCCATTTGGCCCAAATGATTGTCATTAAAGCCATCTTGGAAGAAGGACTTTTAGATTTTTCCATTTTTGACCAAATTATTCCCTCCTCAAAAAGGACCAGCGATTCGGGGCGGATGGTCGCTCTACCTTGGGATGGATTTATGGCCTCTAAAGGGTCTTCCTTATTTTTAGATGAACAATTAAAACCCTATGGCGATCAATGGAAAGCTTTAGAATCTACCCGCAAGCTTTCACGCAGACAAATCGATGCATTTTTAAGTCAATGTGCATCTAATCAGTATCGTAACGTATTTAATCCTACTCTCTTTACTTCTCAAACTAACTATTCGTATGCGACCTCCTTATTTGAAAGCACTCCTCACCGAAATCAAATTCCGCTCTTTCCCTTTCAAAAAGAGCCTTTGAATCTGATCTTAAATCAAGATATTCAAATCGATGCTTCAAATATAAGTTCATCTTTCAAAGCGCAATTGCTTTTGATGGGGTGTTATTGGAATCCAGCCTACTTTCAAAAAAATCACTTTGTCCGTGGTCCGCGTGTAATTTGTCAATCCAAACAAGTTGGTCAATTTATAAAGCTCCCTCGTGGACTTCTAGAAGAACTCAAAATGCGTTTAGAGTCATCAAATATTGCCTATACTTTGAGAGATCAGCGAGAAAAGGGTACTCCTCTTGACCTTGTATTTGAAGGAACTCTTCGAGAGGAACAAGAAGACTTAGTTCAAGCCCTTGAACAAAAGGATTGTGGAATTTTAGAATCAGCTACTGGAACTGGAAAAACGGTCATGGCCACCGCTCTAATTGCTCGTAAAAAGAGGAGTACCTTGGTTTTGGTCAACTCTAAAGAGATTTTGTCGGGATGGGTGCGTACTCTCAATACTTTCTTGCGCTTTGAAAATGAAGAGTTTGAAAAGCCTCTTTCTTCTAGAACCTATCCTGGAAAAATTGGCGTGTTACAAGGAAAGACAAACACGTTGACAAAACGAGTGGATGTAGCTATGGTTCCCTCTCTTGCTTCAAAAGAGGATTTAGAACAACTTGTAACGGGGTATGGGCTGGTATTGGTCGATGAATGCCATCATGCGGCTAGTTCCACGATGGAAAAAGTTCTTTCTCATGTACAGGCTCGCTTTGTCTATGGACTTTCTGCCACTCCAGAACGAAACGATGGTTTCTCGGAAAGTGTCTGTTTACAACTTGGAAAAGTCGTTTCGCGCTTTGATTCTCGGCAACAGATGGCTTATCAACACTTTTCACGCGTTTATATTCCTCGCCCTACATCCTTTTTTCCTTTTGAAGTCAATACTGATTTTTTACGGCTCTGCCAAGAAGCAGCTATTCATCCTTTACGCAATGGACTGATTGTAGGAGATGTATTAGAAGCTCTTAATCAGGAAAAAACGGTTCTGGTTTTAACTCGTTTTGTGGAACATGCTAAACTTTTGGCGCAATGGATCCAAAAGGCAGATACAAGTGCGCATGTTTTGGTGTATGCGGGAAATGAAAATCCAAAAGAAAAACAACAAAATGCGCAAAAGCTTAAGACATTGGCCGATCAAAAACGGGTGGTCTTGGTGGGTACGATCTCAAGCATTGGAGAGGGTTTTGATTTTCCGTCCTTAGATACGCTTATGTTGGCTTTACCGATGCGTTCTCAAATTTCAATCTCTCAGGCCATTGGGCGTATTCATCGCCAAACACAAAATAAAACAAGTGTTCAAGTCTTTGATTATCTCGATACAAATGGGATGTTTCAAAAAATGTTTGAAGCTCGACAAAGCGAGTATCAAAGTCAAGGCTATAAAGCCCTAGAGGGATCAACCCCTCATCCTTATACGCCTTTTATCTTGGAGAAGCTTGATCATGGCCAATTTTGTAGAGCGATAGATCAAGAATTTAAACAAAAGCATTCCCTCATCGCTTTAGCAACTCGACGTTTAGAAGAAACCGATATGGTTTTTCTCATGGATTTACTTGGTTGCTTGGATCTTCAAACAGTTCGAATGGACTTATTCTTAGAAGAAGCCACTGACTTACAACAAGAAGAACTAGCCGCTAGAGGAATTCACCTTCACCTTCATGAACGAATCATTGAGCGATTTTTAGTTTTTGATAAATCGCTGGTTTATTATGGCTCTCTTTTTGGCCAAGACCAGGAAAGACAAATGGGATATCGTATTCAAGATAAAGACTTTGCCCATCATTTACTTCAAGCAAGACGGATGGCTGAAATTGAAATGGTTAAAACTTTACGAAAGAATAAAGATTGACTTTGATATTTAATAGGGAAAAGCTTCTCATGGGGCGCTCTTCTCGTTTAAAGATTCTAGATGCTTTCTTATAAAGAAAACATTAATTTAATAGATGCTCTTTCTCATAAGAATCGAATTTTTATCCCATTTGAGGATATCTCTTGAAATTTTTTAAAAGTACAAATATTTTTATCTCTCAAGCCTAGCTACAAAAAAAAGGGACATCTGTCCCTTTTTTTCTATTTCTTTTCGTGTTCACAATGACCACAACACTCCCCATCTTCAGAAGAGTGATCATTACAACCACGACCTCCACATCCTTGAACTCCTTCTAAGACAAGGGCGCCATCTTTCCAATCAATAGCGATATTTTCCAATAAAGAATAAGCATCTTTATCGAATAAAATCGCAATTCCATCGATATCTTTGGGATAATAGCCTTCTTTAAAGCGAACCATTTGGAAAATTGGCATCAGTCCATGACAGCCTTGGTGACAAAAGATGTGTAAGCCATTGGCTTCATTTTCTTGAAGCAATTGTTTTAAGGCCTCTTGAGCAGCGAGAGTAATTTTCATCTTTTATGGTTGGCTTTTCGTTTTATAATCGAAGAAAAGCCAATTCTCCTTTCGGGTTTTCCTCCTCCTATCTCTAGAAGGATGAAAACAGTTTAGAAGATTTCAAAGGGAAAACACATTGATTTGCTTACCGATCTCCTTATTTTTATCCTCCAAGAGGGATAAATTAGGCATTTCGAAGAAGAAGTAAGAAAAAGTAAGCATAAGAAATCTTTATGAAATATTTATAAGTTACACTAAGATCAAAGAAAAGGAGAGAACCATTATGAGTCTTACACTTCGCAAACGGCTAGATGTACAAGCAGAACTTGGCGATGCCCAAGCATGTTTAAATCTCTTTGAAGAATACCAAAACGAGAGTGGCCAACAGGCAGCCATCGATTGGCTTGACGAAGCGCTTGACTCCAATTGCGCTTCGGCTCAATACATCGCTGGCGTCATGGATTTAAACGCAGGAAAAGTGGAGGAAGGCATTGATTATTTAGAACTCGCTTGTGCCAATGATAACGCCCAAGCCATGATGGTTCTTGGTCAATTTTACTTAGGAAATATTTTGGGATTTGAAACCGTCGATATCGATCTTCAAAAAGGCATTGATTATTTGACGCAAGCTGCTTATAAAGGCAGTGCGCAAGCCGCTTTAATTCTTGGTAAATGTTATTACACGGGCCAATGGGTTCATCAAGATTCCTTTTTAGCGAGTTTATGGCTGGAAAAGGCCGAAAACCTTGGTAGTGGAACAGCACGGATTCTTTTAGATGAAGTGGTCTATGCTCATATCAATGGAATTTTACAATAACCTTTTTCTGATAGTAGGTCTCTCCTTATTTTCCTTTTTTCTCACCAGCTTGAAGTAAATCTTCAAGTTTTTTTTAACTCTTTCATAAAATTCGCAAACAAACTTTAAAAATCAAGAGAAAACGGTCTTATTCTTAAAAGATTCTGCTTTAAAAGATCAAATAGGATGATCAAAAGCTTCATTCCCTTTAAATGTATCCAATTTTAAGACAAGTTTTTTACAAAAGAGAAGCTACTATTTAATCTGTTTTATAATGGCACCTATGAAGAAAATGGAAACTTGGTTTGTGGAAGGAATGCGTGTATCCATTCCCATTGCTCTTGGTTACTTTGCGGTCTCTGCGGCTTATGGGATGGCTGCGATTATTCAAGGAATGAGTGTAACGCAAGCAGCGATTACTTCCATTTCCAATTTGACAAGTGCAGGACAATTTGCGGGGACGACATTGATCTGTGCTGGAGCTTCTTTGTTAGAGCTCATCTTGACAGAACTCATCATCAATGCGCGCTATTTTCTAATGTCGATTTCCTTAGCGCAAAAAGTTGGAGATAAAATTCCTTTATGGCAACGCCTTTTGATGTCCTATGGAATCACAGATGAGATTTATGCCGTAGCCATTAGCCAAAAAGGTCCCATTCGCTTTGCGTGGTTTATGGGACTGGTCTTTTTACCGATGATTGGGTGGACTTCGGGGACTATTGTAGGCGCTATGGCGAGCCATACGCTTCCTAGCGATGTAGTGAATGCTTTGGGACTTGCGATGTATGGAATGTTTATTGCGATTTTTGTCCCTGCAGCTAAACAAGATAAAGCCATTTTGTATTGTGTTGGTTTTGCCATCGCATTCAGTTGTCTTTTGTCCTTCTTTCCCGCTTTCAGTGGAGGCTACTCCATTATTTTGATTACTCTTGTGGTTTCTTCCATTATGGCGTGGCTTTTTCCGCGTCAAGAAGAGGAAAATCAAGAGGACTTGACAAAAAAGGCCTAGAAGGAGACTTTTATGAAAGATATGTATACAGGCATTTTTGTCATGGCGTTGGTGACCTATGTGATTCGTATGATTCCTATGGCGTTTTTTTCTAAGTCGATCCACTCTCAATTTTTTAAATCCTTTTTATTTTATGTTCCCTATGCCGTCTTATCGGCTATGACCTTTCCTGGCGTTTTTTCCTCGCAATTGCCTTTTTCAGTGTGTGCTTTAGGGGTCTTGGCCGCTATGGGTACGGCTTGGTTTGGAGGAAGTCTTTTACAAGTGGCTACCGTTTCCGCTTTAGTGGCCTACTTAGCCAGCCTGTTTTTCTAAGGAAATTTTCTTTTCTTGGCTCTCTTTGTCTGGACAAAGAGAGTTTTTAAATATCTGCTTGGTCTCTTAAAAGCACTTAGGAAAGCTGTGCTTAAAGAGATTCATCAAAAATTAGGCCCTATATAATGGGAGAAAAGAATCTCTGAAAGAAAAAGAAAGGAGCTAAAAATGAATTTTAAATTGAATGTAGGGGATCGAATTCAATACGCCAAAGTCATTGCTTCAGCCTGTTTAATGGTTGCTGCAAGCATTGGTCTTTGTTTTTATTGTGCTGGTGTTTTTTATGATCCCATTGCACAAGGATTGAACATTTCCTTAGGAAGTGCCAATCTCTCTACCACTTTTATGTTAATCTGTATGGCTTTGACCACTTTAGCTGTACCAAAAGTCTTAAAGAAAATTCAGCTGTACAACGTCATGTTGATTGGAACCATTGTATCGGCCTGCTCGGTTCTTGGAATCGCATTTTCTTTAAATGTCTATTTCATGTATATCTTTAGTGCTTTACTCGGCTGTGGCAGTGCTTTAATTGGAATGGTTCCCGCCACAACTTTAATCAATAACTGGTTTGAAAAGGGAAAATCGCGAACCACCTCTATTGTGTTGGCAGGTTCAGCTCTTAGTGCGGCCCTTTTCTCTCCTTTGATGTCGGCGGCGATTTCTACCTATGGCTGGCGACTTGGTGTAGTGATTCAAGCTGTATTGATCGTAGCCTTAATGGCTGCTCCGATTTATTGGCATTGTCCACTTCATCCTGCAGCGGCGGGGCAAGTCCCTTATGGCAATGATGAAGTGCCAAGTGAACGTAAAAAAACGTCCTATTTGGTCATCGGATGCTTTGCTTTGATTGCTATTTTATCCGCTACTCTTGTAGGATTGACTGTCCATTTTTCTTCCATCGCTTCTTCTTTAGGCTTAAGTGCTTTAACTGGTGCGGTTGCGATCTCGTGGACGATGATTGGAAACTTCTTGTTTAAACTGCTTGGTGGATGGCTTTCTAGCCGTTTTAAACCTATTTTGGCCACAGGAATTCTGGACATTATCGTTCTTTGCGCTACCGTTGGTCTATGGATGGCTACGATGTTCAATGGACAAAGCACACTTCTAGTGCTTGCCTTCTTCTATGGCAGTGCTTTTGCTTTAAACGAATTATCTCTACCCTTGCTTGTTTCTGCTCGAGTAAGTCGGCGCCGCTATTCAAGCATTTATGCCATTTTAAATTTCTTATCTACCTTTACTACAGCTCTTGCGATTAGCGGTATTGGCTTTCTCTATGATAAAGTAGGGACTTATACTTGGATTTATGGGATTGCCACGGCTGAAGAAGTTGTGATTTTAGGATTGATTTGGTATTTGATCCACAATGAAAAGATCGAAGATCTCGTTTCCGATGAAGGAACGCGGGCAATGCTCAATAAGATTCGTACAGCTCAAGAAAATCACAAAGCGGCTAAGGAAAAAGCTTCAACTAGACCAGGGATGAAAGAAACAACGGAGGAGGCTAAACAAGATACTATCTCTTCCGTTAAAGAGAAGTTTTCAAAAATGAAGAAAACAAACGCTCAACAACCCCTAATTCCCACTTCGAATAAACCGAGCGATTCCAGCTCTACTTCTCTAACTTCGAATCCCTCCACCATAGCACAAAGTTCTTCTCCTGCTCTTCAGGAAGATAGCCCTAGCTTAGAAGCGCCCATCCAAGAATCCAATGAGCCATCTCATTTTTCTTCTCAAGAGGTAGAACTCGTAAGTGATTTTAGTAGTGATCCAACAGAAGTAAGCGCAGAGCAACTCATTGCTCCTCCCATTTCTCCTATGACAGGGACCACTCAAGACCAAACCGAAGAAGGGGAGAATGATTTATTGGCTTCCTATTTAGGAGGAACTTCTCAAAAAGATTCTTCAAAAGTAGAAGTTGATACAAAAAAAGAAGATCTTAAATAATCCTAAAAAGGGTTTGTAACGATATGAGTTCAGACCCTTTTTTGATGCGAAAAAGGACTATAGTTAATGACCATAGTCCTGAAAGTAAAATTCTATCGTTTCAAAAACCATCGTTTTGGAAATCTAGAACGATTTTCTTCGGGTAAGGGAATTTCCACCACAAAACTTGAAAAAGCATTAATGCATTCCGTTTCTTCAATAAAATACTTTCTTGGAAAGGAGCCATAACTTAAATGAACATGACCATGAAAAAAATATTTAGGCCGATATTTTTCAATTATAGTGTTAAAGGCTTGAAACCCAATGTGGCATAAGTCCTTGCCATCATGTTGCTCAAAAGCGGGAGCATGGGTAACCAAAATGTCGATTCCATTGGAAAAGTACAGTTTATAGCGCAGTTTGTTTAAGCGGCGATCCATTTCCTGTTGAGTGTATTGAAAGGGTCCAGGCTTATAGCGCATGGATCCCCCCAATCCTAAAATCCGCAATCCATGCCATTCATAAATGTGATCATCGATATCAATACACCCTTCTGGAGGATGATGGAGATAATTTTGATCATGATTTCCAGGAATATAAAGAACTTCTCCATGAAACATGGTTGCTACAAATTCTAAATAACGAGCGGGTAAATCGCCACAAGAAATGATTAAATCGATATCTTGAAAGCGCTCAGGTTTCCAAAATTGATAGTAGGCGCGATCCACTTCATCAGCTAACAATAAAATGCGCGCTTTTTTTTTCGTAGCCATGAATCTCTCCTCCATAGCGAAAAGGAAATCTTATTCTTTCGGTCCAGAAATTACTTTATTCTCTTCATCGGTCGAGTCGATGCCATGAATTTGGATAATTTTTTCGGCAGAAGGAATGATTTGAGCATCCTTTGGAACCGTTCCGACAATATTTTTTACGAGCCAATCCATTTGAGCGACTTCTTCAAAACTGATGGGAACAATTCGCTCTTCGTCTTTGTGTTTGACATGAATGCCATCAAAAATAAAGAATCGTTTGTCAGCAATATCATTTTTAATTTGTTTAATCAAACGACGAGTTTGAAAAGGCAATGTTTCGGAAAAACTAATATCAATTAATCCATTCGACAGACCGAGCCAATAGTTAATGGGAAACCCATTCGCTTTTTGCATATCCGCATTATAGGTTTTATTCAAAATAGAAGATAAAATGCGATTGTAAAATACATTCCACTTTTGGTCTGTAGTGGATAAATTGGTAAAGGAGCCTGTGCGAACATCGAAAAGACCAAACCGTTTTCCAGCCATAATGCGTGTATCAAAATCTTGTCCCGCTATATAAATCATATCGACATCAAGAGGGTAATCTTCATTAGTAGCGTTTTGGGTCGTAGACCATTCCAAAAAGACTTGAGCCTCTGGTCGGACCATCGCTACTCCAATAGCAAAGGCATTGATATCGGCAATCGCTCCATAAATGGGATAGTCCGCAATATAGCCAATCCGTCCAGAAGTCGTTAAAGCGCCTGCCGCCATTCCTTGTAAAAATTGAATTTCATATCCTCGAGTATAATAGGTTCGCACTAAAGAGGCATCTGGATTTAAAGAACAATTCAAAAAACGAATTTTAGGATACTTGGCTGCAAACTGGTTGGTGATTTGAAGCATCAAAGGATGAGAAGAGAAAATGACTTCGGCTCCATGATCAATGGCTTCTTGGAAAGCTGCCTCAATATCATCGGGCGTATTTTTATCCGAGAAAATTTCAATCGCAACACGGCCCTCCATTTGACGAGCCATTTGTTGGAACGCTTGATAATGCACTTTACTCCAAGAAGACACTTGGGGGTTTCCCGTTTGAATGAGGGCCGCTTTAATCGGTTCTTTTAAAAAGGACAATACAGAGCGGCGATCACTTAAATCTGTTTCGGTAAGAAGAGCAGCTTTATGAGAATGAGGGTAAGCTAAAATATTGGGTAAAATGGAACGAATCTCCTTCTCCATCACCGAATCGGGAATGACTTCATCTAAATTAAAGCCAAAAGTTTCTAAAAAGAGTAAAAAGGCATCTCCGCTTGTGGCTTCTATCGGTTGTAAAACGAGTTTATGCAAGACAGTTTCAAAACCATAAAATAAAGAGAGAATGGATTTTCGCTCTTCCTCATTTAAAGAATCTTTATGATGCATTAAAATTTTTTGGAGTTTTTTATAGTTTTTTGGTTGAGACATCAAAATAGAGGAAATGCCCGTTGTGTCTTGAAACTCCAAAAAGCGCTGATAAAGTTCGCTTTGGGGTAAATCATAGGGATCTACGGCGATTTCAATTACATTGGCACTGATCAGCGGATTTTTTAAAAACTTCATCACCGATACGCGTTTATTGCCTTCTTCCACAAAATAGTGCCCAAAGAATTCATAAACCTTAATTGGATCACGCAATCCTTCTTCAATCGCATAGTGATAGAGGGACATCCATTTGGTGGCAAACTCACTGTCTTCTTCTAAAAGAGGCATAAAGTTGGCCGCAAACGATTCGGTTCGCCCTTCATGACACGTTCCGACAATTCGATCCGTTAAAATTTCCCTTAATCCTACATTTTTGCGGCGAACTAGGTGCATTGATTGCAAATAATGATCGAGGACGGGAAGATAGGGATCTTTATCCTTTTCTTTTTTTTCCGCCACACAAGCAAGTGCTAACTTGCGGGCTTGCCTATAACTATCCACTAAATTGGTCATATCCTAATTCCTTTTCTCAGTCTTTCTTTGGCTGATTTCTTACTTTTTAATAAGGATTGATACCGTTTTACCATATTTTTCTTTCAAATGATTTAAACAAGCTCTGTGCTTTCTAGGTTTTAAAGCCAAGGTTTTCTCATTTTAGAAATCAAAGAAGTTAGATTCTTTTATAGACTAAAACCTTTCTTTTTCTTTATAAAAGCGCTTACAATAAATATAGAAAATCAAAACTCTTTGAAAGATGTCTTTCCCTATTCCCCTCTCGAATCTTTTTTAAATCATTATCTAGATAAAGCATAGGGAAGAGTAGAAAGGAAGTACGAAGATGGTCTTGAGCGCAGAAGAGATGCACTTGCTAGAAAGCTTAGTGGGGCGAAAGGCGGAAAAAATTTTAGTTCCTGTTCCCAAAGATTCCGCCACCAAGCCAGTAGAAACTGTTTTAGTCCTCAATAAAAATAAAGGTGTTCTCATTGATTCCTGTTATCGTCCTCAACATGCCATTGAAACTCCCCATGGCTATCCCCAGATGCGGGTTCGCTTAATCAACGATATTCCTAACTATCCCAATGGTGAAGTCATTGAGTTTTCCAATACAGGTGAAATTGTAAGAGCCATTGAAGTGACGACAGAACAAATTGTGGGTCCTAAGGATCGCGTGCATTATGCGAAAAGTGTTCACTTAAAGTTAACAGGAAAGCGAGAAGTCACAATTACTCGGGAAACCTATCGGTCGCCGATATTGTCTATTTATGAAGAAGACCCCAATTGTCCTTTCGAATGTGAACCCAATGCCAAAGTGATTCATACGGTTCATACTTTTTAGTTTGGATTTTTATTCATCATCTAAAAAATTAAAATAGACTATAAGAGATGATATGGAAATTCTAATAAACTGATTTATCTTCCCTTTAAGATTTACTGTCCTATTTTTTGTTTTTTATACTTTCTGTGTATTTGGGATCTGCGTTGGAGGACGTTGAGACTTAGGTATATCCTAAAAGTTAAATATTTTTTGTGGGATCATATCTTCATCTCTATCTTTTGGGTTTTTCATGTCCTTATATTCTTTTATTCTTTTTAATTGAATTAAGAGCCTTAAAGGCTCTTCTTTTTTTATCCCATTTTTAGCACCATTCCTTTTGACTGGAAAAAGAGTTAAAAGCCCTTAGAAGGTGTTACCAAAAGCCAAATAAAAAAGCAACACGAAAATCATGTCGCTTCAGGAATTAAGATTGAGAATCATTAGAATCTACCTTTAACATGCGATAGCCCACTCCAATATGGGTTTGAATAAATTGAACTTTATCTTTTTTGGGCTCCAACTTTTTACGAAGAGTGGCCATAAAAACCCGTAAAGAAGCGATGTCATTATCCATATTTGATCCCCAAATTTGTTCGGTAATATAATTATGCGTTAAAACACGGCCGACATTTTTAGAGAGTAAAGTTAAAAGTTTGAATTCAATAGGGGTAAGGTGAAGTTCCTTGTCTTTAAGCCATACACATCCAGCCGCATAATCTACTCTTAAAGGGCCATTGATAAATATAGATTCGGATACGGTGGATTGACTTTGCGTGGATAAATGTCGTTCTACCACTCGTAAACGTGCTAATAGTTCTACAATGGAAAAAGGTTTGGTTAAATAATCATCGGCTCCTGCATCCAAAGCAGCAATTTTATCCTCATCATTGGTTCGAGCTGAAATAACAATAATCGGCATATTAGACCAGCTTCGCACTTTTCGAATAATCTCTACCCCATCCATATCCGGTAACCCTAAATCTAAAAACATCACACTTGGATTGTGTGTAGCTGCTTCTAGAATGGCGGTTTTGCCATCTGGAGCAATTAAATATTTATAATTATGAGATTTTAAAGTCGTTCCAATCAGGTTGCGAATAGAGTTATCATCTTCAACCACTAAAACAGTAATATTGTTATTCATTTTCTAGCGGATTAAATCCCCTCATGGGAGGAAAGTCCGCTCCCTCCCTTCCTTCCATTGTTTTCAAAGAAAGATAGCGCTCTTCTTGATATAAGAAATAAAAACACAGCTGAATTTTCCTTTCGTTTTCCTCTTTTATTCTTTAAAAGGTAGGTATTTTTTGAGCCTTATGGATGGGTCAGCTTGTCTCGATCTTTATTATACTCAAAAATTTTATAAAAATTTTCAAAAGAAGAGTTCTTCGAAGAACTCGAAAAGAGATTTTTAAGAATCGATAAAGAGGAGGTCAAAAATTCGTAATCTTTCGCCTTTTATCTCTCTCTTTAAAATAGAAAGCTTACTTTAACTCCAACTTTCCATCCCATTATTCCTTGGAAATAGAAAAATATTTAATCGTATATTTATAAAGAAGAGCATTTTATCTTTGTTTCTAGGAAGAAATCGAGTAAGCAGCCTTTTTACCACATGAAAAGGGACTATGGAAAAGGGGCCATAGTCCCTAAGCTACGTTTTTTCTTAAAAATCTTCGCCAAGCACGTCGGAGAGTTGTGCTAGAGGAAGACGAAAGGAAAAGATAGACCCCTTGGGAAGATTGTCTTGTACACCTATAGAACCATTGTGTGCTTCTATAATTTCTCGACATAAAAACAAGCCAAGGCCAAGACTAGAATTAGAGTCAAATGAAGGAGCCTCTCCAGTATAAAAAATGTCAAAAACTCGTTTTTTCACTTCAGGAGCAATCCCTAGCCCTTGATCAGCCACCTCTACCACCGCATAGTTATTTTCTTCATACATTCTTACCTCAATCGGTGTTCCTTCTGGAGTATGGTAGATCGCATTGAGCACCATATTGGTAACCACTTGGGAAATCAAAGAAGAATCCATATAACAAGCCAATATATCCTCATCATCGCTCTCAATAACTTCAATTGGATGCGTGCGGTTGGCCATAAGTGGATATTTCATTCCTGCCTCTACGACATCACTGACTATATCCAAATTCTTTTTAATATCCATTTTGGTTTCTCCATCCATACGAGCGGCCGTAAGCAAATTTTCTACCATACTATAAAGATTTAAGGAGTCGTTTTGAATGGTATCAAATGTGTCTTTACGCTCTTGAGGAAGAATTTCATTCCAGCGTTCTTGAAGGGTAGTAATATTTCCAATAATGGAAGTCAAAGGAGTACGAATGTCATGAGCCAGAGCTTTTAACAAGTTTGAGCGCAGAGCATCATTTTCGGCTTTCATTTCGATGCGTTGGAGTTCGATATCTTTTAATTTAGCCTCATAAGAAAGAACGCCTTCGGCTATGATGCTTGTTAACATCATCAGATCCAGAGGATCGACCGTATCTTGGGATAAACGAATGCCGATCACGCCATAAAGGCGACTGCGGGAAATAAAAGGTGAGTAAATGTATTGGTAATCAAAACAAATATTGGTTAAGGATCCAGTAGCAGAAATTCCGCTTGGGCCAAGATGCGTAGCGGCTAGCGCAGCGGAATATTCATTTTTTAATTCCTCTTCATCAATGGGGGCATCTAACGAGTAGGGAAATAAAATTGGTTTGGTTTCTAAGCCATTTTCACTATAGGGATAATACACCACGTTTTTCCCTGTAATCGTACTGAGTTTATGAGCAATAACCGCAATGATTTGATCTGGTGTTTCAGCTCGTTTTAAAAGATGCGTCGCATTTAATAAGATTTGGGCAGCTTTATTGGATTGGGCAGAGCGAACACTTTCATTGTGCAATTGGTTTCCAAAAAAACTTCCGATTAAAGAACAAATAAGCGTCATGAGAAAGATGCTTAAAAAAGCTGGCTCTTCAAAGGTGAAAGCAAAACGAGGATGGACAAACAAAAAATTGAAAAGAAAGATCGATAAAAACGCAATTAATATGGACCACAGCCAATTTTTTAGGGTAATAGAACAAAACAACACCCCTAAAACCACGATTTGACCCAATAAAATTTCATCTACTCCAAAGTGATCAAGAATGAAGCAGACAAGCATAGTGAGTACTAAAATTCCAAACATCCATAATAAATTGGATTTGGTCTTTTCCTTAGTAAAATCTTCAAGCGCAAAATTTGGTAAATCAATGCCCACTTCACTGGGTACGGATAAAAGTTGGGTATTTGGTAAAAAAAAGGATACCCGTTGAACTAAGGTTGGCCAAAAGAAGAAGCCTAAGCGCATAGGTCTATTGATGACCAAAAGATTCACTTCTCGTGACTTACAATACTCGCTAATCGCATGAGTAGGATTAAAGGCTGTGATCATCTCCACATGCGCTCCGACTTTAGAGGCATAATTGCAGACTTTCTCAAGAGCCTTTTTTTGTTTTGGCTTTGCATTTGTGCCAGGACGAACGATATAAAAAGCGACGAAATCCTGCGTATCATTTTGTTGGGCTAATTGAGCCGCTACATCAATGGCCCGATGACACGATTCATCGGCTGTAATATAGACGGCGATCCGAAGGGAACTTGGGGTGAAATTCGGCTTATTTGGGGTAAAAAGATTTGACTTCTTCACGAATTCACCTCCTTTCAACAGGACTTTATCCACAAAGAAACATCTTTCTTAGGGCAAAGAGAAGATTGGATAAAACCTTTAAACAAAGATGCGAATTTAAAAATAATTTTATTCAGTTTATTTTAAGCATAATATAGGTTAAGGAGCCATTAAGGGTGTTTCTATTAAGTAGGGATTCCATAAAGAATGGAAAGAACTGAAAATTAGTCTAAATAAATCTGAATAAGAAGCAAGATCAAAAAAAGAAAAAAGGATTTTAATTAACGAGAAAAAAAAGCAAATGCTTTTTTCTCTCTTTCCAATAGGCTTAAGGAGTTAAGAAAAAAAGCAGCTAATCAGCTGCCTTGACGGATTTAGAAGTTGGTTGCACGATCAAAATGCGACGGGCAAAAAGTTCATCTACCACAAGATATGGGTGACAAAGAGTAAATTTGGCTACAAGTCTTGAAAAACGGAAGGCTTCGGATATAGTAAAAAATAGAAGACTGAAAGCGATCCCAAGAGATAGGACTTCAGGGAATCGAGAGTACAGAGAAAACACAAAAAGACTCCCTACGATTGGCAATAAAAAGACATTGACAAAACTCAATATCAATTTTACGGGATACTGTAACATGACTTCCGCTTGCGTATTTCGTTTGCGAGCAATACGATATAAAATCACGTCTTTGTATACTTCAAGTAGCTCTGGATTTTGTCTAGAGATAATTTCTTGAAGGGTCGAATACAATTCTTCATTTCGAATATATTTGCGCATATCTTTAACCTAAGAGAAAGTTTTATTCTTAAAGCTCCATGATCATAAAGGATCGTTGATTACCGTAAACTATTTCGGCTTTAAGAACAAGACTCAATAAAGAAATAGCCAAGGTTTTTGTACGATTTCAAGCCCGTGAGCGCTTTCTATAAAGATTCCCAACTTTTCTAAGAAAGCTTTTGAGTGGGAGTGGTCCTGTTATTGGACATCTTTTTCAGACTCTTCACTGTTCACACGATAAAAATGAGCGGTCGAAATTCCCCAAGTCTTTTCACGAAATTTCTTCAAGTTTCCATATTGGTTGTTCATCTTTTTTTCTTTTCGAGTCCGAATTACGACTTCTCCATTTTGAGTGAGCAATGAAGTCTTTCCTAGCTCTTCCATAACAGGATGAAAAATTTCATCTTGGGTATAAGGAGGATCTAAATAAATTAGATCAAAGGTTTGGCCTTGATTTTGAAGTTGTTGGATGGCTTCAAAGACATCCTGTTCCTTGACTTGAGCCTCTCGATTTTCAAAATGGCAAGTTTTTAAATTTTTACGGATGATTCCTGCGGCTTCTTTTCCTTTTTCCACCATCACCACGTGTTGGGCATGGCGAGAGAGCGCTTCAAGTCCCATAGATCCAGAACCAGAAAATAAGTCCAAGAAAGAACTATCAGGAATTCGAAATTGCCAGATATTAAAAAGAGCCTGGCGGATTTTATCCGTAACGGGTCGTGTGTCCATGCCCTTTGGGGCTTCAATGTGAGTGCCTCGGGCATCTCCTGCAATAATTCGCATACCAATTTTCTCTAGTTTCTTTCTGAGTTCATCCTAACATGAAGAGTCTTTGGTTTCATCCTTTCTGCTATAAAAAAACAGAGATTTTTCCTAAATTTCACTTATTTTTAACTTTTTCAATCCGATAATTATGATTTTAGGGCATTTATAGTCTCAAGCGCTTTCATTTAGGGTAAAATTAAAAAACCTAACTAAAGGAAGTTGTTGGGACAAACCAGCAATCTTTTTTGAGTTGCGATAAGGGGGAAGATCTGAATGAATACCCGTAATTTGCAGATTCATCTTGAAAAAAAGCTTTCTTCGCTCGCATCCGCCTGTATGGACCACTGCGCAGAAGATGATGGACTGATTTGTGAAATTCTCTCCTCAAATCGATTGAATGACGAAAATCGACTCCATTATATCTGTCAGATCGAGTGTCGTCTTCCTGCCGGATACCAAAAAAAGATAAGATCCGATTACGATCTCAACTCTTTGTATCAAGAAGAAGAAGATCTCCGCTATGAAAAACAACAGCGTTGGAACACACTTCATAAAATTGCGATAGAGTTGAATGCCAACCATGAAGATCGTCAAGAAATTCCTAAAGAAAGATTTTACCAGTTAGTGAGTGATCTCACTGGTGAAAGCTTACTTGTGTAAATTGGCTTTTTTGGCTTCGAGTCCCTAGTTTTTCACCAATCTTTCTGAGCACTTCGTTTTAGAGGTCCGCTTTGGTGGACCTTTTTTTGTTACACTGTAAAAATGGTTCTATTCTTAGAAAGACCTTTTGTGTATGAGGAAAGGAATTACAAAATAAATAGAAAAAAGTGTTTAAATGTGATGTTACCTACTCATAAGGAAGTGAGCTTATGAGTAAAACCGAAAGAATTTGCTGAAAGGATAAGCGTTTTAGCCAAAACGTTACAGAGCTGAGACAGAGAAAATATACAGCCTGAGAGATCGTTGATTGAGTAAAAATTTTAGCTCTGAAAGTTCTTATATCCTTACAGGGCCAGTTAACAAGATCATAGAATCCAATCCTAAGTATAACGAGAAGTATTGGAACGAGGAAAGCAGTAGGTCCCCTACATCTTAGAGGTACAAACTATGCTAACAGGATGATGGGTAAATATAAATGACCACTAGATCTATTAAATTACCGATCAGGAAACTCGAAAAAAGACTGAAACGAGAGCAGAGAAGACTTTCGAGGAAGAAAGTCTGAAAAAGTTACCAAATAAAAAAATATGAAAAAATAAGAAAGGAGAAGCTACTCGACAAACAAAAACAAAAGCTGAAAGTACAAAAACTTTATCACAAACTGGACTGTATCAGCACCGATCAACAAGGTGAGAACTGGTGAAAACCAAGCCAGCATAGATAACCCTTGAAGATCTGAACATGAGCGAATGATGAGGAATAGACATCTTTCAAAAGCCCCAGCAGAAATTGTTCGAGTTTAGAACGAAGATAACTGCAAAATGCAAGGAATATGGTGTTGAACTACGATTTGTTGACCGATTTTATCCATCCAGCAAAACGTGCCTATGGGAAAATTTGATTTGAAGTTATCAGACAGAATTTATATTTGTTCTGTGGATATACAGCGGACAAGGATTTCAATGCAAGTCTGAATCTGAGGGATTGTCTGACTTATCAGAAGGCATAAAAAAAGTAAAGTATGTACTGTAGGCTATATGGGAATTAACGCCTGTGGACTGTACATGAACTTGTGAGTAGTTATAATCCAAAGCATACAGGATGAAACAGGGATTATCTCAATATGGGTATTTTTGTTCTATTTTGAGTAGCAGATTGTCATGCAACACTTTCGGAAAGTGAAATCCAAATACGATGGACTTCTGCTTGATGTGATAGAAGTATTACCTGATCATCAGCCGGTCAAGGGAATTGTTCAAATTGTCCATGGAATGCAAGAACATAAAGAGCGCTACTTAGCTTTTATGGAGTATCTTGCTCAACATGGCTATGCCTGTCTTGCCGCAGATCATCGGGGCCATGGACAAAGCGTTCGTCACCGCAAAGATTTAGGCTATTTCTACGATGAAACAGGAGAAGCGATCGTTCACGACTTAAGTGAGGTGTGTGAGGATTTACGCTTACGTTATCCTCATGTTCCCGTTTTTATGATTGCCCATTCTATGGGAACACTTATTGCTCGGAAGTATTTAAAGACCTATGATAGTAATTTAGCTGGACTTATTTTATCGGGTCCTGTTTATGAAAATCCAACTGCCTCTGCGGGCCAAAAACTCATTCATTTAATAGAACTTTATAAAGGCGATCACTACGTTTCTTCACGCATTGCCAAAATGGTGGAAGGTTCCTTTGATAAGCGTTTTAAAGGATCTTTAAAAAATCGTTGGCTTTCTTGCAATGTAGAGAATGTAGAAGCGTTTAACCAAGATGAGTTGTGCGGCCACCCCTTTACGTTGAATGGATACAAAAATTTGATGATCCTCGTTCAGGACGCTTACGATTCCAAAGGCTGGAAAGTGAAAAATCCGAATTTACCCATTTTATTTGCGGCGGGGCAAGATGATCCCGTGATTGGAAATGAAAAAGAGTTTATGAAAATGCAGGAATTTTTAAAAGAGCGTGGCTATCAAGACGTAACCAGTAAATTGTATGAGAATATGCGTCACGAAATTTTAAATGAGGTAGATCGTCGACGGGTATTTGAGGACTTTTGTCATTTCCTAGATAACCATACCAATACGGCCCATTCTTTAAAAATTTCTAAATAAAGGATTGGGTTTAGAGTGAATACAAAATTGCTTAAAAATGAGAAGAAATCTTTTGAAAAAAGAAAGGAGAAAGGAAAATGACAACAGTTGGCTTCATTGGCTTTGGAAAAATGGCGATGGCCATTGTGGAGGGATGGCATCATTGTGGTTTAAATCAAGATTTAAATATTTTTGCCTACGCTCCTAATCAAACGAAATTGATAACAAATTGCCAAGCTCTTCAAGTGAATCCATGTTCTTCTTTACAAGAAGTATGTCATGAAAGTGAAATCATCATCTTAGCCTGTAAACCTTACCAAATCGAAGAAGTATTATCTTCTATCTCCAAAGAACTTCATGGTAAATTTGTAATTTGTTTAGCGGCTGGCATTAACTATAAAAAGCTTCAAGCTTGGATTCCTTCTATTCATCATGTATCGATTATGCCAAATACGGCGATGGCTGTTTGTGCTGGCATTGCGATTGTGGAAAAGACGCATTCCATGGATGCTCAGGATGAAGCCATATTCAATACTCTCTTTCATCCGCTCGCCCTCATTGAACCCGTTGAAGCTTCCTTGTTTGGAATTGCAGGAACGATCAGTGGATGCTCTCCTGCTTTTTTAGGATTATACGCCGAAGCGCTTGCGGATGCAGGGGTAAAATATGGTCTCAGTCGTCCTTTAGCACAACGTTTAGCAGCGCAAGCCATCTATGGAGCAGGAGCGATGTTGAGAGTAGAAGATCGCGAACCTGCGATTTTTAAAAATGAGATTTGTTCTCCAGGAGGAACAACCATCAAAGGCATTGTGGCTTTGGAAAAAGCAGCTTTTCGTAGAGCGGTGATCGAAGCCATTGAGGCCATTGAAGAGAAAAAATAGTAAAAAAGGAGTCAAAGACTCCTTTTTTTAGCTATGCATATTAATCACTTCAACTTCATCATATTCGGGAAGTTGAATGCTAGGAGAATAGGCAAAGGTTTTTGAACGGACAGAGGAAGAAGTCGAATAGGGTTCTACCACTCCAAAAACAGCTTGGCCATTCTTTTTAAACACAATGTTAACGGTTCCATATAAAGTATCGTATTCCTTCACATTATCTGGATTCGTCACCGTATAGGTTACAATTCCGCTTTGCGTTTCTACTCCTGTAGAGTCCACTTGAATAG
>CAYTMK010000026.1:0-23395 GCA_964438885.1 uncultured Erysipelotrichaceae bacterium | reverse complement strand
TGGTGGACCCTGTAGGACTCGAACCTACGACCAACCGGTTATGAGCCGGGAGCTCTGACCAACTGCGCTAAGGGTCCATGGTGGCGGGAGTGAGACTCGAACTCACGACCTTCCGGGTATGAACCGGATGCTCTAGCCAACTAAGCTATCCAGCCAAATGAATAAAAAATGGTCGGGACGACAGGATTTGAACCTGCGACCCCCTGGTCCCAAACCAGGTGCACTACCAAGCTGTGCTACGTCCCGACAAAATTAATAATAATGGCGCGCCATGCAGGAGTTGAACCCACAACCTTCTGATCCGTAGTCAGACGCTCTATCCAATTGAGCTAATGGCGCAAGTGCTTATTAAGCATACAAGAATTAAGATAGAAAATCAAGTTATTTTAAACTTTTTCTTTCGCCTTGAGTTTGTACTCATTTGGGCTTTCTTAACTCCTCAATTAGGATACAGGATTTTAAATAAAAAACAAGAGAAAAACCAATTTTTATCAAAAAATTTAAAATCATTCTTAATGAGATTAAAAGAGGCTTTAAACGTAAGTCATTACTAACTATATGGTATTCTTTGAAAGAAGACTTCTCTTTTTTCTATATTCTAAGGAGTGTAGAAAAAAGATGGAAAGCCTTGCGCTTTTCTATAAAGGAGATCATGGTATGAAACAACTTGTTCTTATTCGTCATGGCGAAAGTGAATGGAATAAAGAAAACCGTTTTACCGGTTGGACGGATGTTGACCTTTCAGAAAAAGGTCAAGAAGAAGCCAAAGAAGCGGGTCGTCTTTTGAAAGAAAACGGCTATGTTTTTGATAAAGCCTATACTTCCTACCTTAAACGGGCCATTCATACTCTAAATTATGTATTGGACGAAAGCGATCAAAACTATATTCCTGTTGAAAAAACTTGGAAATTAAATGAACGTCATTATGGCGCTTTACAAGGACTCAACAAAGCGGACACCGCAGCGAAGTATGGGGATGAGCAGGTTAAAATTTGGAGACGCTCTTATGATGTTCTTCCTCCCGCTCTTGAACCCGATGATCCTAGAGCTCCAAAAAATCAAGCTCACTACAGCAAAGTTCCTGCGGATGAATTGCCATTAACAGAATCCTTAAAGACCACTATCGATCGCGTAGTTCCTTATTTTGAAGAACACATCAAACCCGATATTGAAAAGGGAGAAAACATCATTATCGCCGCTCATGGTAACTCTTTACGTGCCCTTGTAAAATATCTTGACAATATGAGCAACGAAGATGTCCTCAACCTCAATATCCCTACTGGTGTTCCTCTTGTTTATGAATTTGATGACGATATGAACGTGATTGGTCATCATTATCTTGGCGACCAAGAGGCTTTAAAAGCCAAAATGGAAGCAGTAGCCAATCAAGGTAAAGCAAAAAAATAACTTTCTTTCCAATTACTAGTTCTATAAAAAGAACCCAGAAAGCCAAAATGGCTCTGGGTTCTTTTTATAAGCCTATCTGTGAGTTCAGGTATAAAAAAAGACATAGCTTTTGCTATGTCTGATTAATCAAAATGGTGGTCTCTGTCGGAATCGAACCAACGACACAAGGATTTTCAGTCCTTTGCTCTACCAACTGAGCTAAGAGACCACATGGTTGCGGGAGAAGGATTTGAACCAACGACCTCCGGGTTATGAGCCCGACGAGCTACCAGACTGCTCTATCCCGCGATGTGCTTTATCATAATACTCTTCAATCTTTTCAATTGCAACCCCTAAATTTTTATTTTTTAAGAGGTAGCTTTCGAAGAAGATTTTTCCGAGCTGACGTTGATGATTATGCACGATCTAAAAAGGGAAGTCAATCCCTAAAAAGAAAAAAAGGTATTTTGTATCTGGATAATTTTAAGACAAAGAAGATCACCAAATCTCTTCTATAATTAATTAGGATAAAAATTAATAGGATAAAATGTATGAAGAGTTAAAAATCATAAGAGAAAATTTCCTTTAAATTAAAGATTGCCTTTTATAGAGAGTCTGTTATAATTGTTCGTGCGTGAAGCGAATGCGCCATTAGCTCAATTGGATAGAGCGTCTGACTACGGATCAGAAGGTTGTGGGTTCAACTCCTGCATGGCGCGCCACGTAACGGGACGTAGCACAGCTTGGTAGTGCACTTGCATGGGGTGCAAGGGGTCGCAGGTTCAAATCCTGTCGTCCCGACCATTTTTGTGGCTGGATAGCTTAGTTGGCTAGAGCATCCGGTTCATACCCGGAAGGTCGTGAGTTCGAGTCTCACTCCCGCCACCATCATTTTTTGGAGAAGTACCCAAGTGGTTGAAGGGTCCGGTCTTGAAAACCGGTAGGTCGTGCAAGCGGCGCCAGGGTTCGAATCCCTGCTTCTCCGCCATTTTCTTTTTATTTATATCGCGGGATAGAGCAGTCTGGTAGCTCGTCGGGCTCATAACCCGGAGGTCGTTGGTTCAAATCCTTCTCCCGCAACCAAGACGATTCAGAGATCCAATTGGATCTCTTTTTTTTTGTATTTAGACTGAAAAATGTCAAAAAAGTTTCACTTCTAAAGTGACAGATAACACTTTTATCTTGGCTTATTGGCATGGTAAAAAAGAGCGGAAGGTTCAAGAGGCACCAGAGTTGGCCAATAGGAGGATCTCATGGAGTTAAAAGTTTGTGAGTATTTTTTAACGATTATTGAAGAAGGGAGCATGAATAAAGCCGCTAAAGTTCTTCATCTCACTCAGCCAACCCTTTCCCGCCAGATTGCACAGCTTGAAAGTGAATTGAATGTTCTACTCTTTGAACGACAAGCTAAGTCATTATATTTGACCCGTGAAGGACTTCTTTTTGCTCGTCGCGCTCGAGAAATGTTGGAACTCGAAGAAAAAGCCTTCCAAGAAATTCATACTCTAAATGAAGATTTACAAGGAGAACTCATTATTGGAAGTGGCGAATTGGCTGCGACAAGTGAACTCTTAAAATTAGCTATCCAATTTCGAAAACATCATCCTAAAATTCAAATCTCAATATTAACTGGAAATGCCGATCAAACGCGAGAGATGCTTGAAAATGGTTTAATTGACTTTGGTCTTTTTCTTAAGCCGATTCATCTTAAAGGCGTTAAAACAGCGACTTGGCCAAATTTAGAGCGCTTTTGTATAGTAGTTCCTAAAGATCATCCTTTGGCTTTTAAAAAGAGTATTTCTCCAGAAGATTTAGTCCAAGAGCCTTTGATCTTGCCTTCTCGCCAAGAGCCAAGGGATATGATAGAAAAATGGTTAGGAAAATCCAAAGAAGAGTTAAATATCAGTGGCTATTCCTCTCTTTCTACCAATGGCTCTTTAATGGCTTTACAGGGATTGGGAATTTTGTTGTCTGTTGAAGGCATTCCCTCTCGCTTTCATCCTGATTTAGTGATTCGCCCTCTTTCTCCGAGTCTAGAAACTTCCGTGGTCTTGGCTTGGAAAGAACGATTTCCTCAGCCCCCTTTACAAGCTAAATTTTTGGCTTTTTTGAAAGACATATTACAAGAGAAGTTCGATTTTCAAGAACCCTCTTTGGCTAAAATGGCTTAAAATTTTTGCTTTTTAAATCTTTGACTGTTTGTGATTTCTCATCTTATCTTATAAGATATTCAGATCCAAAAAGGGAAAACCTAAAAATTTTCTAGAACTGTGAAAAAGTTTTTAAAGCATTCCACCACTTTTTAGGAAGTGGTTTTTTATTTTAGATGGATCCAAATTTTTATCTATTTATCATAAGCTCATCACAGAACAGAAAACGAAAACTCCTAAAAGTGGATCTCAAATAAAAGCTCTTGAGGAAATAAGAGAGAAAATTCGCTCTAAAGGGAAGTTTTTCTTGAAATAGAAAGAGTAGAAATGGAAAGGAGTCTAATAGTTATTCATTTTTTAAATAAGAACACTTTCTTTATTAGCATTGGACATGAATAGAAAAGCCTTCCATACTAAAACTAGATTTAAATCTTTAAGAGTTTTAAGAAGAATTTTGTCCTTTATGGACTTAGAAAGAAAATGAGTATGTCTATTCTTGTCGCTTACTTTTCGGCTACTGGAGTGACAACGCAAGCAGCTAAAAAAGTCGCTTCTCTATTGGAGGCTCCCTTATTTGAAATTCAGCCCAAAGTTCCTTATACGAGAGCGGATTTAAATTGGATGGATGCCAATAGTCGCACCACCCAAGAAGTGAAAACCCCAAATACATCCATCGAAATTGCTCAATGGCCTGATTTAACTGGAATTACGACTCTCTTTATTGGCTTTCCCGTTTGGTGGTATGCCGCTCCAAAAATTGTGGAGTCCTTTTTATCCCACTTCTCTTTAAAAGGAATCTCTGTTATTCCCTTCTGTACCTCGGGAGGAACATCCATAAATGGTTGTGAAAAGAAATTAGAATCCTCTTTTCCTCAAGCCACTTGGCTTCCAGGATTGAGGATCTCTTCTTCCACTACAAGAGATCAAATCCAAAGCTGGATTGATTCGTTAAATATCTAAAGAAAGGAAGAATTAAAGACTTTGGTAGATAACCTATGAAAAAAAATCCTATCGTTCAAACAGCAGGGCGTAACGCTTTAGGAACCTTTTCTCCTGATTTTGCCCATTATAATGATGATATTTTATTTGGTGAAGTTTGGAATAATGAAGCCCTCACCCCAAAACAACGTTCTATGTTGGTTATTGCTACGTTTATGGGACGTGGTTTAGCGGATAGCTCACTTGTCCATCACTTGCGCTTTGCCAAAGAAAATGGTGTAACACGCGATGAATTTGTTTCTCTTGTCACCCAAGGTGGATTTTATAGTGGTTGGCCTATGGCATGGGCTGTCTTCAATATGGGAAAGGAAATCTTTGATGTTCCTCAAACCCTTGAAGAATATGCCAAAACTATCGATTATCCTATTGGGATTCCAAATAGTGGCTTTGCGCAATATTTTGATGGAAATAGCTACATTGCTCCAGTGGGTGAGGGAAATTTACCAGTCTTCAATGTAACCTTCGAACCGAGTTGTCGAAATCATTGGCACATTCATCATGCCAAAGAAGGTGGAGGTCAAGTTTTGGTCTGTGTTGGAGGTCGTGGTTGGTATCAAGAATGGGGAAAAGATCCAATCGAAATGACTCCTGGAACCATTATTGAAATTCCCGCTAATGTAAAGCATTGGCATGGTGCCGCTGATGATTCTTGGTTTTCTCACTTAGCTATTGAAGTTCCTGGAGTAGAGACTTCTAACGAATGGTGTGAATCCGCTAAAAATGCTTAATGAAAAAAGGACGCGAGGAATTCACGTCCTTTTTTCTTAGTCTTTCTTATCATTTTGGAGGATGTAATCTACCGCTTCATAAATGCCATCGACTTGATGGTCCGCCACGGCTTTCACTTCGTTTGGAGAAGTTGGAAAAGTAAAAGAAATATCAGCCTCTTCAAGCATCGATAAGTCGTTATAGGAATCACCGATAGCTATACTTGTGGCATTTTGCGTTTGCATTTCATGAGCTAGGCGATTTAAGGCAGCGCCTTTGGAAACCCCTTTAGGATTAAAATCCGCAAACTGAGAATTGGCCACTAAAACGAAGTCATCTCGAGAGACAAATTGATTGTAAAACTTGATTCCTTGAGGAGTTTGATGATCAAATGACATCGCGGAAATATGAGCGGGATCAAAGTCCTCAAGACTCTTGACTATCCGTCCTTCAATTCCATAGGTATCGTTGGTAAAAAGCATCGCATCTTGCCCATGTAAGATTAAATCTACCTTGGACTCTTTAGCCTTGTTCCAAACCTCTAGGACAAGTTCTTGTGGCAAAAAGACTTCCCATAAAATGTTATCGTTTTTATCGCAAATGCAAGCCCCATTCGAATAAATTTTAAAGTCAAAATCGACCTTATCCTGAATTTGACGACGTGTTTGAGGCCACATTACCCGCCCACGCCCACTCACTAAGCCAAATTGGTATCCAGCTTCTTTAAAGCGTTGAATCGCATCGATATCGATTTGACGTACTCCACGTCCATCATGGAAAAATAGAGTATCATCAAAATCTGTTCCGAAAATAATCATTTCATAGCGAATAGGATCTTTATCCAATCCGCTTCCTCCCTTCCTCTTAGCCTGCTTTCCAAAACGTTTATTGGCCAAGGAAATCTATGACTTTCAATAGAAGTGATGGATTATTTTCCACTGCTTCCAAGACTTCCTTCATGGCGTAAAGAGGAAATCGCTTTTAACGCCTCCCAAGAAAGTTCTTCACACTCCACTTCGGGCTTTTGAAGCAGGACGGCTTGGGCACAGGCTTTTTCATAAGGATAAGCAATAAAACTAGCTTTTTCGGCTTCACTTAAGGCTTCTAAAGCTTCTTTTTTAATAATACGTATGGGTTGATCATTCACATTGGTAATTGGAATAAAGTATTCCCCTCGATAGCCAGAATCCATGACGCCGGCTCGAGCGGCCAATCCTTTTGAACCTGTACTTCCTCGCTCTTTGACAAAAATAACGTATTGGGAATCGAAGGCTGAAGCGATTCCCAAAGGAACCAAGACGGTATGAAGAGGTAAAATTTCTAAATAATCTTCTTCAAAGCAAGGATACAAGTCATATCCCGCATCCTCCGCTCTTTTGCTTGGTAAAACTGCATTTGGATTGGTTTTGGCCCAATAAAGTTTCATAGTCTAGTGGCTTTTCTTAAAAAGCCATTCCTCCCTTCTTGATTAAAAATTGTATTTTAACAAATCTATAAAATATTTCTTCATAGAGAAGATCAAAAAAAGAAGCTTCCCATACATCCAACGAAAAAAAGTGGCAATGATTGCCACTTTTCAATTAGGATCCAAATCCCAGCACTTTTTTGTATTCAGGAACTAATTTTTCGATTGATTCAAACCATAGATCGTATATAGAAGGGCTTGGAACACAGCTAGCCATTAAAGCCGCTTTGGGATCTACTTCTTGTAACAAGCGCATCGCTTCATGGCTCGTACAAAGAATACGATTAATATTGGGATAGTCTGTTAAAAACGATTGAATGTCATTGAGAACGAGATCCTCGAGAGTATCATCACGACTTTTGTAGCGTAAACAGGACTTAATGATCGACCAAATCCCCAAACGGTTTTGATGCAATAACTTTAACCGATCTTCCTTATTCACAATGGGCATGCGATAAATTAAAGACATCAATGGCCAAAAACAACTATCTGTATCCATAAAATAAAATTTGGTACGTAACGATTCCATTCCTGGCATAGAAACCAAAATCAAGGTTGTCGTATCCGAAAAAATGATAGGATCAAGAGCAGTACACGGTTGCAAATCCTTAAATAGAATCATCCGTTTCCGGCCTTTCTAAAAAAGGGCAGGGCATCGCCCTACCCTTTTAGAGGTTTGGAGTAATTTTTATTTCAAGCGGTCAACAATTTTGTAAAGGCAAGAAAGTTTTTTAGCTTCTACAGAAGCTTTAGCGTAATCGCCTTCTTCAAGGTGTTTGTTTTCCCAATGTTTGATCTCACCGATCATTTCGTCAAGACGATCTTTCGCATTTTGGGCATATTTTCCAGTTTCGCCAGCATGATCAACAAGATCGGTTGCAACTTCATTGCAATAAGCACAATCACCGCCAAAGAGGCCAGCTAATTTTGCTTTCAATTCATCTTTAGTCATATTGATAGCCATAATTATTCTCCTTACCCAAAGTCGGGTTCACTTTATAAGTGAAAACTTATAAAATTCTTAGTTCTGAAAAACAAAAACAAGACGCGTAAAGGGCTATATACCCTTTAGCCTCTTCACTTTTTTATTATAACATCAGGGAAAAAAGGATTCAATCACTATGCCTTTAAAAATTGGTTTTAAACGCAACTTATTTTAAATGTTCAATAGCGTCTAAAGCCTTTTCTAAAATTACGATTTTTTCTTCTTCCACTTTTGCTTTTTCAATTTCCCCTTTATGCTCATGGATTTTAGCATAAGCTTTTAAGAGGCCTAATTTCTCGTCAATACGATCTTTTAAGTTCTGACCATATTTTTTCTCTTCCTGTCCATCAATCGCATCCGCCTCGGCAATGAAGGCCTTTCCATAAGCACTAGTGCCAATGGAACTTTTTAAAGCATCTATAAGTTCCGCTTTTGTCATCCTGCATCCTCCTCTAAGCACCAAAATCTACTTTTTCTAAAGCTTGCCCATATAAGTCATATTGGGAAGCATTATGAATTTGTACTGGAACAAATGTACCCATCTCTAAAGGTATAGAAGAAGTAAAAATGACTTGTCCATCCACTTCATCGGGCGCATCCGCTGCAGAGCGGCCATGATAAAGATGGGCAATAGAATCATATTCTTCTACAAGAATTTCTAAAGTTTGGCCAATTTTACTTTGATTGGATTGAAAGCTAATTTCTTTTTGGACCGCCATGAGTCTCGCTAAGCGCTCGGATGCCACTTCAGGATCGACATCGAGTTCACTTGGAAAAAAACTAGCGGGAGTATCTTCTTCTTTAGAGTAGACAAAACCACCTAAACGGTCCCATTTAATGTCTTGAATAAATTTCATCAACTCTTCAAAGTCTTCTTCCGTTTCAGAGGGAAAACCGGTAATGATCGTAGTTCGCAATACAGCGTTTGGAAAACGCTCGCGAATGGTTTTGGTGAGTGCTTGAACGTCTTCTTTTCGTCCCCGTCGATTCATCTTCTTTAAAAGGCGATTGGAAGCATGTTGCATTGGAATATCAAAATAGGGAATGACTTTCGAACTCTCTTCCATGGCTTGAAGAAGTTCCTCATCGATTTCATCGGGATACATATATAAAATACGAATCCAGTGAATTCCATCCACCGTTTCAAGCTCTCTTAAAAGTGAGGCGAGCATCAATTGACCATAATTATCCAATCCATATTTAGTGGTATCTTGTGCAATTAAAGTTAATTCTTTTACCCCCATATCGGCTAAAAGACGAGCTTCTTCTAAAATTTCAGGTATTAGTTTACTGTTTTGTTCCTTTCGTATCAACGGAATTGCACAAAAGGCACAATGATTCGAGCAACCATCACTGATCTTTAAATAAGCGCTCCAAGGATTTCCTGAAATGGTGCGCAGCCCATTATAATAAGGGACTTCATGATCTTGTTTTAACAAGTCTTTTAGAATACTTGGCAGCTTATCGTAATCATGAATTGGTACCACGGCACTGATTTCAGGAATCTCATCGCGCAGGGCCTTTTCATAGCGTTCAGCTAAACATCCTACTACGATAATTTGATTGGCATAGCGGCTCATTTCAAAGATGGTGTTGATGCTTTCTTCTTTGGCTGGATTGATAAAACCACAGGTATTGATCACAATCGCGTCCGCTTGTCGAGGATTTGATACCAACAGATGACCTGCTTCTTTTAACATACCCATCATTTGTTCTGAATCCACAAGATTTTTAGAACAACCAAGGGATACAAAGCCTACTTTCATAAAAACCCCTTTCTTGAACGATAGAAAGCTTGTCTCGGTTCATCGCACTTTTTGGTAGAGTTCAAAAAACATCTTTTTTTACTTTATCCTTTTTAACTTGCTTTCTTATCTTCTGTTAAAGAGTCTGTTTGACTCTTGTCCCACGTTTTTCGATAAAACATCCGATTATCGAGGGCAAAATTTCGAGGACCAAAACAACCCGGTTCTACACTTTCTAAAGTTTGATGAATCATAAACAATCGTGAATCCAAGTTGTCTAAAAGCGTCAATACTTCTGCTTCTGGAATCATGGGCAACACCGGAGAACCAAATTCATGTTTTCCATGATGGCTTAACACCAAGTGCTTTAATAACATAACTTCTTCACTGTTTTCCACATCTAAAGCTACAGCTACTCGATCGATCAGGTTCGCTCCAATAGAGATATGGCCCAGCAAGTTTCCAGAAGGAGTATATTCGGGCAAGATTGCACCTGAATATTCCTCTGTTTTGGCAATGTCGTGCACAATTGTTCCGGCAATCAACAAATCGTAATCAAGCCATGGATATTGTTTTAAAATCACTTGAGCGAGTTGAGCCATAGATAAGGAATGCCAAGCTAAGCCTCCTGGAAAATTGTGATGATTCCGCACTGCGGCTGGATAGGTATAATAATCTTGTTTTTTTAATTCGAGCAATTCCTGGGTGACAGTTTTGATAATGGGATTTTTAATGTCTTCTACAAGAGCTTGGATTTGTTGTTCCATTTCTTGACGCGTTAAAGGAGCTGTGCGTACATATTGGGTGGGATCGCCTCCCTCGATTTCTCGAATAGAGCGAATCCGTAATTGCCAAGCATTGCGATAACGTATTAAATCGCCCACAACTTCCACAATCATCCCCGGTTTGTATTGTTTGACTTGCTCTTCGGTTAGATTCCAATACTTTGCATCCAACACCCCACTTGAATCCTCTAAAATAAGAGATAAATAAGGTGCGTTTTTAGAGGTTCGACCCGTATCGACTTTTGTAATTAAACAGGTTAAGACGGCTTTTCCCTCTTGATTTAACTCTTGAATCATTCCATTTCGGGTTGGAGTTCTATGGATAACCATAGAAGGAAATCCCGAATGCTCCTTTCCTATTCTTCACTCCAATCCTTTCCTTTTTTTTCTTTATTTCTTTGCACACATTTTCCCTTTTCCTCATCTTTGATCTGAAAAAAGGAATTCGTCTTTCAAGTCGGACTTATTCTACTGCGATCTCTTGATCTAAAACGGTAATTTCTTCCTCTTTGTGTGATTCAAGAGCTTCTTGGGCAAATAATTCATCAATATCTTGGCTAGAAAAGCCCTGGCGTAAACAATACCCACGCATCTTTCGCAAGCGCTCTTGATCTGGTTTTCCCGCATACATTCGCCTGGCTTTTTGGTAGGCATCGTGTAAAGCGGTTAAATCGTGATCTTCACTAAAACGCAATTCTTCTGCGGCTTCTTTGGCGGCTTCTAAAGAATAGCCATGCCCCATGAGCTTATTGACAATATCTTGGCGTTTGTAGCGAGCTGATTTGGTTTTAAGCGATTTAGCCAAGCGCTTGGCTAGCTGTTTGGCATTGGTTCGCTCTTGATCGACGGAGAGTTCTTGACAAGCTTCTTGAATCAGTTGCTGAGAAAGTCCGGCTTTATAAAGTTTTTGTTCGATTTGACGTTTGCTCGATCCAATCGAATGATAATAGTCTGCCTTTTCAAAGGCATATTGGCGATCGTTAATACGACCAAGTCCTGCTAGTTCATCGGCACATTGCGTTGCGACTGGAAGAGGGGCTTCGAGTTTGTGGACACAATAATCAATGACTTGTTTATGGGTCATATCACGAGAAGCCAGGCGCTGTTCAGTTTTATACATACACCAATAAAAATCTTGCAAATCAAGATGAGAGCGAACCATATAGGCATCGAGTTTTGTTTGCAGTGAAATCTTCAGCTCCCAAAAATCTTCTAAAGGCATTAAAAGTTTTGTATCTTCTTTAGAAGAGTTTACCGAGAGCGTCAAAAACACGAAGTTACCCGAATACTGAATTCGTTCGACTACATAAGTGTGAGAGTAATCTTCAATCGCATGTTCATACACACGCTCCATCGAATAAGCAAAACTCTCGGAAGTAAAGGGACGAATTTTGTGGGCACAAGCCATCCCCGCTTCTCGCTTTTCTTCTGGACTGAGGGCTTGAAATTGCGCAATTTTTTCATTGAGTTCTTCAAGAGAATCGAAGTAAAAACCAGTCACCTTTTCTTCTAATAAGTCATCGAGCACCTCATCTCGTCGCCCAAAAACCATTCGCTGGGCTGCCATCGCTTCTAAGTAGGTCATTCCTTGGGTTTCCGAAAGCGAAGCTGAAACAAAAGCATCAAAGGCTTTGTAGTAATTCGCAATCTCTTCCGGTCTCGCTGTTCCTAAAAAATGAACACGATCTTGAGCCTTAAGGCTTTTGGTTAAATCTTTATAAAAATCTTCATCCGGTCCTCCCCCTACAATGGCTAAATGAAGGTTGGGATTTTCATTGGCGGCAATAGCTCCAATCGGGATTTCAAGGGATTTTTCTTTGGCCAAGCGTCCTACAAAGACTAAAATGGTCGCTTCGGGATCCTCACTGACTTGGGCCCGAATGGCTTTCACTTCTGGATCTTCTTCACTCGCCTTGGAAAATTTTTCCAAATCTAGTCCTGTTGGAACAACATAAATAGGTGCGAGCACCCCATAGTCTATGAGCGCTTCTCTTGTTTTGATGGAAGGAGCAACAACCGCTTGAACATTATTGCATACGGCGCGACTTGCGGCCTTAATGGCATCTTTTGAAAAGCGATCAAAACTATCAAATCCATGAGGATTAATATAATGCGTATAGTCGGTATACATCGTATGATAAGTATCAACAAGAGGAATGTTGAATGATTTAGCGATATATTGCCCATAAAGACCCACTCCAAAATTGGTTTGAAGGTGAATCACATCCAAATTCATGTCTTCAATATAAGAAGAGGCTCCCATATTAAATGGAGAACTCAATTTATAGCCATACAACCCCTTAAGAGGGATGCCTGGTAAGCGCAAAATGCCCTCTTTAAATTCAATACGCGCTCCCGCATGATTGGTGATCACAAACACGGTATGGCCAGCTTTTTCTAGGGCATGTTTTAAAGTCACTGTTGAACTGACCACTCCATTGATGTCTGGTAAATAGGTGTCAGTTACAAGCGCAATACGCATTTCAACTCTCTCCTTTCTGAAATCTATATTTTACTGTATATAAAAAAGTGATTTTCTATTCATCTCTTTAAGAATGTTTAACCATAAACATCAAAGAAATTTAATTTTTCGATCCTTTCTTTCCAACTCTTTTTATCAATAAAGTCAAAAATTGGAATCTTAAAAGCGCCTTCTCAAAATGAAGAACAAAAAGGCTCTATTTTAAAATCACTTTCACAATTCTTACCTTAAACCGGAAAACGCAAAAAAGGCGCAAAAAGTTATGATTGAAGCTCTCACAGCTCTTTGCGTCTTTTTCTTATTCTTCTTCTTTTATATCCTTAAGTGCTTCTTTCATCAAATGGACATACTCTCCTACAAAGGCAGGCGCTTCTTTTCCATATTGGGCCACGATTTTGACGATAGCGGAACCTACAATGGCTCCATCCGAAAGACTAGCCATTTCTTGGGCTTGTTTTGGGGTAGAAATTCCAAAACCAATGGCGCAAGGAATATCGGTATTTTCTCGAACGATTTTCATCAAAGAGCCTAAATCCGTCTTAATCTCACTTCGTGTGCCGGTCACCCCAAGGCTTGAAACAATGTATAAAAAGCCCTCTGCTTCTTTGGCAATTTTAGCAATTCGATGAGCAGAAGTAGGAGCAATTAGAGAAATTAAATCGACATCGTATTTTCTACAAAGAGGTAAAAATTCCTCTTTTTCCTCAAAAGGCAGATCGGGCAAAATAAGTCCATCTATTCCAAGGCTTTGACATTGAGAAATAAATTTTTCCGCTCCATAGGAGAAGATCACATTGGCATAGGTCATAAAGACCATAGGAATCTCGACTTCTTGTCGCAATTTTTGAACCATATCGAAAATTTTATCGGTACGTGTTCCACTTTGGAGGGCCCGCAAACTCGCTTCTTGAATGACTGGACCTTCCGCGGTAGGATCCGAAAAAGGAATGCCAAGTTCCACTAGATCGGCTCCATTGGCAACGGCTGCTTTTACAATGGCTTTTGTGGTCTCTAAATCTGGGTCGCCACAGGTGACAAAAGGAATAAACGCCTTGCCATTTTGGAAAGCTTGAACAATTTTACTCATGCAAATCCTCTCCTTTATAGCGAGCAATAGCCGCACAATCCTTATCACCACGACCAGAAACCGTCACCACTAAAATTTGATTGGAATCCATTGTAGGAGCGAGTTTCATCGCATACGCAATGGCATGGGCCGATTCAATAGCAGGAATAATGCCTTCAGTTTTGGCTAAATACTCAAAAGCCTCAACGGCTTCCTCATCGGTAATGGCCACATAGTGCGCTCGTCCTGTATCGTAAAGATAAGCATGTTCTGGACCTACGCCTGGATAATCTAAACCAGCTGAAATGGAATAGACAGGAGCGATTTGCCCATCCTCATCCTGACAAAAATACGATTTCATTCCATGAAAAATACCGAGTTTTCCAGTCGAGAGAGTGGCCGCCGTTTCAAAGGTATCGATCCCTCGTCCTGCTGCTTCACAGCCAATCAATTGGACCTGTGGGTCGTCAATAAAGTGATAGAAGCTACCAATCGCATTGGAGCCTCCTCCTACACAAGCCAATACCACATCAGGAAGTCGTCCTTCTTTTTGAAGAATTTGTTCTTTGATTTCCTTGGAGATGACGGCTTGGAAATCGCGCACAATGGTTGGAAAGGGATGCGGACCCATTACAGATCCTAAACAATAGTGGGTATCGTCGATTCGCGCACTCCATTCACGCATTGCTTCAGAAACCGCATCTTTTAAAGTGGCCGTTCCACTTGTGACCGGAATGACTTGGGCCCCGAGCAACTTCATCCGATAGACATTTAAAGCTTGCCGAATGGTATCCTCTTTTCCCATGAAAATAACGCAATCCATCCCTAGAAGAGCTGCGGCCGTAGCCGTGGCGACACCATGTTGTCCTGCTCCCGTTTCGGCAATTAAACGTGTTTTTCCCATTTTTTTGGCTAACAGAGCTTGGCCTAGAACGTTGTTAATCTTATGGGCTCCAGTATGGTTTAAATCCTCACGTTTCAAATAGATCTTGGCTCCTTTTAAGTCTTCGCTCATCTTTTTTGCATAATACAAACGCGAGGGACGACCAGCGTATTCGTTGAGCAAAGTATTCAATTCTTCGTTAAAGGCGGGATCCTGTTTATAAAAATCATAGGCTTCTTCCAATTCATGAATGGCATTCATGAGCGTTTCGGGAATGTATTGTCCACCATGAATGCCAAAGCGGCCCTTAGGATTGGTCATGTGCTCTCTCCTCTTTTTTCTCTTTCATCATGTTTTTTGTTCTTTAGACATCTTTTTTAAGAAGGTCTTTTTCTTGGGCTTTTCGAATTTCCTTTACAAAAGCACTCATTTTAGCGGGATCTTTTTGATAAGCCGTTTCTAAAAAAGAACTCGCATCTAAGCCATAGGGCTTTAAGTGCGAAATGGCCAAAGCGGCATTGTGAGGACCAAGGCCACCGGCTAAAAAATAAGGCCGATGGGTAGGAAAAGACTCTAATACGTCCCAATCAAATGTTTGTCCATCTCCTGCTCCTGCATCCAAGAGAATTAAATCTGCTTGGCTTTGAAAAGCGGTCGCTAAGTTCTCCTTATTTTGGATTCTAAAGGCTTGCCAAATGGGTTTTGTGGTTAAGTTTTGTAGTTCTTGAAGGTAAGCAGGAGATTCTTGCCCATGAAGTTGGGCGATATCAATGATTCCTTGATGTAAGAGGTCTGCTATTCGTTTGGGTTCTTCGTTAACAAAAACGCCGACCACTTGAATGTTGGGATCAAGGGCTGCTTTAAAAACTTGCGCTTGTTCTACACCAATGGCTCGCCTACTTTTGGGAGCAAATACAAAACCAACGTAGTCTGGTAAAAGTGTGTTGGCCACTTCAATATCCTCAAGGCGAGAAAGACCGCAAATCTTTATTTTAGTGGAAGGAGTGCTTAAAGGAAGAAGTCGTTTTAATTGGGCCAATTGAGCAGTTTTATCACTCGCTTTCATAAGCGTTTCGCCAATTAAGACCGCGTCGACTCCCATTTCATAAAGTCTTGCAATATCGTACTCGTTTTGAATGCCACTTTCTGAAACGAAAAGAACATCTTTAGAAACCTTTTGACGCAGTCTAAGGCTATTTTGCGTGTCTACTTGAAAGTTTTTAAGATTACGATTGTTGACTCCAATCACACGTGCACCCGCTTTTAAAGCCATCTCAATTTCTTCTTCATCGTGGACTTCAACCAAAGCAGAAAGCCCTAGTTGATCGCATAAGGCCAAATACTTCTCTAGCTCCTCAAGGCTCAATAAGGCACAGATGAGCAATACCGCACTCGCTCCTAAAAGCTTGGCTTCATAAATCATGTATTCATCTACCACAAAGTCCTTGCGTAAACAGGGAATATGGACCGTTTGGGAAATCTCTTTTAAGTAGGAATCATGGCCCAAGAACCACTTTGGTTCAGTTAAAACGGAAATACAGCTCGCACCTGCTGCTTCATAATCTTTAGCGATTTGAACATAAGGAAAGTCTTTGGCAATCAGTCCTTTAGAAGGAGAAGCTTTTTTACATTCACAAATAAAAGATAATCCCGGCTCTTTTAGGGCCTTTTCAAAAGCGAAGTCACCTTTTTCCTGAAAGAGCGCTTGCGCTTTGATTTCCTCTAAAGAAATTCTCTTTTTTGCTATAGCTACTCTTTCTTTAGCGTAGGTGGCAAGTTCATCCAAAATACTCATGACTCTAAAACCTCAAGAATGGTTAAGACTGGATCTAAAGGTTCCACACTAGGGTCTGGAGTATGGCTTAAAACAATGAGCTTTTCTAAAGTTTCAAACGCTTTTCCAGAATCAATAAGCATTGCCGCTTGTTCTACTCCTTCAGACCAAGAGTCTACTTTTTGACCAATATAAAGGGCTGCCCCTGCATTCAATAAGACGGCTTGCCGTTTTGGGCCACGCTCTTTGCCTTGTAAAATATCCAATGTAATTTGGGCATTTTCTTCTGGAGTTCCTCCTTTTAAATCGTCTTTTTGACAACGTAAAAAGCCAAATTGTTCTGGAGTAATTTGATAAGACTTAAACCAGCCATCGCGAAATTCGCACACTCGCGTTGGGGCACTCATCGAGATTTCATCTAGTTTATCTTGCCCATAGACCACCATGCCCCGCTTTACGCCAAGATCCATTAAGACTTGCGCTAGAGGTTCGACTAAATATTCGTCATAAACACCAAGCAATTGCATAGAGGGTTTCCCTGGATTGGTAAGAGGCCCAAGAATATTGAAAACAGTGCGGAAGCCAAGCTCTTTGCGAATGGCACCAACATAACGCATGGAGGTGTGATACTTTTGGGCAAAGAAGAAACACATTCCAACTGTATCTAAAAGTTCTACACATTTCTCGGGGCTTTGTTGGATGTTTACGCCTAAAGCTTCTAGACAATCTGCGGTTCCACAAAGGGAAGAAGCAGCCCGATTTCCATGTTTCGCTACTTTCATTCCTCCCGCTGCGGCCACTAGAGCAGCCGTAGTGGAAATATTAAAGCTTTGGGCGTTGTCGCCGCCTGTACCGACGATTTCAAAGACATCCTCTCCGGCATTGACCGCAAGGGCATGCTCGCGCATCGCTTGAGCACAACCGGCAATTTCATCAGTGGTCTCTGCCCGCGCACTTTTGGTGGAAAGAGCGGCTAAAAAAGCGGCATTTTGCGTCGAGGTCGTTTCTCCATTCATGATTTCATTCATCACAGCATAGGCTTCATCATAGGTTAAATCGCCTTTGTTTACGATTTTTAAAATGGCTTCTCGGATCATAAAAACACTCCTTCTTTTTTTGAGATGGAATTTAAAGTGGAAAAACATCAATTTTCAGTAGATAGAGAAAGAAAATTTTTTAACATCGTAAGGCCATCTGGAGTCATGATGGATTCGGGATGAAATTGAACTCCATAAATAGGATAGTCTTGATGTTTAACGGCCATGATTTCTCCATCAATCGTTTGGGCCGTGATCTGTAAACAGGAAGGGAGAGTAGAGGCTTGGACCCCTAAAGAATGGTAACGAGCAACAAGCGCTCTTCTTGGACAATCTTGAAACAAAAGACTTGTCTCATCAAATTCGACTTCGGATTGTTTTCCATGCATGAGTTCTTTGGCATAGGTGATATGGCCGCCAAAAGCAGCACATATCGCTTGATGTCCAAGACAAACCCCAAGAATTGGAACTTGGCCTTTCAGAGTTTGGACCAATTCAATTAAAATTCCTGCATTTTCTGGACGGCCTGGTCCTGGAGATAAAATGATATGACTTGGAGCGAGCGCCTGAATTTGAGCCACACGCATTTCGTCATTGCGCACGACTCGAATCTCGGGATTGATTTGCCCAATGAGCTGATAGAGGTTGTAAGAAAAGCTATCGTAATTGTCAATAAGTAAGATCACAAGGCATCCTCCGTAGCCAACTGTAAAGCAGTGAGCGTGGCTTTTGCTTTGTTGAGACATTCTTGAAACTCTTTTTCGGCTACAGAATCGGCCACAATTCCAGCTCCACTGCGCACGAAAACTTTGCCATTTTTTTTGTAAGCAATGCGAATCGCAATGCAGACATCCATATTTCCTGAAAAATCAATATAGCCAATCGCTCCTCCATAAATGCCCCGCTTATTGTTTTCAAGTTCTCCAATCAGTTGACAAGCTCGAATCTTTGGAGCCCCTGAAAGAGTTCCTGCCGGTAACACGGCTTCAATCGCATCCAAAGCATCGTAAGAGGATTTAATGTGCCCCCGAACAGTAGAGCCAATGTGCATGACATGAGAGAAACGTTCAATGCTATGAAACTTTTCGACTTGGACACTTCCAAATTCACTGATTTTTCCCAAATCATTCCGCCCTAAGTCCACTAGCATGTTATGTTCAGCTAATTCTTTTTCATCTTGTAAGAGTTCTTTTTCAAGCGCTTTGTCTTCTTCTAGGGTTTTTCCTCGAGGTCTTGTTCCAGCCAAAGGAAAGGTGTGAAGAATCCCATTTTCCAATTTGACAAGTGTTTCAGGAGAAGCGCCAGCTACTTCCACGTCCGTCCCCGCCAAATAAAACATATAGGGAGAAGGGTTGATCGTTCGTAAGCGACGATAGGCGTTCAAAAGACTCCCTTCAAAAGGAGCCGATAGGCGATTGGACAATACGATTTGAAAAATATCGCCTTCATGAATATGGCATTTCGCTTTTTCGATCATCTGGCAAAACTGTTCTTTTTGGAAAAGAGGTTCTACTTCTCCTAAGAGTTTTCCAGGAATATCGTGATCTTTTTGGCCCGTTTTTAATAAATTGGCTAAATTTGTTAAGTCCAATAAGGCTTTATTATAGGAAGTTTTGGGACTCTTTAAAGAAAGATTGGCAATAAGAATCATTTTCTGTTTTAGGTGATCAAATACGATGACTTTGTCAAATAACATCAAATCCACATCTTTGAATCCTTCAAGATCTTCCACTGCTCTTCGAACGCTTGGCTCACTATACCCAAGATAGTCATAAGAAAAGTAGCCAACTAAACCACCGGTAAAAGGAGGTAATCCTTCTAAAGGAGGGCTTTTCCATTCGGATAAAATTTGACGTAAGACTTGAGAGGGCTGATCGGTAAAAAAGGTTAAATTTCCAATTTTCATTTCCTGATTGGTACAAGTGATCTCAAGTTTTGGATCAAAGCCTAAAAACGTATAGCGCCCCCAAGTTTCATTGGGTTGAGCGGATTCGAGTAGAAAACAATGGGTAGAAACATTTTTTAAAATTCGTATGGCTTCAATAGGCGTGATAAAATCGGATAGCAATTCTAAACGTAAAGGCAAAACATCGTATTGATCTTTTTGGGCGATTTCTTGCACTTCTTCATATGAGGGAAATACATGCATAGAACTTCCTCCAAACTAAAAAAGCTTCATGGGTATACGTCCATCAAGCCACAAAAAAAGCCCTTGGCAGACGTATAGAGTCTGTCAAGGACGAACAATTCAATTATCCGCGGTGCCACCTTGAATTCGCTTTTTTCATGCTAAAAAAGCGCGCTTAGCAGGATACAACCATATCCCCGGCAACTAACGTCTGCCTACGACGTCGCAGAATACTCTAATTTCTTATTTCCCTGCGCCCTCAGTGGTCCATTTGACAACTTGTTTCTTGTCTGCCTCGCACCATCGCAGACTCTCTGTAAAGGCATCATTGCCGTTATCTCCACTTCATCGGTTTTTTTGATTTTTTCCTATTCTATCATTCTCTTTATCTTAGAAAATCTTTTTCTTTATGAAACCTTTTGAAATGAAAAAAAGTGTATGAAAGAGGATGAAAATGTGTAAATTTATGGTGAAAAAAAGAATAAGCAAAGAACTTTCAAAAAAAAGGATTCAACAATTCGAGAAATGTCTCTTTAATAGACTTTTTCTTTTTGTTGAATCCTTTTTGAATTGAGAGAATCGTGTTTTAAGGCTTTATCCTCGCGTTTCACTCTAATTTTTTGAATCCTTTATCGAAGAAATAGAATTATTTAAAGAGGTTGAATCTAGGCTCTTTGAAGAATTTTTTTCTACGGAATCGACCTGAGGAATCGTTTTTGGACGAGCTACTTTTTTCTCTAAAGAATCTTCATGGTTTTTAAAAAGTGTAAAGACAATAGCTCCCGCAATGACCGGAATATAGTAGGAAGAAAAGCGCCATAGCAACAATACAGCTCCAGTAAGACGACCAAACATATATTGAAAAAGCATGGTGAAAAACATTTCCGTTCCTCCTGAAGCACCAGGCAACGGAACAAAGCTGTTGGCCATCACCACAAAGGAAGTAAGTGCAAGAGAATCAAAGAATTGACTTGGATGCAACTTTAATCCTAAAACCATGGCGACCACAAAAGGTAGAGCAAAATAAAGCGTTAAACGAACGATATTCACTAAAAACATATTGAATACCAGTTTTTTATTTTGCGAAAGAACTTTAGTCTGTTGGGTAAAACTCGCAATTTGACGGACCCAATTTTCTGCTTTTTTTTCAAATCTTTGGAAGAATTTAATTCTTCCCAAATAATGAAAGACCTTTTCAAAAAGACGAGTATAAAAATTCGGAAATAAAGCCACGGTATAAAGCGCAACAATGACCACTAGATTCACCAAATATCCCGCTGCGACAATCCAAATCCAGCCATTTAGATTAACATAATGATTAAAACGCGCCGCAAAGAGAATGGTGACATAAATCATCAAGGTCGTTTGGTAAATGACAAAGTCAGCCCACAATAAACTCGCTCCATCCGAATAACTAATTCCTTGTTTCTTTAAAACATACGCTTGACCAAATTGTCCTCCTGTCGAGGAAGGCGTAATTCCAGCAAAAAAGGTGCCTACAAAGGCTACAATTACGCCTTCTTTCAGGGAATAACCTTTTTTGTAAACCTCCCCAAGCAATTTATACCCAATCCCTAAAACCACATTAATGGCAAGACCCCAAGCCAAGATAAAAAGGAGCGATAAAAAGTTCATCTTAGCAATGGTAGCGATAATATCCTTAAAATTATCTCGTAGCGCAAAATACATAGCCACTGCCGTGACAGCGACAATGATGACAATGTTCCAAAAGTATTTTTTATTGTTTGCCGGCATTGTTCATATCCTTTTTGGCAAGAGTTTTACCAAATTTCTTTTCCCAAGCCTCAACGTAAAACTTTTTCCACATCTCTAATACATGCTCTTTAGAATAAAATTGAGCTAGTTCATCACTCTTTTTGCTCCAATAGTCATATTCATTTTTTTCTTTCATGAGAGATTGAAGCAACATCTGAAAGCCTTTGTTATCTTGCGCATATTGATAACAATCAAATAAAATGTCGCGGTACAATTCTAAATCTCGCGTGACAAGAGGAATCCCTAAATTGACCGCCTCTAAAATGGTCATGGGGAATAACTCATTAAAGCTCGGAATAAATAAAACATCTGTCATGTTATAGATATGAACCATGCTTTCGCGTTCCACAATACCTGTAAAAATGACATTTTCAGGGGGATTGTCCATAATCGCTTTGAGTTCCTCATAGCCTTCGGTCATGGCTCCAAAAGAAAATCCTCCTGCCCAAACAAATTTAGCCTCAGGCAACATCTGCGCGGTTTTGACAAAATCTTGCACTCCTTTGCGAGTCTGTACTTGTCCACACCCTAAAATGACAAAGTCATCGTCTTGAAGACCATAGCGGCTGCGCCATTCATGGCGATCTTCTTGGCCAAGAGAATGAAAGCGTTCTTTTGAAACATAGTTGGGGATATAGGTAATTTTTTGAGGATCAATCTGGAAGCGTTCAAGTTCCTTGATAAAAGAGGGATTCACAACTACGAGCTGGTCCGCCGAATCATAAAAATGAATAATATAGCTTTCCGCTAAGGGATAAAACGCTTTAGGAATTCGTAAAGAATCTTCTAAAGTATCGGGTAAAAAATGACAATATGCGATATTTACAGCCTTCTTATTTTTCATTCGCAATAAAAAGGCGGGATCAATAGTATGAAAATGTTGAATATCCGGTTCAGAAGTCCATTTATTGATTTCTATCGTAAATAGATCTGGAGCGCCCTCCCGGACTAAATTCACTTGTTCTTCATAAGCACTGCCAACTCCCTGGCCAGCGACCGCATTGGCACTCGAGAACATCGTAATCAGTAATTTTTCTTTTTCTTTCATGCAGGATTTCCTGCTACTCAAAATATGGACAAAACATATTGAGAAAATTCCTGCTTCATCCTGTAGGCTTTCGATTATAACTACTCACATCATTTACAGTTCACAGGCGTTAATTTCCAGCCTACGGTACATACTTATCATGGATTTTTTATACAGTCTGATAAGTCAGACAATCCCTCAAGTTCAAGCTTGCATTCTCTGTTGTGTATTCGCATTGAAGAATATGTTCGGTCTGTTCAAATCAAATTTTCCCACAGGCACGTTTTGCTGGATGGATAAAATCGGTCAACAAATCGTAGTTCAACGCCATATTCTTTACATTTTGCAGTTATCTTTGTTCTGAACTCAAAAAATTTCTGCTGGTGCCTTTGAAAGATGTCTATTCCTCTGGGCTGCTGTTCAGATCTTCAAGTCCATGCTGGCTTGGTTTTCATCAGTTCGGAAATCACCTTATTGATCAGTTCTAATACAGTCTAGTTTGTGATGAAGTCTTTGTACTTTCAGCTTCTGTTTTTGTCTGTCGAGTAGCTTCTCCTTTCATTTTTATTTGGTAACTTTTTCAGACTTTCTTCCTCGAAAGTCTTCTCTGCTCTCGTTTCAGTCTTTTTTCAAGTTTCCTGATACGATTCGTTTATTGATATTTTTAAAAGTCCTGCCGTCCGAAGAGACTGCACAATCTTTTAGGCCTAAGTCAGATTCCAAATCAGCGCAGGCTTTTTAGTTTCTACTTCTTCTACTAGAACAGAAACACCTTCCAGCTTTCATGAAAATAGAACCGCTTTTTATGTGTTTCCGGATTGGTCGGAGCCTTTTTCTTTAGAACGTACCCAATTTAATGTTGGCCTTCTGATTCTGGAGCGTTCACACAAAACAGGTTGCTTTACTCCATTTCTCACAAACACATCTTTGACTTTTTCTTCCATTACGGAAATTTTGCCTTATGATTAAAAAAATTTCTGAAAGCTCTGTCTCACTTTG
>CAYTMK010000025.1:15826-23898 GCA_964438885.1 uncultured Erysipelotrichaceae bacterium | reverse complement strand
AATTCCGTAATAAGCCTTTAGAAGACCTAATGGACCATTTCTACATTTGGAATGATTGGGATCGAGATGGTCGGTTCTATCGCAACAGCGCTTTAACGCTCCTTGCCAAAGAAGGTCATGGAAAATTTTCCATGATGAATGACCAAACCGAAAAAATAGCCGATGAAATCTGCGATGATTTGGAAATCGCCTTTCGCTTGGATCCCACCCTCCCGTTGCCTTTAAAGACATACGATGAGTTGATTCACCTCCTTCATCGGGAGAACAAATTAAAAGGTGCTATTGAGATGGATCAGGAAGCTGTTCAATATCGGACGCGCGAAGTCTATCACATTTTTGAAGATGTCAGAATCGTAGCTCCAGGCACTGCCGAAAGAAGCTATGATCCTGTTACACAATCCGTCTTTTTAATGGCTCCCTATACCGACGATCAGGCTTGGACTTGGCTGATTCAGGCTTCCAAACAGCCCTCCATTTTGCCCAATTATTCTCTTGTCATGGATCAAACACCCACTTCTACGGAAGATGGAAACGTGATTTGGATGTATGAATACCAAGTTGATGGTTCTTATAACATTGATGCGGTCATTCGCGATGACGAAAATTTCTTATATATTCATGCTCTAGCCAAGACGCACCGAGAAATGGATTATTTGAAACAATGTATTTTGCGCTCTGGTTTTTATCGTTAACGAAAAGATGCTCTAGGTGAGCATCTTTTTTGATCGTAAACGCTTTAAAAGAAACCATAAAAAAGTCCTGTCTTAAAACAGGACTTTTTTTATTAAAACAGGGTAGAGCGTTGATAGGCTTTATCCCAATTCTCGCAAAATTCTTCTACCGCAATATTGGTACCAGGATGATCGATCATTTGATAGACCACTTCATGAGGAATGGTACAAGCCGGAATCCCCGCCTTGATCAATTCATGAACTTGATGGGTATTTTTAAAGGAAGCGGCGACGACTTTAGAAGGTAAGTTATGGATGCGAAGCATTTCAATTAAATCTTTTACGGCTTGAATCCCATCACCATAATTATCCATGCGATTGACATAAGGCGCTAAATAGTCTGCTCCATTCATCGCAGCTAAATAGGCTTGTTCGGGACTATAAATAGCGGTCGCTAAAACGCCAATGCCTTCTTTTTTGGCTTGTTTGATGGCTTTTAATCCCTCGTGGGTTACGGGAATTTTCACATAGGAATTTTTGGGCCGTAGGGCCGCAATTTCTCGAGCTTCTTTCATGATGCCTTCAAAGTCCTTGGAGATCACTTGGACAAAGAGCAATTGCTCAGGGCTTAAAAGCCCATCGATTTGAGAAATGAGTTCTTTAGGATCCTTTCCAGATTTGGTAATGATGGTGGGATTGGTCGTTACTCCCGTAATGGTTAAAAGGTCATTGAGTTCTTGAATGGCTTCAAGATTATTGGTGTCTAAGATGAGTTCCATGCTTGAAAGAATCCTTTCTAGAGCCTTCAAATAAGTCTTGCTTGAAGGGAAATTGATGAGGAATTATAGATTTTGTTCGGTTCGACCGATGATATCATCTTGAGTGGCTTTGGAAAGAACATTGAAGAAAGCGGAATAGCCAGCGACACGCACGATAAGATCTTGATGGTTTTCCGGATGGACTTGGGCATCAAGAAGCGTTTCTTTATCCACTACATTGTATTGGACATGATAACCATGTAAGCGATTGAAGAAAGTACGAATCAACATTTCAAGCTTCATCCGATTTTCTGGTGTCGACAATAAAGCTGGTGTGACTTTTTGATTGAGTAAAACTCCACCTGTAATCTTCTCGGTTGGTAATTTCGATACCGATTTGAAAACAGCGGTTGGACCTTGTTTATCCATCGCATGACTTGGAGAGCAGCCTTCCGCTAAAGGCTCTTTGGCCAAACGTCCATCGGGAGTTGCCATCGTTCCAAAGCCCTGCCCGACGTTGGCCGAAATGGAAGAGGTTCCTGCATAGCGAATCCCTCCAATTGGACCACGTCTATAACGGGTATTGGGATATTTCTCGATTTCTTGAATGTAGGTATCGTAGACATCGATCACCAATTGATCGACTTGATCTTGATCATTGCCATATTTTGGGGCCTCTTCAAGAAGCATTTGGCGAATGGCTTGGGTTTTTTCTCCTTCAAAGTTTTGATGGAGAGCCTCCATGAGCTCCTTACGGCTGATTTTTTGTTCGTCATACACCAATTTTTGAATGGCGGCTAGAGAATCGGCCATGTTGGCAATTCCAACTTGTAAGCCAGAAATAAAATCGTACACGGCTCCACCTTCTTTAATGGTTTTGCCTCGTCCGATGCAGTCTTGGGTTAAAGCGGAACAAAGAATATCGGGAACTTCTTTTTCAGAAGCTAGATCAATCGCATTTTCCGTGATGACGCTAGCCCGAGTCAGTTCGACCATCACTTGGTCAATGGCTTTTTTCAGATCCGCATAGCTCTCCATGTCTTCAAAGAAACCGACCTCAGAAGCAAAGCGTTTGCCAGTGGTTTGATCAATGCCATTGTTCATGGCGACAAGAAGCAAGCGGGGGAAATTGATGTAAGACATCCCCGTGCAGCGATATCCCCATTTGCCAGGAACAGCTGTTTCTACACAACCTATAGCCGAGTAATTGTAGGCATCTTCTTTCTTGACTCCCCAATTGATAAAGGAGGGAATAATGATTTCATCGTTGTTGAAAGCAGGCATTCCAGTTCCTAAACGCATTACTTCAATGGCTTCTTTCATAAAGTCAGAAGAGAGGTTTGCATGGTAGCGAACGGTAAGGTTTGGTTGCGGTAAGCGAACTCGAGCGACCGATTTTAAAACCAAAAAGCTCATCTCATTGACGGCATCCCGTCCTTGGGACGTTTGCCCGCCGATGGTGACGTTTTGATACATGGGACTCCCTGCCGAAGAGAAGGTATGCGATTGGGAGCGAACTTTATTGATGGTTTGGGTTTTAATCCAAAGATTGGCTAAAAGATCGAGGGCTTCTTCTTCATCAATCAGACCATTTTCTAAGTCTTGAAGGTAGAAAGGATTCATATATTGATCAAAACGGCCAAAGGAAAGTGAGTGACCGTTGGATTCAATTTGTAAAACCACTTGAATGAGCCACACGGCTTGGAGCGCTTCGTGAAAGGAATCTGGCGCTTGCCAAGGAACCTTGCGTAAAATACGGGCCATTTCTAAAAGTTCTTCTTTGCGTCTAGGATCATTGGTCTCTTTGGCTAAATCTTGGGCAAGAAGGGCATATCGATTGGCAAAGCGTTTTACAGCCAAGCATACGATTTCTACCGCTTTATAAAAATGATATTTCGAGATGGATTCAGGCTGGCATAAGTCGAGTTCCTCTCGTTTTTGTTTGGCGCGTTGGTAAAATCCCTTTAAGCCGGTTTGTAAAAGCGTCGGCAGATCCACGGCCAAGTGGGCATCCCCTGCATTGAGTTTGCCTTCCATCCCAAACAAACCCGTTTCCATATACACTTGCACTTCATCAGGCAACATTTCCATGCCTTTGGCGCGTAAGGTTTTGCCTTCCCAAAAAGGAGCAAGTGCGCGAATCTGATCTTTCGTTTCAGAAGTAATTTGAAAGACATCTCCATCTCGTTGATCAAATAAATCCAGTTCCTGCAACACAAAATCGAGGGTGTATTCGGGAAAGATAGGGGCATTACGATTGGCACTGGCCTGATTCCCTGCTAAACGGGATTCCTCTTCAATGTAAATGGTCATGTGATCCAAAATATTTTCCAACATTTTGGCTCGTTTAATCACCACTGGGGAATTGAGATGGTCTTTATAAGCTTGGGTGCAAAGAATAGCCCGTTGGGCATCGATATAAGGTTCTTTGTTTAAAACATCGGTGCGGTATTTCTCCATACGAGGGCTTAGCTCGCCAAAATGCGCTACATTTTTCATAGATATAGAGGTCATTTCGGATGGAAAGATCTAAAATCTTTCATTTGAAATGTTTTTTCCTTTCTGATTGCATCTTTAGTGTACCAAAATCCTTAGTCTCGTCAATATGAAATGGATAATATTTTCAAAAATAAATTTTTATACTTTCATTTGAAACTAAAAGCTATTCAAGACCCATCTTCTTTGCTACACTTATTAAAAGAGAAGCTCGAGAGGAAAAAATGATATGTATGCTATTACCTTTAATATTCAAAAGTTTTCTATACACGATGGGCCAGGGATTCGTACCACCATATTTTTAAAAGGATGTCCTTTGCGCTGCGCTTGGTGTGCCAATCCCGAGTCGCAAAAGATTCAAATTGAACCCATTTACGATTTAAAAAAATGTCTTCAATGCCAAGCTTGTGTAAAGAGTTGTCCACATGGGGCTTTATCCCTTGAAAACAATCGAATTATTCGCAACTTAGATCAATGTACAGATTGTCTCGCTTGCACCAAAGTATGTCCGACCAAAGCCATGAAAACAGAAGGAGAGCGCAAAACCATTGAAGAGATCGTTGCGCTTTGCCTTCAAGATTATGATTTTTACGAACAATCCAATGGCGGAGTGACTATATCTGGAGGAGAGGGCATGATTCAGCCTGAAGCTACCCAAGCCCTTGCCAAGGCTTTAAAACAACACAACATCCATTTGGCCATTGAAACCACTGGTAGTGTTTCCTCTAAGGTCTTTCAAGAACTTGCCCCTTTGTTTGATCTGTTGCTCTTTGACATAAAGCATTATCATTCCAAAGCCCATCAAGAAAAAACGGGAGTTGGCAATGAACAAATCGTAAAAAACTTAAAATGGGCCCACGAGCAGGGAATGGAAATTTTACCTCGGATTCCTGTAATTCCTGGATTTAACGATTCCTTAGAAGATGCAAGAGGTGTGGCCAACTTATTAAAGGAAATCGGATTAGACACCATCCAGCTTTTGCCTTTTCATCAAATGGGCGAAAACAAATATCACCTTTTACAACGGGATTACACCTATGAAAAGATAAAAGCCCTCCATCCCGAAGATTTAGAAGACTATCGACAAGCTTTTTTAAAGGAAGGGGTTCAAGCCTTTTTCTAATTTCCAGAGAAAAAAAAGCGAACTTGTCGCTTTTTTCTTTCTAAACACAAAATAAAAGATTCAATATCATGAACAAGACTTATTCCAGTGATTTCTCTTTGGTCGGATACTCTTGATGGAGATCGCTCACTACCACATTCACACCATGACGATTGAGTGAGTCAATCATCGCAGCGGGAATGCCTTGGTCCGTGATCACCATATGAACCGCTTTTGCGGGAAGTTGGTTGACTAGACTTTTTTTGGTGAATTTTGAAGAATCGGTTAAGACATACACTTGATTGGCTTGATTGACCATTTGGCCTACCGCTTGGGCGCGCATGTAATCTGCGATGCGAAAGCCATTTTCATCAGTATAGCCATCTGTCCCTAAGAAAAATTTATCCACTAAGAAATTTTTGACTGTTTGTTCTAAAAGCGGACCCACTAAAGCGCGCGAATCCTTTTGAATTTCTCCCCCAAGTAAAATAATGCGAATGGAATCTTCATTGCGAATAAAGTCCGAGATAAATACCGAGTTGGTGAGAACCGTGACATTTTTTTTTCGTTTAGCGAGTTCCATCACAAAAAGCGCACAAGAGGAACCAGATTCCACCATGATCGTCTCGCCATCTTCTACCAAATCGGCAGCACATTGGGCGATTTTTTCTTTGAGTTCATAGGCATAATCCATTCGATTATTGATGTCATCGGGACTTGAAATGCAGGCATAGCCATGGACGCGCCGAATGAGACCCGCATTTTCTAAAAACTTTAAATCTTTTCGAATGGTTACTGTGGAAACACCAGTTTTAGCGGAAAGTGCATTGACGCTCATCTTTTTTTCATCATGCACCAATTGGACGATTTCTTTTTGTCTATTGTTAATTGCCGTCATAGACTTCCCCTTTTTCTTTCTCAATTGCTTTTCATTTTATCATACTCATTTCTATAAAGTTTCAAATGCAAGTTTAAAAGAAACATTCGAAAAGAAACAAAATTCTTTTTATCGGATGGTTCTTTTTTCATGAGACTCTTTTTTGGTTTTTATAAAATTTTTATTCTTATTTTGAAAGAGAAGGCGAAAAGAAAAAAACGATCGGTTAAAATATATCTTTTAAAAGGGGGCTGAGAGATGTTGTTAGAAGGGCTTAACGCCAACCAAAGAGAAGCTGCACTTTGTGTAGACCAAAATGTGCGCATCATTGCAGGCGCAGGAAGTGGAAAAACGCAAGTGCTGATGGCTCGTATTGAATATTTACTCAAGGAATTGCGAGTGTATCCAAATCGGATTTTAGCGATTACCTTTACCAATAAAGCCACCAAAGAGATGAAAGAGCGCTTGGTGGCTCAAGTGGGCGATTTGGCCAAAGAGGTGCGCATTTCGACCATTCATGCCCTTTGTGTTCGGATCTTAAAAGAAGATGCCACCTCTTTTGGGTATCCCAAAAACTTTACAATTTTGGATACCAATGACCAACGCACGATTTTAAAACGCATTACCAAGGATCTCGATATTCGTCTGAAGGATTATCCTGAAGCGATGACGCGCATTGCCAATTGGAAAAAAGTCAATATGGATCCTAAAAAGCTCGTCGAAATGTATCCAAACGATACGAGCCATCTCAAGGAGAGTTTACCCATTTATGCCCTGATCTATCAGCGCTATATGAAGACTAAAGAGGAGATGAGGGCGCTTGATTTTGACGATTTGCTTCAAAAAGCCGATGAACTGCTCAAAACCAATACCGAAGTACGAGAAAAATGGCAGCGGCGACTCGATTTTATTCATGTGGACGAATTTCAAGATGTGGATCCTATTCAATATTCTTTGCTTCAATCGCTTGTTACTCCAAATACCCGCCTAGCCGTCGTTGGAGATCCAGATCAAACCATTTACACATGGCGTGGAGCGTGTGTGGATTTGATCTTGGATTTCGATAAAGACTTTGCACCGGTTAAAACCATCATTTTAGACCAAAACTATCGCTCTACTACGCCCATTTTAGAGGCAAGCAATGCTTTAATCGCTTGGAATCGAAACCGTATTCCGAAAGAGTTGTTTACGCAAAAGAAAGGGGAAACTCCCGTCACTACGTTTTTTGGAACGAGCCAAGATCAAGAAGCGATGAAAATTGTTCAACAACTGCGTTCCTTTCATCGCCAAGGCTACGCTTGGAAAGATATGGCTGTTTTATATCGAGCCAACTATTTATCTCGTGCCTTGGAAAAATCCCTACAGTTTTATGGCGTTCCCTATACTTTAATTGGAGGCATTCGCTTTTTCGAACGCGCCGAGATTAAAGATATGCTCTCGTATTTAAAGCTTTTAGCCAAGCCTGATCCAGAGGATCCCAAAAACATGGCCATCAATTTAGCCATTGAACGCATTCTCAATGTTCCAAGGCGAGGAATTGGCCAAAAGACGTTTGATGAGCTTCAAGCACAAAGCGAAGCACAACAGATCAACCTGCTTGAGGTGATGAAAGATCCACAAACGCTTAAGCCAACCGCCGCTCGAAAAGTAAAAGCTTTTGCGGATTTGATCGAAACGCTTCAAGGAAAACTTCAAGAACGCCTCCATCATCATGAATTGCCAAAAATCATTACGGATTTGCTTAAAGAGACTGGTTATGAAGAGATGCTTCGTCAAGAAAGAGAAGAAGGGGAATTGCGCCTAGAAAACCTACGTGAAATGGAAAAGGACTTAGAAGCGGTCTTAGATGATGATCCAGAAATGAGTCTAGAAGCTTATTTACAAGAAGTGGCGCTTTTAAGTGAAGCCTCCCACGACTTGCAAGGAGATGTGGTGACTTTGATGACGGTTCATGCCGCCAAAGGAAGCGAATACCCCATTGTCTTCATCACCAATGTCAATGAAAAAGTCTTTCCTTCGGCGCGCGCTTTGGATGAGGGAGGATTAGCTGCTCTAGAAGAGGAGCGACGTTTGATGTATGTGGCCATGACGCGAGCGAAAGAAAAGCTGTTTCTTTCCTATAATTCGGACTATTCTTATCAAACAGGCATCCATTATCAGCCTTCGCG
>CAYTMK010000025.1:0-15726 GCA_964438885.1 uncultured Erysipelotrichaceae bacterium | reverse complement strand
TTTCCTATAATTCGGACTATTCTTATCAAACAGGCATCCATTATCAGCCTTCGCGTTTTTTAAAGGAAATGAAAACAAGCAGTGAGGCCACGAGTGCTTCAAAAAACAAAAAACATCTTCTCTCTCAAGAAGTTCTAGGCTTAGAAAAGGAGTCCTTAAACCAGAGACCTAAGAAAAAAAAGCGCTCGAACATCCAATTCCATCAAGGCGATCAAGTATCCCATCCTAAATTTGGCCAAGGAGTGATTACCCATATTTCAGGAGATGTGGTTTCGGTGGACTTTGGAGAAGAGCATGGAACCAAACGCATCAAAGCAAACTTTTTAGAAGGAATCAGTTCATGAAAACCAAGTATCCTATCATTCAATTTTTTACCGATTTATTTTTGTTGCTTGTAGTGGGACTATTGGTCGGAGGCGTTGTCGGTATATTGGAAGCCATCTTTGTTCGAGGATTGAATTTTGTGGTCGATTTTCGTCAAACCCATGGCAATTGTTTATGGCTGATCGCTTTACCCTTAGCAGGCCTTGTGATTGTTTGGCTCTTTAATACCTTTAGCAAAAGTTCTAAAGAAGGGATGGCGATTATTTTTAAAATCAACCAAGGAACCGCTCAACAAATGCCCCGGGGCCTCATGCCTTTGATGATCGTTTCCACTTGGATTAGTCAACTCTTTGGCGCCAGTGTGGGCAAAGAGGGGGTAGGTCTTCAAATCGGTGCTGCGGCCTCCAATCTCTTGGCCCAATATGTTCCTTATCTTCAAAATAAAAAGACCATCATTATGGTCACGGGAATGGCGGCTGGATTTGCGGGCGTATTTGGTACCCCTTTTACCGCAATTGTTTTTGCGATGGAAATCTTAGTTTCCGGATTGCTCGAATATCGCGCCTTGGCCTCTTCTATTTCAGCGGCTTTAGCCTCTTCTTGGGTCGTACGACATTTTGGGATTCATGAGGAAGCCATTTTATTGGAATACAATCTCAATTTTAATTTAGCGAGTCATGGCTGGAAGCTTTTAATTATGGGGATTGTTTTTGGACTAGTAGGGGCGCTTTTTGCGGTTTTCATGCATCAAGGCCATGCTTTCTTTGAAAAAAAGTTTGAAAATCCCTATAAACGAATTTTCTATTGTTCTATTCCTCTTGCCCTTTTGTTATGGATATGTATGGATGGTCGTTATTGTGGATCGGGAATGAATCTCATTGAAGCAGCTTGTCGTGGTCAAGAAATTTATGCTTGGGACTTTGTCTTGAAACTCCTTTTATCGATATTTTCTTTATCCATTGGCTTTGTAGGGGGCGATGTCACGCCCCTCTTTGCGGTAGGAGCGACTTTAGGGGCTGTTTTAGGGCCACTTTTTGGTTTTCCCGTTCCTTTAGGAGCAGCTCTTGGATATGCGGCTACCTTTGGTGCGGGAACCAATACTTGGGTTTCTCCTCTTGTTATTGGAATGGAAATCTTTGGCTGGGCCTACTTTCCTTTTTTCTTTATCGTTTGTTCGTTTGCCTTTTTGGTCAATGGCAATCAATCCATTTATGGCTTACAACGTAAGCTTATGCCGGCCTTTAATCTCAAAGATATGGATTGGAATGCCCATCAAACTTTAGAACTCACCATTGCCCCAGAAGAAAACAAAGAGGCTTGATGAGTGGTAAAAAAAGAAAACAAATTTTTCTTGAAGACTGAAATCACAAGGATTTTAGTCTTTTTTTGTCGCCAAACGAACCGATTCGACTCTCTTGAGAGTTGAATCCTGATCACGAAAAAGAGCGCCTATTTTAAAAAGCCTTTCTAGAAAGAAAATTTTTCCTTATTTTTCCTTATAAGATAGAGGTTGGCTTTCATTCTTTGTTACTATGTTGAGATAATGAAATGCCCCAAAGGAGAATTTCTATGCCAGCAAGCAAAAATCCTAAACAGGCCTCTAAAGTGCAAAAGCTCTCGCTTGCCACAAGGCAAACCCTTCAAGCCCATGAAGAGGCCTTAGAAACCAAGCTCTTTGGAAATATAAGCCAAAGTGGAGCGGAATTTCTCGCCACAAACCCTTCTCTTCCTCAAGATCAAGAAGCCTTTATTCAAGCCTTAGAGCAAGGGAATATGGATCTGACCCAGCCTATTGGAAAGCTTTGGCAGGCGTGGTCCATTCAAAAACTGCGCAAGCAACTCGAACAGTATGCTCATGAATACTATGTGCTCGATCAACCAAGCGTTTCGGATTTTGTCTATGACAATTTGTTAGAACAATTGCAGTGGCTAGAAGATCAAAATCCAGAACTCTACGATCCCAATTCTCCCACACAACGCATCATTGGCCGTGTACTAGAAGGCTTTGAAAAAGTGGTCCACGAACAGCCCATGTTATCGCTTGGAAACGTCTTCAATGAAGAGGAACTCAAAGACTTCATTCGACGCATTCAAGAGCGCTTTAGCGATGCGACTTTTGTCTGTGAATACAAATTCGATGGCCTTGCAATGGCCTTGCAGTATGAAAACGGTCGCTTTATCCGCGCTGTAACAAGAGGAGATGGACTCAAGGGAGAAGATGTAACCCAAAACATTCGCACCATCCCAAGTGTTCCGATGCACCTTGATACGCAAGAAGCTCTAGAAGTACGAGGGGAAGTCTATATGCCAAAAGCTAGCTTTCAAGCGCTCAATGCCCTTCAAGAAGCCATGCATCTGCCTCTTTTTGCCAACCCACGCAATGCGGCAGCGGGATCGATTCGAAATTTGGATACGAGTGTGGCGCGCAAGCGCAAGTTAGATATTTTCTTATACACCTTTCAAAACGCCAAAGAGTTTGGAATCACCACGCAAAGTGGCGCTTTAGAACGCCTTAAAAAGCTTGGCTTTCCCATTTGTCAGGCCTATCGGGTATGCCACAGTTTTGAAGAGATTTGGGCCTTTATTGAGGAAACCACGCAAAAGCGAGGCGATCTGCCCTTTGAAATCGATGGCGTGGTCATCAAGCTCAACGATTTAAACCAACAAGAGGAACTTGGTTTTACGGCCAAAGTGCCCCGCCACTCTATTGCCTATAAATTTCCGGCCCAAGAAGTTGAAACCACGCTGCTCGATATCGTTTTGAGTGTTGGTCGAACTGGACGGATTACCCCAAATGCCGTGCTCTTGCCTGTGCGCGTGGCAGGGTCTTTGGTGAGTGCAGCCACCCTGCACAATGCCGATCGAATTTTGAATTACGATTTAAAGATCAACGATCAAGTCATTGTCCGTAAAGCTGGAGATGTCATTCCAGAAGTGGTTCGGGCGGTTGTCGAAAAGCGTCAAGGAATAGAACGAGATTTCATTTGGCCCCAAGATTGTCCCGTATGCGGCTCAAAACTCGTCAAACTGCCGGAGGAAGTCGATCACTATTGTCCCAATCCTGATTGTCCAGCTAGAGTTTTGGAAAGCTTGGTGCATTTTTGTAGCCGTAATGCGATGAATATCGAAGGAATGGGAGATAAGCGGGTGGCTTGGCTTCATGAAAATGGCTTTCTAGGCTCGATCGAAGATATTTATACGCTTCATACTCGTAAAGAGGAGTTGCTCAGTCATAAAGGTTGGTCTGAAAAAGGGACCAGTAAACTTTTAGCCGCAATTGAGGCTAGTAAATCCCGCTCTTTGGCTCGCTTGCTCTTTGGACTTGGCATTCGTCACATTGGACAAAAGACAGCCGAGCTTTTAGCCAATGCCTTTTTAAGCCTAGAGGCTTTAATGAAAGCGGATGTAGAAGCCTTAGCGCGTGTGGAGATGGTAGGAACCATCATGGCGCAAAGCGTGCACTCCTTTTTTTTACAGCCTGAGAACATCGCTCTTGTTGAAACCCTAAAGCAACAGGGCCTCAATATGATCCAAGAAAAGAAGGAAGAAGCCCCCTTGGCTTCTCCCTTTGCCCACAAATCAGTCGTTGTCACTGGAACGCTTACCTCTATGAGTCGTCAGGAAGCCAAAGCTCTGTTGGCCTCTTTAGGAGCCAAATCTCCCGACTCGGTATCGAAAAGTACAGATTGGGTCATCGCTGGTCAAAAGGCAGGAAGTAAACTAACCAAAGCCCAAGTCCTTGGTATTCCCATTTTGGAAGAGGATCAATTTTTAGCGATGGCCCAAAATCAAAAGGAAAATCAGGCGCTCCATAAGGATCAAAAGGAGCCTTCTTCGTGAAGATCTCTACCTTTTTCCTTTTGATCAGTGGGTTGTGCTTTGGACTATATGGATGCCAAGATTCTTCCAGACAAAGTCAAACGACCATTCCTTTAAAAACAGGGGAGTATGCTGCCATGCTCCCCTATTCCACCAGCGATACGCGAGGAAAGCACATTGGTCTGATTAGTGACATGGATATTCGTATCCAACTCGAACAAGGACTGATGGATCTTTCCAAAACGTATTTTCCACCAGGTGAAGTCGCTTTTCGCACCCATGTCTTTTTAGACTACGATGAATTGGACTCAACTGATGGATCAAGGGGATTGCTTGGAACGTTACGCGACAACAATCCCAACGGCCTCAATCCTGGAAGCGATGAGGATTTTGATACTGGCAATGGCTTGGTCAAAGGCCCAATCTTAGTCATGGACTTATACGAACTCGACTTTTACAGTGGCAATGATTTAAAAGGCATTGCCATTGGCCTAGCTTTACCAGATGAAGTGGAAGAAGATGGAAAAACCTATCCCATAACCTCTGAAAAACTGGTGGAATTTACCAAAGCGACGGCTACAAAGGTTGTTTCCTATTTAAGAGAGCGGTTTAATGAAATACCGCGAGACTTGCCTATTCTCGTAGCAGCCTATGAACTCAACAGCAATCCCTCGAGCGTTTCTAAAGGTGGCTTTATCTATATGGAATATTTCAATGGATTTCAAAATGAATCCTATGAAATAGATGAGAATTACTTATTCGTTCCTTCTACGGCTTTTACAAGCTTACAGCCCATTATGGCCCAAGAGTTTAATGACTTTCGTCAAAGCATTGCCTCGATCTTATCCGATACCACCTTTACCACAGGACAAGCGCGCTTACGCAATGGGGTCGTCGAGACCTTGACGCTTACCGTTTCAGCCTATGGAAAAACCGTTGGTGAAATTTGGGCCGTCATTCAATCGGTACGGGAAAATTTGGCTTTGTTTGAATCACAAAGCTGTTTGTATAAAGTCATTGTGGAAAACAATGGCGAGGTGTGTGCTTTAATGGATCGCAATCCTGGATCCAATGAAGTTCAGGTATTGACCATCTATTAAAAAGCTTACCTTCAAGCGTCTTACCTCAAGATTTAGAAAGGATCACAATGGAAAAGTTTTCAACGGAATACTTTCGTAAACTAGCCAATGACTTGCGCTTTAATTTAAGCGATCAAGAAATTGAAGAACTAAAAAAGGACTTTGTCGCGGTCGAACAACAAGTGGAATTATTTGAAACCATCGATACCACAGATGTAGAACCCATGGTTTATCCCTTTGAAACACCTACCTTTTTCTTGCGAGAAGATCTCGAAGCGGATACCTTGTCCCAAAAAGAAGCCCTTCAAAATGCGCCAGATGTTCGTATGGGGCATATTCATGTGCCTAAGGTGGTGAAATAATGAAAAGAAACTATTCTCCAAGCGAAGCTGCAACTTTCATTGCGCAAATGAACCCCACTCTCAATGCGGCGGTGACCATTGTAGAAAACCCACAAGAAAATCCTACCCCTGGAAAACTAGCGGGTATTCCTGTGGCTTTAAAAGACAATGTATCCACTATGGGCCTTCGCACCACTGCGAGTTCTAAAATTTTAGACAATTACGTTCCCGTTTACGATGCTACAATTGTCAAAAAACTCAAGGAAGCGGGTGCGACGATTGTCGCCAAAACGAGTATGGATGAACTGGGGATGGGGGGAACCAATCGCAATGCAGCCATCGGTCCAGCTCACAATCCTTGGAATCCAGCTCATATCACAGGCGGCTCTTCAGGAGGCTCCGCAGCTGTCATCGCTATTGAAGCGGTTCCTTTGGCCATTGGAACCGATACAGGCGACTCCATTCGAAAACCGGCAGCGTATTGTGGTGTCGTTGGCGTAAAACCAACCTATGGGCGCATCAGTCGCTACGGGATTATTCCTTATGCTTCTTCACTTGATACAGTGGGCTTTTTTACCCAAAACATCGCCGATGCCGCTTTGGCTTTAGAGGTTTTAGCAGGACGGGATGATCACGATATGACCTCTTCCTTTTTAGAGGTTCCTGAATATGCCACGCTTTTAAGTCCAAATGTAAAAGGCAAAACCATTGGTGTGCTTCGCACGGTATCCGATCGCATTCGAAACGCCGATTTAAAGCAGGCCTTTGATCAATTGATCGAAGATCTCAAAGCCAAAGGTGCTATTGTAAAAGATCTTTATATAGATGAAAAACTCATGGAACTCATTGCGCCTGTCTATAAAACCATTGCCAATGCGGAAGCCACAGCCAATCACTCCAATCTTGATGGCTTGCGCTTTGGCGTGCGCGTGCCTGGTCAAACAGTAGAAGAGGTCATGAGCAATTCTCGTACCGCCGGCTTTTCAAGCTATGTACGGGCGCGCTTTGTGATTGGCTCCTACACACTCTTTGAAGAAAATCAGGATCGCCTGTTTCGAAAAGCCCAAAAAATTCGCCGTTTAATCGTCGAGGCTTATAAGCACTTGTTTGAAGAAGTCGAGGTCATCTTGACTCCAGCTGCGGTGGATTTAGCGCCTTTAATTGAAGAAAGCAGCGATGTACGCTTTGGACAAGACCGCTTTGAAGAAGAGCATATGCAACTGGCCAATTTCTCAGGCTATCCCTCTTTAACCATGCCTTTAGGAGTAAGTCACGGTTTGCCCTTTGGCATTAACTTAACGGCTCCTGCCTTTGAAGAACAAAACCTATTCGACATTGCCGCTGGTATTGAAGAGATCATTGATTGGAAGGAGAAACCCACATGCCTTACGAAGTAACCATCGGGATTGAAATCCATTGCGAACTCAAAACCGCTACGAAGATGTTTTCAGGCGCTCCCACCAGCTTTGGCGCTCTTGCCAACACCAATACTTCCGTTATCGATTTGGGCCATCCAGGAACTCTTCCCTGTGTCAACAAAGAAGCCGTACGCTTAGCCATTAAAGCCTGTGGAGGATTGCATTGTGAAATCGATCCCCTTGTGCGCTTTGATCGCAAAAACTATTATTATTCCGACTTGCCCAAAGGCTTTCAAATCACTCAACAATTTTATCCCATTGGAAAAAATGGCTATGTAGAAATCGAAACCGAAGAAGGTAAAAAACAAGTGCGCATTGAACGCATTCATATGGAAGAGGATACCGCTAAACAGTTCCACAAAGATACAGGAACGTATTTGGACTTCAACCGCGCGGGAACGCCTCTTGTGGAAATCGTTTCCAAACCTGATATGCATAGCGCTGCGGAAGCGGCTGCCTATGTAGAAGCCTTGCGCCAGACTCTTTTCTATTTGAACGTTTCGGATGTCAAAATGGAAGAAGGCTCCATGCGTTGTGATGTCAACATTTCGCTTTCCGATGATCCCAATCAACTGGGTACGAAAGTCGAAATTAAAAACCTCAACTCCATTGCCAATGTTCAAAAAGCCGTTCAAGCCGAAATCGAACGTCAAAGTGCCTTATTGGAGCAAGGTGAATCCATCGAACAAGCCACACGTCGCTATGATGAACCCACCAAAACAACAGTATTGATGCGCAAAAAAGAGGGTAATGTCGACTATAAATATTTCCCTGAACCCAATATCTTTCCCATCGCTTTGGATCAAGCCTGGATTGAAGAGATATTGGCCAACTTAGAAGAATTGCCCGAAGCGCGCAAAGTTCGTTTTCAAGAAAACTATCAACTCAATGACTACGATGCTTCCGTCTTGGTCAACGATCGCGATATGGCGGATTTCTACGAAGCAGTGATGAAAAGCGCCAAAGAAGCGAAAAAAGCGGCCAACTGGGTCATTGGCGATGTATCGGCTTGGTTAAACAAACACAACCAGACCTTTGCGACCACTTCCCTTTCCCCTGAAGCCTTAGCGGATTTGGTCAACCGCATTGAAGAGGGCGTGATCTCCGGAAAACAAGGCAAGGAAGTCTTTGAGGCCCTCATGGAAACCGATAAAGGTGTAGATGCCATCATTGAAGAAAAAGGCATGAAGCAATTGTCCGATGATAGTGCTCTTATCGCCATTATCGAAAGCGTTTTGGATGCCAATCCAAAATCCATTGAAGATTTTAAAAATGGGAAAAAACGCGCTACCGGCTTTTTAATGGGTCAAGTGATGAAAGCTTCAAAAGGAACGGCCAATCCTAAAAAAGCAAATGCCCTTTTGGTAGAGGCTTTAGCCAAACGCTAAAAAAATTTTTTGAAACTGTATGCACCAAAAAAGGACTCCTATTAAGAGTCCTTTTTTATATAAAACTAAAATGAGCAGAAAATTGCTAAAAGCCTTTTTATGAGTTTCTCTTTATTCTCTCTTTTGTCTGGCTCAGGCAGTTTTAAGGATTCTCTTACTAGAGAAAAGACTGACAAAAGACAGTCTAAAATAATGGTGGTACTTTTTTATATTTTTTTGTCCACCACATCAAACTTAAATCACTATGATGTAGCATAAGCCATTCTACAGCTAAACCTAATAAACGATCTGGCAAATATCCTTCCACTAATTGTCCTGTCTTGATATTCACATAGCCGTCATATTGCGTCCCATCTTCGGGATCAACATGAAAGTAAATATAAGGTTTATCTAAAATCATATAACAAGTAAAACCAAAAAATTCAGATAGTTTGTACACAGCATCTCCTCTTTGTTCCATCACAAAATCCCCTAAGAAAGTCAAATCTCCTCAACCGATGGCTTCTTTCCAATAGTCATCAGAAATACAGGCTGTTTTAAAAATATTATCATCTAAAAGGGGAGCAAAAGAAGGAAAGGTATTTACAATAACAGTTCGATTTACTTTTTTTAGTCTTTCATTATCAAATAGGATATACAAATAATCCTCTTTTGTTTCTACTTTTTTTAATATAATTAAATTGTATCTTTTGTGGAATAAAATTAAATTTATTTTTCACTGTATTCTCCCTTTTCATAAAATAAGTTTAATTTATAAAATTCTAATTTTATAATATAGCTTGGTATGCGAAAATGTTTTATCTTTTTTCTTAGCCTTTAGCCTTTTTAATCTAAGAGGGAAATCACGTTTTCTTCATTAGGATAAATTACTCAAGAATTCTTTAAAGAAAAAAAGGTTATCAAGAAAAACAAATTAGGTCAAAGAAAGTCTTTTAAAGCTTAGACAACGAAAATTGGACTCTTATAACTTTTTATATAAAGGATTTTTCAAAATTATTTTTGGGAAGATTTTAAAAATGGGAAAAACGGGCTACAGGCTTTTTAATAAGTCAAGTGATGAAAGCTTCTAAAGAAACGGCCAATCCCAAAAAAGTCAACGCCCTTTTAATGGAGGCTTTGTCCAAGCGATAACGTCTTTTATATTCTATTTCCTATGGAATCTTTTTTGTTTTAAGTGACTCGATTTAGAAAAGATATCTTTCTTGAAAGAACTTGTTTAAACTTTTTAGATCTATTTCTCGAGATGAGACCTAAAAAGAGATACAGTAGAAAAGGAAAAACTGAGGAGAAGTAAGAGATGTATAAAAATATTGAAAAACAAACTAAATTAGAGCTTAAAGATCAGATTGATTATCAACCTGGACAAGTTGCGAGCAAGACGCTTGTTCAAAATGATAAAGTGAGCATGACGATTTTTTCCTTCGATCAAGGAGAGGAAATTTCTACTCATACTTCTCATGGCGATGCGATGGTAACGGTTTTAGAGGGAATAGGCCGCTTTACTGTGGGCGATGAAATCTTTCTGGTCAAGGAGGGAGAAACATTGGTGATGCCTAAAGAAATTCCTCATGCGGTATATGGTGAAGAACCCTTCAAAATGCTTTTGACAATTTCTTTCTAAAAAGGACGATTCAGTCCTTTTTTCTTTTGACTCAATCAAAAGTCAAGAGTCTAGTTTCCAAAGAACGATTCCTTATCATGACTTTGAATAAGAAGTTTAAGAAGTTCTACTTTTGAGTTTAAAAATTTTCTTTTGCATATCCCAAAAAAGAAGATTAAAATGTGCCAAAAAACTTTGGAATAGTATATGTTATAGTACTGATGGAATGGAGAGGATTGCTATGTCTGATATTCAACAAAATCCCGCGCCAAATGCCGGCGCTTCAAATCCTGCTCAAGAACAACCTACTTCCCAGGCAACTACCCAAGCACAAGCGGCGCCCAATTCAAATTTGGATCCATTGCCACAAACCAAGAAGCGACGGGTAAGTAAACCCAAAAAGCAGAAAGTGAAACAAGGGCACAAATTGGTCTGGCTGACTTTATTGATTGTCTTTGTCCCCATAATGGTCGTGGGATATGTGTTATTAACAAGTGCTAAGGAAAGCGATCAGCCAGTAGAGGGCAATCGCTTTAACATCAGTGATTTGAATCCCCGTATTCAAGAATCACAAATTGCGGCCATTCAAAACGATTTGATGGGCATTGGCGGCGTTGAGGGAGCCACGGTTGATCTAAAGAGTGCGACTTTGCGGGTCCATTTAAATATGGTGGATCATGCTGAATACGATAGTTTGAATGCTGCTACGATGCAAGCGTATAACATCGTAAACAATTACTTACCCATTGAAACGTATTTTACCAATTCGGCCGATGGAAAAAACTATGATTTAGAAATCGATGCCTACAACTACCTTGTGGATGATTCCCATCCCCAAGAGAGTTGGCGTGTCGTAAAGCTTTTCAAATCGGGAGCAGGACCCCTTGTGACTGATATTTTGACCCAAGCCAAAAATGCGGAATTGGCGCAATCGGTCAAAAATAAATCAGCTCAATCGCCCACTCCTAGTGAACCAGCCGAAACTCCACCTTCAGAAGAAACTCCCCAAGAAGAAGGAGAAGAAATCTACTATACCTACTACGATACGTATTATATGGATAACTACGGAAATGTATATTATTACTAAACACAAAAACCAGCCTTCAAAAAAGATGAAAGGCTGGTTTTTTGGTCCTTAAAACAAATTGATGACCACTGAAAACTTATCTAAAATGTGCCAAGCTAAGCCAAGATAATAGAGGGAAGGAAACTTGTTTTTGACAATCTCACAATCAATAGGAAGCTTCCCATCATTTTCTTGTAAAGCGTGATGAAAAAAGGCCAATAAATCAAGCGCCCCATAGCGATCCATCTTCAGTGTTTCGCCGGTTTCTTGAGGAGTAATCGTTAAAGAGAAATTTTCAAGCTTATTCAGCAATTCTTTTACAAAGGGTAACAAATGATATTGTTGGTAGGGAGAGATCCCAGCAATTAAACCTAAGCATTCCAACAATAAACCCACTTGGTAGTTGGCCATATAGGGAACATTGAGATCACCAGGACGATACCCAAGCAATTCGGTAAGACCATTGATCAACATCTCGTTGGTTAAGATGATGTTGTTTTTCTTTAGAATGGAAACCGCCGTTTTAGACAATACCTTAAATAAGAAAGCATCTTCTTTGTAAAACGTATAGACGTATCCTACGGCTAGATTCATATATTTCAAGGCTTCCAAACGACCTTGTTCAATCTGACGCACGAGTTGATCTTTGTTGAAGTTAAGGTAGTAATCCAGTTTTAAAATAGGACGAATAAGCAAAGTGGTCTGTTCTTTGCAGTAATTGACTGGAGCGCCTGGATCCACCAAAGGAACGACTGTCAAATTGGTATAACCTAAATCCACGGCCGAGCGGCCAAGTTGGGAGTTTAGATACCCACCATCCGCATAATAATCACCATTGATTTCTACAAAGCTAAAAGCGGGAAAATAGGCTGCTGAGGCTAACATCGCATCGATGGCTTCCTCTTTCGTTTGAAAGTCGGCTTTATGAAAATAAGCGGGCTTATTTTGGGTTAAATTCGCTGCCAAACAGATGTAATCAATGGAAGAATTTTTAAAGGCCTCAAAATCAAAAATCTTGCTATAGCTCTCTCGCAAAGGATTGATATTTGGTCCCCCTTGTTGAAATTCTTGGATAAATTGGTTAAAGGTTTGGGGATTATCCTTTAAAACACTGTTTCGATTGGGAAATTGAAATAAACCAGAAGCCACGCTTTGGTCTGTAAAAGAATCAATAATCGTGGAATAATCGACTTCTTTATGCATCGCATAGGCCCCACCTACGAGCGCGCCAATGGAAATTCCAGTTACTAAATCGTAGTGGTGTTGATTTTCATGCAGGGCAGCCACAACACCCATGGTGTAACTGCCTCTTGATCCTCCACCACCGAGGATCAAAGCTTGTTTTTGAGGAGGAGTTGTTTGTGTAGTCATGAAATCAGTGTAGCGATTTTTTCTATGATTTGTTTTTTTACTGACCGAAGGACATCCATCAAGAAGAAAAAGAGATTTCTTTTGTTCTTACTTCATCCGTCCTAAGATAAAATCGGTAAAAAGAGAAATTAATCTCTAAGAAAAGACAAAAAACTTTATTCTTAGAGTTCTAATCTTTCGTTGGACCCAATTTTATCCCCATAACAATCATTTCGTCATGAACATTGTTTGGATTGAGTTTTTTTATCTTTTTTAGGTCCTATCCCATTTATTTCCATTCTATAAAAACTGGGATAGTTACAGTAGGCAGAAGGAATCGGAGGAATATTTATTAAAACCTGATTTATTTCTGGTCTCTCTATATTTTTCAATCTATAAAAGAAAAGCTCTATCCTTTGGGACGGAGCTCTTAAAAAAGAATTATTCAAATAGATCAGCATGTCTTCCTGTATCGTATAAGATAAGACGATTTGATTTCATATCTATTCTGTAGATAAGCAACCAATCTCGTTTAATATGAAGATCTCTTCTAATTAGGGTAGTTCCTTGTAAGGGATGATCTCGGTAAGCTGTAGGAAGTGATTTTTGTTCTGATAAAAGTTTAATGGCTCTATCTCAAAGGCTTAGATCTGCCCCTCTTTTCTTCATACGTTTACGGCCTTTTTTTTGTAATCTGCGGTAAAGATAATATCTAGCATTCTTCATCATCTTCAGCATCAAGCCAAGCATTCATTTCTTCTACTGTTTTAAAGCAAGGTAATTCATCAAGATGAGCGTCCGCATATAAAATTGCCTCTTGGACTTCAGGCTTTAATTGATAGAAGCTTTCTTCAGGGGCTAAATCAAAAGGAATCTTGTTTTCTTCAATTAAACGACTAATAGAAATGTTGATATAGCCGTTTAAATCAAGTCCATACGCTTTGCAGATTTGGGAGGCTACTCTTTCAATTTCTGGGTCTATTGTGATTGTCATATTCTTTTACATCCTTTCTTCTATTTCTTGTATCATTTCTTTTTTGTATTTGAAGTAAGTATTATGGTTTAAAGAAATTCAATAATTTCTCTATCTTTTAGTGCCCACTAAAAGCTTTAGCAAGATGCTTTATCTTTGGTTTGGCTTCAAAGGCTCCTTTATACTCTTGCGTTTTCATTTTTTCACATATCTTCTCAACCTAGAGCTGCGTGTATCTTGTCACTCATGATCTCTACATTTCCAGCTAAAAACACCTTTCTATAGAAGTCATCCCATACGTTTAGACCTAAATTTTTTCTCTTTCATTTTAGTCTTATCTATATTAAACTCAGTCCTTTTCTATATGGAAAGCATGCTTTGAGAGCGATTGGTAGTGGGGAAAAGCAATGGCTCCTGCTCCGATTCAAGAAGTTTTTGAATCATTTTTTGGGCAGTGTTTGCAATGCGCTCTAAAGATTGTTCGAAAAACTCAGCATCTTGCTTCCAACGGGCAATGTAAGAAAAGCTGTATTGGCTGCAGTCAATTCCTAAAGCTTGACAGACGACATAGCTTACCGATTCCGCTTCAATTTCCCGTAAGTCTTGACGATCCAATAAAAAGACTTCATAAGAACTGAGCGTTTCTGAAGAAAAACGATGCAATAAAGCATGAGCGCATTCGTGAATGAGAGTTTTAAAAGCGTGACGTTCTTCAAGATCTTGGTTAATGACAATCGTTTGGGTCTCATATTGACACATTCCATAGTGGCCTTGAGGTAAGGATGAAAATTGGATTTGAAAGTGGGTCAATTTTTCCAAACATTCTTTTGTGTCCGCTAAAAGCCCACAATTCCCCATTAAGAGTTGTGAAGTAGGCAATTCGGGTAATTTTTTTCCTTCTGTTTGTGAAACATCAAAGACATTGATGGTGCGAAAAGCAATCTTGTGAATCGTCTTCGCTTCACCTTGCTCGTCTTTGGTTTCGTATTGATACGTATAGGGAGCAAGAATCCGAATACCACGTTCCCCTTTTTTAACATGGCGGCTAAACAGGCGTTGCCACGTTTGATATCCCGCCACAAAGGTTGCTTCTGGTTTTTGAGCATAAATCAAAATGGTGTTGCGTACAGAATACGTAGGAAAACGAGCCATGACTTTCAAGTAGTCTTGATAGGGTTTGCTTTCCCACAATGTTTGAACAGAGCTTTTAAGTAAGGCCAATTGGCTTGAAACACTAGATGACATGAAATTTCCTCCTACCACGTTGTAGGTCAAAAGCCAATAAAAAAAACGTAAGAAATAAAAAAAGGCTAGATTCTTCGGTTGCTTTGAATCGAGAAATCTAGCTTTAACTTAAATTGGTTCTAGTTTTAGGCCTCCTTATCGTGTAAGGACAAGGCACAATTATGCCTCATTCTTAAGGCACTAAAAGGAATTTCATCTAACATCATTCTTAGTTCCTTCCATATAAAAAAGATATAAAAGAAAAATTATATAGATTACCTATTTCTCATTTTCAAGAGGTAAACTCCTAAAGAATTTATGTTATAAGGGAAAACAAGTTATCACTCATTAGGTGAAAAGATAAAAGGCTGGAGCTTCCAAGAATAAAGAAGTTTTAGCCTTTTTAATATTTTATATGAATAATTCAGGTTTAAATTACTTCCGAATAGCCCCGATCATATCTATAAATTGAACTTGGAGAGAATCCTCAACGAGTATCGCTCGATCATTCCTAGCATAGGATTGTGTGGGAGCTATTACTCTAACTGTTCTTTCATTCAAACAAAAGAAAGTTCTTTCCTCTATTTATCTTAAGTGGACTTTAGTGGAAAGCGCTTAGAGATGATGGAATGGCTAGATGAAAAGAGAAAGAAAACCTCAAGCGAAGACTAAAACCAACCTAAAAGATGGAAGAAAACTCTAATTCCGAGCCACCCTCTTGAACAAAGGAAAACGCTCTGAGATCTCTTCTTAAGAGAAATTGGCTCTCTCTACAGGATAAACTCCTTTTATTTTCTATCATCTATCGTCTTTCCTAGAGCAATTTGGTTCTGAACAGGAGACTCTTTTTCTCTCTTTCCAATTCTTTTTTCTTATATCTCCCTCTTAATAAGAGTTTCAGCGGACTTGCGGACAGTTTTTTCAACACTGCTTCTACTAGCGCAAGTTGGGCCTGATTCAACTCGATTTCTGTCGTAGTATCAGTTTGCGAAGAACTTTCCTCACTTTGAATAGGGTTAAATGCAGAAGCAGAGGAGATTTTCTTTAATCGTGCTTCAACTATTTCATAATACGATTTGTAACTATACCGATTTTTAATTGCCAATCATCTGTATATTTCCAAAGCCTGTAAATAAGCCTCCTT
>CAYTMK010000024.1:0-24578 GCA_964438885.1 uncultured Erysipelotrichaceae bacterium | reverse complement strand
TGCATTCATAATACTTTGCTTAACTGCTTTACTATTGACTTCCTTAATCCATGAAATTTCAGGATTTTGCACAGGATACTCTTAGCCACTTTGAGAAATCCTGAAACAAATCTTTTTTCCTTTTCATTCTTTATGGTGCGCTAGATAAAAGTTATAGACAAGCATACACCAATTGTCTATGACTATTTCTGTTGAGAAGTTGGGAAAATTTCTGTCTTATAGCTTTTGAGCATTCGTCCCCCTTTCTTTTTTCTCAGTCCCCTCCTCCGTCACGTTTTGACTGAAACGCCTATCTTTTCAGTCTTTCAATTTTACTCATAACTTCCTGATGGGTATGTAACATATAAACCTCTTTGTCAGTGTTTTTCTATCTATTTGGTAACTCCTTTCTATTTTTATTTTAGTAGGTAAAATGAATGACTTAAAAAAGTTGTCCATGTGTGGAAGGAAAAATGTTTCAAAGAAAAACACCAAAAAGCAGAGGAAAAGAAAAAGCCCGGCTAGGCCGGGTTTTTGAATGGGCTTAGAGTCCAGAAGGATTGGCAAGATCTTGGTTGTAATCCACGAAGCATTCAAACCAAGCCTGTGGGTGTTTACAAACAGGGCAAATTTTAGGTGCCGATTTGGATTTTACAACATAACCACAGTTGAGACAGATCCAATTTACGGGTTCTGGTTTTGTAAACATGAGATCATTTTGTAATAAATTCATCATGTCTGCATATCTGTCACGGTGATGCGCTTCAATTTCACCAATGAGTTCCATTTTACGAGCGATTTCAGTGAAGCCTTCTTCTTTCGCTACTTTTGCGAAATCAGCATACATCGTTGTGGTTTCGTATTCTTCTCCATCCCAAGCCATTTTAAGGCAGTCCATGGTTGAAGGAACTTCACCACCCATGAGATATTTAAACCAAATTTTGGCATGGGCCTTTTCGTTTCCGGAAGTTTCATTGAAGATGTTTGCAACGTGGTTATATCCCTCTTTTTTTGCTTGAGCGGCAAACCACTGATATTTGGTATAGGCTTGAGACTCACCTGCAAGAGCAACCTGAAGATTTTTCTCTGTTTGAGAACCTTTTAAATCCATGATGTTTTTCCTCCATCGGTATGTTCTTAGTATAGCGCACTCTGAGAAAGGAGAGCGCTTAAAGCGCTCATTTAAAAAGAATTAATCCCCTCGGGCCCAAGAAGGCGTTTGGGAGCCTCGATGAATCAGAATGGCCTTTTGAAACTCCATAGCGTTGATAAATTTCAAAATTAAAGTACATTCTTCTTCAGTACATCCTATCAAAACTTTTGTGAGCACCTCACGGGATAAAATATCGGCTTGTACCAAAATAGCGGTCGCACTCAATGTCTTTTCACTGCCTAAAAAGCAATAAAGTGGTGTGTCTTTTGCAGAAATGGCGTCTTTTAAGACCATGAAATCCACTGGATAGCTCAACTGCGGACAATCTATACTTGAATCTCCCGCTTTACGAATACGCTCTAACTTTCCAGATAGAAGCAAAGTATCAAGTTTTTGCCAGAAATAGACATTATTTTCCAACTCATTGATTCTTTCTTTTTCTTTCATGAAAATCCATCCCCTTTTCTACTTCTGATCCACAATTACTTTAACAGTAGCGAGTTTTCGATAGAGGATCAAGTTTCCTTAAGCAAAGTTTGGAGGCGTAAAGACAGAAATTTTATATCGTTCTTAACCTAAAAGAAAATCGAAACAAAAAAAGAGCAAAAGAAATTTTTTTTGCTCTTTTTTCTCTTAATAATAGTCCTCTTCGTCGGGAATAAACCATCCATCTTCATCTTCAATGTAGGTTTCTTCCCCATATTCTTTTGGTTCTTCTTCAAGTTCAGGACTTTGGCTTGAGGCTTCCTGTTTGGAAGAAGCCTTAGATTGAGAAGTCTTCTTAGAATCGCTTGAGGCCTGGTCGCTTTCTTTTGAAGAGTCGGCTTCTGACTTTGGTTCTTTTCCCTTATACGGTTTGGCCTCTAAAAAGGTCCACACCTCAACAGGCTTCGCTTCATTCCAATTGATGGTACTATCTACTCCCCAGCTCGATACCGTATGATGATTGGAATCATAACCGATTCCGGCACTCACGGGTTGTCCATTTTCAATTTTATAAATAGCGGGGGTATATAAGAAATAAGGAAATAGCCCAAGAAAAGCCTGCCCTTGGGCATTGGTCGAAATTAAGGTCATATCCCCTTCGTTTTCGCGATACAATTCAAAATCGGTCGAATCGAGATGATACAGACGAACATCTCCATATTGATTTTTGGTTTGATCCATATAGGAATTTAAAGCGGAACAAAATGGACAGGCATCTCGCTCCACCAATAAGAAAAAGGACTTTTTATCCTCCATCATGGTTTCGAGCTGGTCTAAGGTGATGTCTTTCATCTCAAAAGGAGTAGTCGCCTTGCTACTACAACCTGCTATAAAAAGCATCAATCCAAGCCATACAAAAAGGCCAGCCTTGAAAAAACGCTTCATTTTTTTCTTCTCCTTTCGGCAGCTAAAATCAGTCGCATCACATTATTGGCTTGCTTTTCTACTTTTTCAGAACCGTGACTTAAAGCATAGGAAAAACTCATGGCTCGATCTGCACTTGAAAAGATTGCGCTTACTCCTTCGTGATACAAAAGCTCAGCTCCAGAAAGCATCCCTCCACAAATACAAATCAAAGGGACCTCTGCTTTTTTACACAAATGTGCAATACGCACTACAGCTTTACCATTCACCGTTTGGGCGTCTGTTTGGCCTTCTCCAGTGAAAACGTAATCGGCTTCTTGAATTTTTTGGGATAGTCCCCCATTTTCCAAAACATCAATTCCAGAAACCATCGTGGCTCCAAAAACGCCAAGAATCATTCCCCCTAGGCCACCAGCAGCTCCAGATCCTTCTAAACGATTCATATCGACATGAAATGTTTGAATCACTTTACGATTGAGATTTTCCATACCCGCTTCCACCTCTTTTTGTAAAGTTGGAGTAAGGCCTTTTTGATGTCCAAATATATAGGTAGCTCCATTTTCGCCTAAAAGGGGATTGGATACGTCACAAGCAGCAATAATGGGTTTTCGGGTATTGTAGTGCAAAGTTCGCTTTTCAATGTACGCAATTTGCTCTAAATTGCGCGTACATGGATCAAGAGGACAGCGATAGCGATCATAAAAACCCACTCCAAAAGCGGCCGCAAAGCCAATACCGCCATCATTTGACCCTGTTCCCCCTAGGCCAATGATGATGCGTTTTACATCACTACGAGCTAAGACTTTTTTAACAAGAAGACCTAAGCCATAGCTTGAAGTATTCATAGGATACCGAATTGCAGGAGGATAAAGAGTTAACCCCACACAGCTTGCAGCTTCTACACAGGCTGTTCCAGTTTTTTCATCGAGAGCCCAATCTACGGTAATCGGTACTCCATACAAATCTTGAGTGGCCATTTTAAGCCGTCGACCATCATAAGCTTTGAGAAAAGCTTCTACCATTCCTTCTCCACCATCTGAGATGGGAAAACATTCGGTTTGAATGTGTGGATCTGCCTGTAAAATCCCTCTTTCGATCGAACGATTGGCTTCTTCGCTACTCATACAACCTTTAAATGAATCAGATGCAATTAAAATTTTCATTTTTACTCTCAAAATTATATTTCCTACTAGGAAGCTTCTTTCTACTTTTTTTATTTCATCTTTTTTGAAACGTTCTCTAAAAATGTACCATACTCTAAAATTCCTTCGAAAGAGATCACGATTCTTCCTTTCTTTTTCTCCTTTTCTCTTCTCTCTATTTTGATGATCAGCTTATCGCTTTTCGAGAATAAAGAAAAAGAAAATTGAGTCTATCTCTTAAAATAAAGGAAATAAGGCTTCTTTAGGATGAAGAAAAAATTTCCTCTCACTCTTTTGACCCAAGGAAAAGAAAGAGGTTTGTCTAGTCACAAGAAATTACATTCAAAATCAAGTGATTATACTAAGACAAGGATCCCTTCGATCCTTTCAAAGAGAAATTTTAGGTCAATGCAAGCTAAGGGCTTGCCGAAAGGGAAAGCATGACAAAACACATTCTCATTGGCATGACAGGTTCAATTGCCGCCTTTAAAATTTGTTCGTTGGTAAGTTCTTTAACCAAGAAGGGATATGACGTGCGGGTCATAGAAACCAAACATGCAGCCGCTTTTGTGGGGCCATTAAGTCTAGCGGCCTTAAGTCGGCATGAAGTGATCTTAGATGAATTTAATGGGACCCATCAAGAACAAATTCCTCATATTGATTTGGCCAAGTGGGCTGATGTTTTTTTAATCGCTCCGGCCGATGCCAACTTCTTGGCTAAAGCGGCTTGTGGGATCGCCGATGATTTATTGACAAGTTGTGTGCTGGCTTGCACTTGTCCTATTTTGTGCGCTCCGGCTATGAATGTCCATATGTTCGAAAATCCTGCCACTCAACAAAATCTTAAAACGTTACAAGCGCGCGGTTGGCATATTATCGATCCCGAATATGGCTACTTGGCTTGCCAAGATAGTGGTAAAGGACGAATGGCTGAACCAAGTACACTTGAAGAAGTGGTCTTAAATGTTTTAAACAAAAAAGAGCCTTTAGAGGATTCGATACAGGGTATAGAGGAAAACCAAAAACTTCCTCTTGCTGGAAAAACCGTTTTAGTTTCCGCAGGACCAACGCAAGAAGCATTAGATCCAGTTCGCTTTTTATCCAATCACTCCAGTGGAAAACAAGGATATGCCATTGCCAAAGCTGCCCAATCTCTGGGAGCCAAAGTCATTTTAGTTTCCGGACCAGTCAATTTAGAAAAGCCAGAAGGAATAGAAGTGATTCCGGTGGTGAGTGCTCTTGATATGGAAAAAGCGGTCTTAGAGAAGGCTCCAAACTCTGACTTTGTGATTATGGCAGCCGCAGTGGCTGATTATCGCTTCAAAGAGCAACACGATCAAAAAATGAAAAAGAATCAGGACTCTATGACGCTGGAATTGGTTAAAAATCCCGATATTTTAGCCGAATTAGGAGCCAATAAAGCTCCAGGGCAAGTTCTTTGCGGCTTTGCGATGGAAACAGAAAATCTAGAAGAAAATGCCCGCCATAAGCTTTTGGCTAAAAACTGTGATCTATTGGTCGCCAATAATTTGCGCACGCAAGGCGCTGGATTTCAAGGCGACACCAATGTCGTATCTTTATTATTCCCCGATTCTATTGAGCGGCTGGGTCTAGAAACAAAAGAAGATATTGGCTATACGATTTTAAACAAAATGTTAGCAATTCAGAAAGGAAGTCATTAAAGATGCTTCTGTGCATAGATGTGGGAAACTCCAATATTACAATTGGTGTTTTTGAAGGCGATAAGCTGATTTGTAACTATCGGATGAATACGAAAGTACGCCGTACAAGCGATGAATATGGCTTTATGTTAGAAAACTTCTTACGCAATGCCAATGTCACCAAAGATGACATTGAAGGAGTGATTGTAAGTTCTGTTGTTCCAAAAGTGATGCATTCCTTTCGAAATGGGATTGTAAAATTCATCGGTATTGAACCAATTATTGTAGGTCCTGACATTCCAACCGGTGTGAAGGTAGAACTTGACAATGCTCGTTCGGTTGGTGCAGACCGTGTAGCCGATGTAGCGGGAGCGATTGAAGCATATGGCTATCCTCTTTTAATTGTCGATTTTGGAACAGCCACTACATTTGATTATGTGGATGAAAATGGAGTATTTAAAGCGGGTGCCATTGGAGTAGGAATTGAGAGTGGGGCCAATGCCCTTTGGGGACAGACTGCTCAATTGCCAGAAATCGAAATTAAAAAACCCCAAAGCGTTTTAGGTAAAAATACCCAAGCAGCGATGCAAGCGGGCATCTTTTATCAATTTTTAGGAGGCTTTGAAAAGACTGTGGATGCTTTTCGCAAAGAAACCAACCAGGATTTCAAAGTCATTGCCACTGGTGGTCTTGGTCGTGTCATCTGTCAACACACCGATTACATCGATGTATACGATCCACAATTAATTTTTAAAGGCTTAAAAGCCATTTATGAACGCGCCATTCAAAATGGAAAGACGCAAGAGGTTCCCCCACTTCAAGAAGAAGAGGAAGAATTTGAAATTGAACTCTAAAAAAGATCAAAATCTCTTACCAAGGTAAAATTTATGAAAACAGCAGAAAACCAAGCGCAACATTTAATCGATCCCCAAAAACTAGAAGCGACAAAAGATCGGATTGAAAAATTTGAACCTCTTCGTACCGAACTCAAAAAGAAGCTAGCTCATCATGAAAAACAGGCCAATCTTTTGGCACAAGATATTCCTCATTTGGAAGAATTGGCTCAATGGTACTTTAGCCCTCAATGGTTAGAAGATTATGCTTTGGATGAATATGGTCATTTTGACCAAGCCAAACGTGGAGTTCTTAGCCAAGATGAACTAAGTAACTTGGTGGATCAATATCGGGAATTGGCTACCGATCTTCAAAGTGTAGCGCAAGCGATTTTGGATGTCACCACGGGCACTTCCCCTCTTCCAAAGCCTGAAGATTAGAAGAAAAAATTTCTCTTTCTAACTCTCCCTTTAGTGGTCTAGAGATACTTGTTTAAGTTTCTCATTCTTGAAGTCAAGCAAAAACCGCTCTTAATTTTTAAGGGCGGTTTTTTGGGTGGTCTTTAAGAAGTTTTTTTCTTGGAAATACAAAAAGCTAGGCCATAACCTAGCTTAAAGAAAAAACCTTCTTCTATTCTTTAGGAACTCGTTTCCATTGACTATAAAGAGCAATCCCAATCAGAGTTGCACTACATAAAATCAACAGCCACTTTTGAAGAGGAACATAAACCGCTGTATCCGGTTTAGTCGCATTGGTCTTCAAAGTTTGGGAAGTGATAGAGGCGGTATCAGGCTTTTTGCTTTCTGGAGTCTTAGATTCCTCTTCCTTTGGATTTGGATGCTCCTCCTCTTCTTCACTTTCTAGGCGATTAATACATTGCAATTTCACCTTTAAACCGTCTACTGGACCTTTTTGATCGTTAACAAAGAGATTTCCCTCTTCATCCATGAATACCTTAATGCGTTGCTTGGACAACTTATATCCTTCTGGAGCTTGCGTTTCTTGAATATAAAGCGTTTGACCAAGATTTAACCGAAACTCAACTATCCCTGTTTTTGGATCTCCAGACTTCGTTTCAATAAGTTTTAACCCCTCCTCATCTTCATACGAGGAGAACGCAAAGTCTTTATTTAAAATTGGTTCTTTATTAGCATCTACTTTGACAATACAAAGATCGGGAAGAGGATAGGCTTTGGCTTGAATTCGTAAAAAATCTTCACTGCGATTTTCATCATTGTTCCAAGAAGGAAGCACAGCCAAAAAATTTCCAATGAGTTCATATTGGGCTGGATCGCTTACGCGAAAAAAGTACAATCCGTATGGTAAATGATCAAAGGTTGCTTTACCCTCTTCATTGACTGTTGATTGCGCAAAAGGTTCTTTATTGGTTTGCTTAATTTGTTGGTTTAGGTATTGTAGAGCTTCCTTCATCTTGGTGGCATCGTCAAGCTCATCCATCTGTAAGGTACAATCCTGGTATCCCTCAAAAAAGATCAGGTGTTCTCCATCGCTTGTAGCACACTGATAAGCATCAAAGCGAACGCCTTGATAGGAACGACCCATGTTGCTTTCTTCTAAACAAATCTCAATGGTTCCTTCTTGTTCGCTCGCTTTTAGGGGTCCAAATTGAAAAGCCAACACGCCCACCAAAAGACTCCAAAGCCAGAAGGATTTTAAATAAGGTTTGTACATTCTTAGTCCTCCTTTCTAAAATAGTCCTTAGCTTGATCTTGGTGCTTACGCCAAATCAGAAGGATGACGACAAGAAGGACTACAAGCCAAGGCCATAGACGGAAACAAATTTCACGCCAAGATCCATGAATCCAAGTGGGAAACTGCTCTTTCTCTTGAATTCTTTGTTCTTGGCTTTCTTGCCAAGGAATACGACTACCTGTAACGAGCAATCGATGATCATTGATGCCATAGGGCGTACAAGTCATAAGGGTCACTAGATCCTGTCCCTCTTCAATAGCGAGGGCCTTTTTTTCATTGGGCAAAATGACTTGAATGTCACGGACTTTATACGCCAACGTTTCTCGAGGATTTTCAATCCAAAAACAATCTCCTATTTCGAGTTCATCAAGGCGAGTAAAAAGTTCAGCCTGCATTAAGCCCCGATGAGCGGATAAAACGACTCTTGCGCTTGAAGAGCCAATGGGCAAAGAAGAGGAGGGCAGATGTCCAACGCCTTTGCTTAAGGCTTCTTCCTCCACCCCATGATAAATAGGCAGTTCGAGAGTTAATTTAGGAATGGATAAAATCCCCATTACCCCATCTCCTAAAAGCTGCAACTGCTCTTCATACTTTTCTAAAGGTCTTTCAAGGCGAATTTGACCATTTAAGGCTTGATTCCACAGTGTGGCTTGTTCAAAGCTTTGAGAAAAATCTTGATATGAAATGGTTTCTATTTCTTTTTGATAGGTTTGAATGTCCTTAGCCGCTTGATGATGGGAAAACATCGTCCAAAGGCTTGGAGCCAAACATAGACTTAAGCCAAGTCCTAAACAAAGAAATGAGATTTTAGAAGAGGAAAGAAGGCGCTTTTTCATGAACTCTTCTTTTTCTTAAAAGTTCCTAAAAGTCCAGCTCCTACAATCACAGTTCCAGCGCCCATACTGATCAAAGCCGAATTGCCACCGGTCAAAGGCAATTCTTTCCCGCTGCGGTTGATGATCGACACATTTACACTTCCAGTATTTGGATCTCCTATTCCATTGTCTACACGCACATCGTGGGTAGTCCCATCGTAATATTCCTTATAAGCATAAGAAGCACTGAGAGATTTTAAGATGGTTGACCCTTCGCCTTGCTTTTCGATGTAGTTATCTCGATCAGAAAGATAGGTTGGGGTGATGGTGAGTACAATGCAGCTGAGCGGTTTATGATATCCCTCTGGCGCTTGGGTTTCGAGAAGATAGTAAGTTCCCTGATCTAAGCCATAAATCGTAAACGTTCCCTGCGCATCGCTTACGATGTCGATCCCTTCTCCACTTGGATCCACCACATATCCTTCTTCATTGGCTTTCACTTTGAGTTCATTTTGACAAGCTTCATCGCGATACAAGCGAAAGTGGGCATTGGAAAGAAGGAGAGGATTTCCTGATTCATCGGTTTTTTCACTGACTTTTTGACCATCTATCTTAAAGGTAAAGCACACCACACAATCCCAAGGCGTAAAGCCGGTTTGACCCGTTCCATCACTATCAGGATTATTGGAGTACTCCAAACGAACTTGGTTTTCAAAACCAGGACGACCTGTCGCCATCATCGCTTTCTCATTGAGCTGGGCGGTATAGCTCACGACAATTTGTTGACCATAGGTGCTTTGAGCGCTATTGAATTCACGATCCAATATGGCTTTAATATCGGAGATTTCAACTGAGAAAGTTTCTCCAGTGTGAGGATCAGGGGTAGAAAGGGTGTGAAGAGTGAATTCATTGGCTTGAAGAGAATAGGTTTTGCTTGCGCCAAAAACTTGAACTTGGATGGAGTTTTTATCTAAATCTAGGGCACTATCCATTTTGTCGTGGAAGATGAGTTGATAAGTGGAATATGCGCCAATAGGAGGAATGGTTGTGGTATAGCGATAGGGAATGGTTTGACCAATTTCATAATCTCCAATGTCATTCCAGCCCTCATTAGCTAAATTCCCATCGTCTTCTTGAATCTTTTTTTCAAGAGTAGGATAAGTTCCTTTAAGTTGTAGGGTCTTGTTGTCATCTATCGTAGACACTAAACATAGCGATGTGGCTTTATTTTGGGAACTTGGGGCATCACTCGCTACAACTTCATCGATTAAGTAATATCCTTTGGTCAAATTATCGATGGTATATTGGCCATCTTCCTCAACAGAATCTACTGTAATCTGAATGGGTGAGACATGACTTGTTTTAAGCTGATCACGCAATTCTTGAATTAAAGTGCGAAACGCACCTGTATCGGGTTCTAAGCCCTCAGTTGTCGAAAATTCGGCTAGATAATCTTGAGCTTGTAGAGCCGTGATGGTGGCTGGGGAAGTTTCCAATTTAGCTCCTATAAACGTTTGCAGCGCGTTTTTAGTGGAGTCTACAAAATCATAGCGATAAGATGTTTGACCAGCATCTACACTCACTCTAAAAAGAGGATAGAGTTCAAATTGGCGACCAGCTAAGCTTCCTGCCGATCCAGGAGTGAGGGTAATTGAAGCGGCATCCGCTTGAAGAATAGGCGTAGCTAAAGGAGTAAGCGCTTGGATGGGACTTGAAAGGGCAAAACTTGGCATCATGAAGGCCAAAGCCAAAAGGTTCGATTTTAGATTCATAATCAGTCTCATTTCTAAAGGATGAAAAGTTTGGAAAAAGAAAGAAAAAATGAGAAGGATCCAAAGGAAACGTTCCATCGGATCCTAGGAAAAAGAAAAAATAGAAAGAGTAAACTACTTATTTTTATATTTTTTTGGCTTTTTCAAGCCATACCACACCAAAAGATTTCCTATCATCAGCGTGCTAAGCGTACTGAGGCTGCCAGTATGAGGAAGTTCTTGGCTTTCTAAAGGCTCATTGACGCTATCAAAAGCAATGGTGATCAGATTATCTTCTTTATCCCAAGAAAATCCATACGTCTTCTTATCGCGATAAATATAATTGGGTTTTTCTGGTTGGCCAGAAGCGCTTAGATTATACGGCCTTATGAACATGATATAGCCACTCTCGTTTAAAGCAGTTTGACTCGAAGAGGTATTGGTTTGAACGTTTAACACATATTCAGGTCGTGTTCCATCCTCATGTTGAGGTAATACATACCCTGAAGGAGCTTGTGATTCTAAAAGGACATATGTTTTTGAAGGTTCTAAATTTCCAAATGTAGCAATGCCTTGCGTATCAGTAGTGGCTTTAGCTACTAACGTTTTACTATTTAAAGCGTTGATATTAGGAATGGTGTATAGGTCAAAGACTGCATTGGCTAAAGGCTTTCCACTTGGATCGGTTTTAGAAATTTTAAGTCCATAACATACGCCTAGATTTTGAATGGTTAACAAATGATCAGCATAGGTAACATAGGCGTTTTCGCTTGGACAATCACAAGTAATGGAAGAGCCAGTCACCTTAAAAACGGCTTTGGTGGTATTCAGGGTATATCCGAGTGGAGCTTTCGATTCCCATATGGTCCAAGTTCCATTTTGATCAAAAGTGACCTCTCCTTTTCCCTGAGAATCTAAAGCCAACACTTGAACGTTTCCTTGAGGATCTTTTACGGAAAATTCAGCACCTGGCAATCCTACATGCTGGATATCGGTTTTTTCCAGTTGAATTTTAGCCACTCGATTTTCAATCGTGGGGGCTTGATAAACTTCAAAGCAGGTTTGGGTCGTATTGGTAGAGGTTGGACTGAGTCCCATGGCATATACTTTGTCATTGAGTGCGTAACCACTTGGAGCCTGAATTTCTTGAAGCGTTACGACTCCAATTGGGAATACGGCAAGAGTAGGATTGTCGACAGGACGGGGAAAATCGTAATCGGCTTTGTAAATATGAGCAAGATCCGCTTTGACTTCGCCATTCTCATCTGATTTCAGGATCCAAGAAGCACTTGGAACTGCATTGCGATAGGCTGAAGGGTTGCTCGGATCGATCGCATAATAACGCAGTTCAAAAATCGCATGGGCAAGCGGTTGTTTGGTTTCTCCATCTATTTTTTTGGCCAATACATTGACTTTACAGTATTGTGGAGAGTCATAAACCAAGATTCGCACTGGAGCTTGGGCTGTGCAGTTTTCTGGGACTTCAATGCGATAGGCAGTCGAATCGAGAGCAAAGCCTTTTGGGGCTTGAATTTCTTGAGCCCAATACGTTCCAGCGCTTTCGACTTCTAAGATTTCGCTACTCAAATCATTTCCAATGGTTAGAGTGGCTACTTTTGTTCCAGAAGTATAATTGCTTCCTTTACGAATTTCATATTTTGCCCCTACGAGTGAATAATTTTTTTGTCCTGTATTGGAAATGATGTCATCGCTTGTGGTCTTTAAAAGCTGTAAAGCGGGTTTTGAAGAAATGGTAGGAGGCGTTTGGGGAGGAAGGTCAGGAACTGGCGGTTCTTCATATCGTCCAAAAGCCAAAGGTTGAAATTCAACAGTTTGATTCAAATGGTTAAGACCCGTTCCTGGAAAGTTAGCGATATAGGCTTGATAATTTTGCGGATCAGGCAAACTTTGGATGCGATCCCAAATGGCTTTTAAACCTGTTCGCCACATCTTTCCATCGAGTTCTCCTTTAGCAATACACGTATTGCTAAAGGCTAGACTGACTAAATCGTTGGTAATAATAATTTGCTGCTCAGTCGACCACTCTTTAAGCGTGTTTCCCGGACCTGCAAAGCCATAATAAAGAGCTTTACGTAAGGCTTCGTTGTCTACGGCGACTACCGAAGAAGCTAAGGCCCCTGTTTTAGGCGGTGCCTTTAAATATGAAGCACAAAAAGCATGTTGATTGTTGGATAAAATCCAGATGTAGTTGCTAATATAATTTCCAAAAATAGAAATATTTTGATACAACATCGCCGACACTACCGATACACTCTCGCTTGCCGAAGCATTTCGAGCAGCGGCTCTTGCTTGTTGCTTTAAAACCTTTGGTTGCATCGCCGATTTTTGAAGTACGATCGCTTCTGGAGTCTGTGTCAAAAAGTTAGGGTTTTCTTCAAATAGTGTCTCAGATAAGTAAGCCTCGGAATCAATACGATCTAAAACGCCCAAACAATTGGCTAGAGCGGCTCGCAAGTACATCCAGTTGGCACCGTAGCCCTTTTGGCAATCGTTTTGGACTTGTTCCACATTCGTTTTAAAGAAGTCAAATACTTCTTTTACGCTCATCAAAGGGAGCTGTTTAACCAAAATTTTAAGATCGCTTGAAGTATAGCCAAGATATTGGCCCTCCTCCAAAGGTTCTTCTTCTCCCTCTTTATTCTCATCCTCCTCTTCTTTTAAAGGGTCTTCCTTTTCATCCTCCTTTCTAGGAAGCTCTAAATCGCTTTGAGATTCATCCTCATCTATTGGCCCAATCGGAGAAAAGTCTTCGGACTCTTCAGAGTTTTGGTCTAGATCTATTTCTGGCTCTTTTGGAGTTTCTTGGTTTGGTTCGAAATCTTTTTCTATAGAAGAAGTGGAGGAATGAGAAAGCGATGATAAAATCTCTTCTTCCTGTTTTTGATCTAGAGTTTCTTGAGGCTCTAACTCTTCGTTTTGTAGTGATGAATTGAAGAAAGAAGAATCTGGCTCATCTTGAGAGTTAGAAAGGGTTTCTTGGTTTGAATTCAATTTTAAAGGGTGAAGGGAAAATTGATCGGATTGAGTTTGGCTGGATAATGGGGTGAAAAAAGACGAATTATTGTCTAGATTTGTAGCATTTTGTCTTCTTGAAGAAGGATTAAAAAAGGTGACCTGAATGGAGAGGGGTTTTTTTAAGGTGAGTGGTTGAGTCCAAGTGGTTTGGTTTTGGGCTTGAGGTATCGATTCTCCATTGATTTGAAACTTTTTAATTTGACTGGCTTCTTGCGCAATGGCTTCCACTTGAATCGCAGCATTATAGGGCAAAGTAAGCTGAAGATCTTTCTGTGCCGTATAGATTTGTTGGTTGTGATGAATGCGTACCACGCCAGGCCCACGAGCTTGTACTTCAATGAGCGGAGTAGGAAGAGGTAAGACTTGAACGAGTGGATTGGAAAAGGCGCTGAGTAAACACAGCCCCCATTTAAAAAGCGCTTGAAACATCAATTGTTTCCTTTCTACAGATGGCTCTAGAAACCATCCTTCAAAAGTCTTAAAAAGGGATCCCTCGCTACTGTAACGAAAATTACAGCGATTGAAAAGATTGAATATATGTTTTAAATACGCCAAAAAATGGATAATTCATCTCTATAGACGAAGTTTAAAAAGGAAAAAGAAAAGATAGCGACAGAATATCGCCATCTTTTCTTTACAAAGTATCTATTTCAGCCAACTGTCAATTAAACTTGAAACGATATTGCCCGCTAAGTCTTCTACTTGTTTGCTTACTTCTGGAGCCTTATTTCCTAATATCGAATGGGTGAGGGCTTTGGCTCCTTGGCGGCCAATCGTTTTCACCGTATCTTCAAAGCTGGCGGATTGTTGACCCGCTTGATGACTTTTAGACTGATTTTTTGGGCTAGAACTTGATGAGGCTTTATGAGCTGTAGTTTTTTCACTTAATGAAGCTTTTGAAGGCTTAGAAGTTGACTGTGTGATCTTTTTTTCATTGGGATGAATCACTTGACCAGTGGGTTGAGAGGAAAAAGCGCCAACAAATTGCCCCGCTCCTGTGGAATTTTCAGCTGCTTTTTGGGCCGCTTTAGTGGGTTCAACGGTAATTTTACTTTTGGTGGTTTCTTTGTTTTTTTTAGCCGTTGAAGAAGCGTTAGCTCCTTGAGTCTCTATACCATTTGATGTCTTCTTCTTTTGAGTAGACGAAGCGTTTTTTTCTTTTTGGCCCTCATTTTGAGCCTTCGTAGATTTTAAAGTGGTCTTACTACTGGTTTTAGTTGTTTTAGAAGAATTCTCTTTAGAGGTTGATTTGGTTTGAGTTGTCGTTTCTTTTGAATTTTTTTTAGTGGGAGTGGTCATAATTGACCCTCTTTTCTAGATTTGGTTAAGATAAAGCATTTTGAGAAAGTCTTTGAAAAAGATCTTCTAAGATTGGAGTTTGGATCTTGGCCTGTTGAGCCAAGGGTAAAATCGTACCGGAAAATAAGTCCAGTTCGATAGGGCGATTGGCTTTCATGTCTTGAGCCATGCTAGGCATGGAGTTAGGATCAAATGTAGTAATCTTATAGGCCCAATTCTCCAAAGCGTCTTGTCCTGGATCTTCTTGAACAGCCGCTAATACAGCTCGCGCTTCTTCCATCGCTTGTTTAAAAAGAGCAAAGAGTTTTGGATCTTTCGCTACATCTCCATATGTGGCATTGTAAGCGGCACAGACTTGGTTAATTCCACAGTTAAACATCAATTTACGCGCTTGATCCAAGAGAATATGAGTCGAAAAGATGTAGGGAATGTGACAGTGGATAAATATCTCTTCTACTTTTTGCGTATAGGGCCAAAGATTAGAAGTCGCTGCTCCAAAGACGATCTCTCCTGGCGTTGTAAAATTTAATTCTTGTTTGGTAGAGTCATAACAAGAATCCATATTTTGGGCAATCGCATGAACAATAGGCTGGTTAGGAAAGCGGCGTTTCAACCGGTTTTCGCTTTCTATCCCATTGATTCCACTCATTAAAATGGTTTGTTTTCCCACAAACGGAGCTGCTTCCTCCATGGCTTCATCAAGGCTATACGATTTACAAGCAAAAAAGATCAAATCCGCTTGATTTTCTTGGGTAGCCTCTTGAGGGGTTAAATAGCGATACGTTTTACTCTCACCATTGACAAAAACCGGTTGGCTTAGATATCGAGTTTTACGAGAGGAATCGACGATAAAGGCAAAGTGATCTTGAGATAAATGGGTCGCAAATAAATCGCCAATGGTTAGTCCAACGGCGCCCCGACCACAAACATATACGGTGGCCATCCTCATTAATTCTCCTTTTTAACTTTGGTCTGGGCCTTTTTCATCGCTTGATAGGCATTCAGGGCCTCTCTTTGACAAAACGATTGAAAGGGACATACCGTACACTTTGGCTTTTTGGCCGTACAAAAATAACGTCCAAAAAAGATCATATCTTGATGACCTTGGTTCCAACGCTCTTTTTCCAGTTGCGCTTTGAGGGCTTCTTCTACTTGGCCAACATTATCTTCAACAGGAGCGATGCCTAAGCGCTTGGAAACGCGTTCTACATGCGTATCCACGGCGAAAGAAGGAATGTCAAATCCTACTGATCGAACGACATTCGCAGTCTTTCGGCCTACTCCAGGTAAAGTTTGTAGGGCTTGAAAGTCTTGCGGAACTTGGCCTTGAAAGTCTTCTACAATCGCTCGCGACAAAGCAATGAGATTCTTGGCTTTATTTCGATACAATCCAATACTCTTAATGGTATCCTCAACCTCTTCGAGTTTGGCATTCATTAAGTGTTGGGCATCGGGCCATCTCGCAAAAAGGGTTGGAGTCACTTTGTTGACCGAAATATCGGTAGCTTGGGCCGAGAGAACAACTGACACCAATAGCTCAAAGATGTTGCGATGATGAAGTTCACACTCCGCTTGAGGAAAAATCCATTCAATGGCATCAAACATCTCTGAAACAGAAGGTTTGACCTCAAAGACGGGTAAAGAAGCCGCTCGAGATTCTGCTTGGGTTTCAAAAGTGAATTCGGTGCGATTTTGAAGTTGTTCTTTTTCCTTTTGAACTTGGCTTTCTTGAATCATTTTTTCCTTCTTTCTTTTTTATCTTTCATCGTTTTCCACTCTTTATATCTTGAGCACTGAGCCCTCTTTGCTTCCAATTTTGAAGAAGCGATTCAATATACCCCAAAGTTCGGCGATCATAGGCAGAGGCTTCATCTAGTGCTCGAAGAATAGTAGATTCTTCAAATTCCTGTTGCCAACGTAAAATTCGTTCCATTTCTCCTCCAGAAAGTGGGCGCCCAAATTCATTGCCAATCTCGCGAATGAGTCCTTGTTGAATAGGACTGCCTAAGGATTCATGATTGGCATGGTACAAGCCATCCAATAAAAATTGCATTCCACTGCGCTGAATTCGTACATTGAGATAGCCCTTTTCACTTAAGGAGTCAATGACTTGTTCAACCACTTCAAGATCTAAGCCACTTTTACTCGAGATGTCTTTGGCACTGATCGTGGTATTGGGACGGGTTTCATTAAAGTAGTTGATCAAAAGAACCACCAACGCTTCAGAAGGTTCCAAATGAAAGTTTTCAAGATGAGCAAAAATCCAGTTGGTGCGATTGAGCCAAGGGGCATTCCAATCTTCATTTTGTCCCATAGGTTAAGCTCCTTTCATACACCCAATCCAAGGTGTCATAGTCTAACATCAAAAGTCGAACATTGTTTTCGAGTTGGTAAACTGGGCCGCTATAGCCATAGGCCACAAACACTACACGAGCCTCCATCCCATAATCTTCTCTCGCTCTTTCTCTTGCCTCATTATAGTCTAAAGTTGAAAGCTCTTTGGTGGTAATTAAATTTCCTGTGGCATCAAACCAATAGATCAATTCATTGGTGTAGCCCTGCCAAGTCACATACTCAAAGGCGGTTTGTTGAAGACCTTGAATAGCGGGCACTTGAGATTGGATGGTTTCTTTCACTTGCGCAAGCTGCGCTTCATGTAAACGCGCTGGACCACTAATAAACAAGGCCCATAGACAACAAACCACTAATATTAAAATGAACCATAAACCTAATGTTAAAGGCCAGCCATACTCATGGTTTTTGGAAGGCTTTTTTTTGGCTGAAGTGGGGGAGTGTCCCTTTGATGAAAACCACATGAATGCATATCCTCTTTTCAATAAAACTGTAAAAATAAAACCTAGTCCCCTTCTTGGCGAAAAGAGCCTGAGAAAAAGACGAAAGGACTAAGCGTTTCTTTCTAAAAATTTTTCCTTATAAATTCTTTAAAAAGCTCAAGATTCGATTCCCCTTATATCTTGTTCTTAAGAATTCAAAGCCCATTATACAAAGCAAGCCAATGACTGGGTACTTTCCTTAGGTGAATAAAGTTCTTAGAAACAAACTGTGCTTTGAAATATAAAAAAACTAGATTGATCCAATCTAGTTTTCAAAATTAAAATTCTTGACAAAATACTTCTAAAAAAGCAGCGGCTTTTTGAGCGGATTCAAGCGCAAATTGCGCATATTCCATCGAGTTGTTTTCATGAACAGCCACATCGCTTAACGTTCTAAGGACCAAGCAAGGGATTGAGAAAGCCTTAGCCGTTTGCGCAACCGCCCCACCTTCCATTTCTGAACAAGCTACATTGGGAAAATTGTGAAGGAGTCGTTCATAATCTTCTTGCGCCGCCATGAACAAATCTTGGGTCGCAATGGTACCTACCATCCAGTTTAACTGCGTTTTTTGAGCCGCATTCTTCGCTTTTTGAATAAGTTCTGGATTGGCTTGAAAAGACATTCCTAATCCTTCGGGACCATCAAATTGAGTGGTATCAAAATCGGCTTGGATAATGGTATCTGAAATCACCAAGTCACCTACTTCCTGTTCCTGTTTCAATCCCCCCGCTACACCAATCGAAATAAGACAAGAAGGTTGGTACAACTGACACATTAAGGTAGCGGCAATCGCGGCTGCGACTTTTCCGACACCCGATAAAGCCACTACAATATCCTGTTTTCCAAGGCGACCATGGCGAAATTCTACATGCGCTAGAGTTCGAGTAGAAACTTTTTGCATACGGCCACTAATGGCACTCATTTCTTGGGGTGTGGCTGCAATCAGTCCAATCATAATAATTCGGCATGGAGATTCAAAGAGCATGCCGATTGTCTTCCTTTCTTTGCGCTCCATTCAAGTTAAAGAGATCTTTTTTGACAAGCGATAAAGTACTTTTCACAAGTTTCTAATGGCTCTTCGCCAAAATCACCAAGAATTTCCAAAATCTGAAAACCTGCTCTTTTTAAAGCGTGTTGTAAAAAGTCTAAAGAATACACTCTTTGAACGTGATGCTCTAAGACTACTGGCTGATTTGGCAAATAAAATGCAAAATCTTGAATGATAAAATCATCTTCTGAGCGAATACGCCATTCTACTTGGGTTCCATCTTGAAAGAGACCTTCTTCTTCGTATCCATAATCATCATGATCTGCTTTAAATTCATTTAAGCGATCTGATCCATGACTATCGAAGAAAAAATAGCCTCCTTCTACTAAATGATTTGCTACGCTTTGAAAAAAAGATTCCACTTCTTCGGCGGTAATCAAATAGTTAAAAGAATCACAAAAGCACCCAATCGCATCGTATTGGCCAAACCCTTCTAAATTTCTCATATCTCCTTGAACAAATGAAATAAGTTGACCTTGATCACGAGCTTTGGCTTCTTCTAGCATAGAAGCCGATAAATCAAGAGCTTTAACCTCATGGTTTCGGGCGAGTAAAGAGGTAATGGTGCCACTCCCACAAGCCAATTCTAAAAATTTTGGCCCTGGATGATAGTCTTCTACCCATTTCACCCATTTAGTTGCCGCTTCTAAATCCCCAACTAAAGCATCATAATAATGCGATAGCGTTGAATCATATTGGCTCATAATTCTCTTCCCTTTTTTGGTGTCCAATAAAAAAGCACCTTTTTCTCCTACAAATAGGCCAAAAGAGCGCTCACTTTCCGTCCTTATTCAAAGCGTTTGACAGGGCATTCTTGATACAGACGATCAAGTGAATACAAATCGCGCTCATTGCCCACAAAGAGATGAATGACAATGTCCTTGAGATCGACTAGAATCCAGCGCGATTCGCTTGTTCCTTCGACGCGATATTCTCCATTGTATCCTGCTTCAAAAAGACGATCTTTGATGTTTTGAGCTAGCGCATAATTTTGTTTCAAATTATCGCTACTCGCTACAATCATTGTATCCATAAAAGGAGTAAGGGAGGTCGTATCGTAAACTTCAATAGCATGGCCTTTTTTTTCACTAATGGCCTGAACGACAAGTTCTGTAATTTTTTGTTGATCCATAATTTCTAATTTTAATGCTTTTCCCTTTTTTCGTTGAGGCTTTTTTGTTTTTCCTTGGGGTTCTTTTCTTTTTCTAAAAAAGCCTTATTTTCTGCTTTTACTAATAAAAAGCCATTGTACAAATCGTGTAAGCAAGCTTTATACAATCCAGAAGAATCATATCCACGTAAAGGATCAAGTTTATCGGCAATGAAAACCATCATCGCATACGGATCATAGCTTGTTCCTTTAACATGATTAAAAATGGCATTACGGATCATAGGACTTTCAATTCCATATACCCGCTTAACCACTTCACTACCCACATAACCATGCCAAATGGCATGATGTTCGTTCAAAGCTTCGGGAAAGACAGCTCGAATCCATTTTTCTTGTTCCTCTTTGGGCATATCCTTGGCAATGTCATGAAAAAGACCAGCCAGCCAAGCGGCATGGGGATTAAAGCCATGAGCTTTAGCCAGTTCACGACAAAGCCTTGCGACACTGCAAGAATGGGCAAAACGAGTTGGACTCATTTGGCCACGAATCCACCAAATCAAATACAATTCTTGGTCTAAGATATAGTTTAAAACGGGCTTCGGGACCATATTAAGACGTTTCCCATTGCGAATTTGAGTGGAAGAAACATCTATGGGACGCATAGGTAAAGGAATAAATCCCTCCTCTATTTCATCAGCAGGAATTTCTTTTTCTTCAATGACAATTTCTTGTTCTTCTTGGATCTCATCGAAGTCGAAATCTTCTTCGTTCTCGCTTTCTTTTTCCTTTTTCCAGTTTTCTTGCGCTTCGTTTTCCCCACGCATAACGACTGCAAAAGTCGCCAACTCTTTTAAACGCTCAGGATCCTTCCATTGATCAAATTGATGCGCTTGGTCTTGACCGAGAATCCAAAAAAACTCGATATTTGGGAAAAGATGGGTGAGGGTTTCAAGGGTATCTACGGTATAGCTTTTTCCATTGCGTTTTAATTCCACATCACATAGTTTAAATTTGGGATTATTTTCACAAGCTAAACGAATCATTTTTAAACGATGAGCAGCATTGGTTAAAGGGCGATCTTTTAAAGGAGAATTTCCAGCTGGAATAAACCAAACTTCATCCACCCCAAGATGATCTAAAGCAGCCTGTGCCATGGTGAGGTGGCCGTTATGAATGGGATCAAACGATCCACCCAACAAAGCGACTTTCTTTTTCATTTCGTTTCGGGCTGGAGACTCGTTACGTCATCAGAAAAGGAAAACCCGAACCCACCTTTCTTTATTTATGTCTCCATTTCCTTAAATTTAGGCACAACAATTAGAACTTAACACTTGGAAACGAAATGCGTCTTAAAAACTCAAGCCCTTGACTCAAGGACATTAACGAATGCCAAGTTTATTGTCTTTACTTTGTTTATACAAAGTGAAGGTTCGACCGATAATTTGAATAATTTCACTGCTCGTAGCGCCCGCACATTCAATAGCGGCTTGACGAACACTCAGTTCACTGGTTTTTTGCATCGTGACTTTGACCAGTTCATGCGCCTCTAAATCAGCACGCAACGTTTCAAAAAAAGTGGGGGTTAAATTGGCTTTTCCAATTTGGAGCATGGAAGGCAATTCCATCGCCATGGTTCGGAGTTTCTTTTTGTTTTGTGTACTCAGCATTAGATCATCGCCTTTCGGAATGTGACTTGGATTCCTTTATGAGCCTTAACCGTAATAGATTGAATATCTCCACTCACACTAAACCAGCCAAGACCTTGAATGACAACATCCATTTTCTGATTTGGAAGCAGTTTAGGTGCCTGCCAAGTTTTCATGGTATCTAACGATTCATCCAGAGTCGGTGATAACATTTCTCCTAAGTGCTCATTCCATAAGCGGTCGGCATCGGCTAATTTCCCGCGATGAACAGGTAGAGATAAAGAAAAGTAGCCCACAATGCTTGCTTTCCCTTTACACACCACATCCATACGAGCCAGTCCACCAGCGGCAAAGGATTGATCTTCATAAATTTGACAAATATAAGGCTTTAAGGTTTTAGTGGGAATCACTTGTTTTAAATCGGCTCCCTGTAGCCAAGCCAATACGGATTTATCGTTTTCAAGCCCTGGGGTATCAAACAATTTTCGATGGTGCCAAGGCCGTTCGATGATATCGAGTGTGGTTCCAGGATTACGTGAAATGGTTAACTCTTGACTTCCAAGCAATTTATTGACCAACGTCGATTTTCCAGAATTCGCCATTCCCATAAAAATGACATTTTGATCAGGAGCATAGCGATCAGCCGCCCACTCGATTTGTTCGACTACATCTTGGGCTTTTTCTCCATCTTTGGTCATATACCCCGCAATGATGATGTCTTTAACGTGAATATCTTCTTCTTTTAAGCGACTTTCTAAATACGCTTTGATCTTCTTTTCGCTCATCGTTGCTGGCAATAAGTCGCGTTTAGTGGCGATTAAAATAATATCTTTATCAGGCAAGCGACGATTTAAGCGACTGACTAAATTGCTCTCGAGGTTAAATAAATCCACCGTCCAAAATACGACACCATCGAGATTGTTGATTTTCTCAAGAGTATTGCTAGTAGCAATTCCTTGTTGCATATTGATCGTCACATCACCATAGTGACGCAAGCGATAGCAGCGTTGACAATAGTCGGCTTCTAAAGAAGGCACATAGCCAAGCGCTTTAGGATCTTGGTTTTGGAGATGAACTCCACACCCTTTACAAAATTTGGACATATTTACCCTTCCGTTTTAGTTTGCCTTGTTTTTCCAGTCGTGCAAACACCGGTTTTTCGAGGTGGCGCATGAATTGGGTATCTTTTGGCTCATCTTCATAAAGTGGACTGCTTAAAATAGTATAGGCACCGGCTAAATGGCCCCCAAGTATATCGGTAAACAGTTGATCGCCCATAACAGCCACTTGACTTGGTTTAAGAGCGTGCCGCATCATTTCAAACCAAAAAGAAAAAGGCAGAGGTTTACAACAAAGCCAATGAATCGTCATGGGAGGACCTCCGTTTAATACACGATAAGCATGCTTTTTTGTATTGTTTGTAAACAAGACAACCTCAAGGCCTTGATCTTGTACAGTCCTTAAAAACTTCATCGCTTCTGGGCGACAATGGGTATCTGTATGACAGGCTAAAGTGTTATCGATATCACAGAGTAGTAAGCGAATGCCACGCTTTTTTAAAGCGACTAGATCGAGTTGGGCATAAGAATCGATCGCAATATCTGGTAAAAAGAGCTTCATTCTTCTTATTTTAGCGATACTTTCTCTGGCTTGTCAAAATGGTCCATAAGAGCCATTGCAGATTGTAATCCATCAATGGCTGAAGTCATAATTCCTCCAGAATAACCAGATCCTTCTCCACAGGGATAAATGCCTTGAAGATTGCTTTCAAGTGTCTCTTTATTTCGAGGCATGCGAATGGAAGAGGAACTACGTGTTTCCACACCCGTTAAAATGGCTCCTTCTAAAAAACCGGGCACTTTCTTGTCAAAAGCGATTAAAGCTTCTTGCAGAGAAGTTGAAATGGGTTTGGGGAGAAGATCATGAAAATTAGTAAAAACAGTGCCTAAAGGGTAAGTGGGCTTCACTTCTTCAAAGTGATCAGAAATTTGGTTATGGACAAAATCTTTAGCGAGTTGAACGGGAGCTTTATAACTCTTAGAAAGTGCATAGGCCTTTTTCTCAAGATCTTCTTGGTAGCGAAGACCATCAAAGACATCACTTCCAGTATCCTTTTGATCTACTTGGACTAAAAGAGCCGCATTAGCATTTTTTCCTTGACGATCGCTATAGGACATCCCATTGACCACCACAGTTTCTGGCTCACAAGCGGCAGCAATCACATATCCCCCTGGACACATACAAAAGCTATATACGCCTTTTCCAGTCGACACTGTTTGGGTGAGTTGGTAGCGAGCTGGAATAAAGGCTGGATTTTGGTATTGGTCTTTTAGCATGGCTTTGTTAATGAATTCTTGCAAATGCTCTATGCGGACTCCAATCGCAAAGGGTTTTCCCTCCATGGTCAATCCTCTCTCATTTAACATTCGAATGGTGTCACAAGCAGAGTGACCAATGGCTAAAATGAGCGCTTGGCAATCTATCCAAGTCTTCGTAAAGTGAGAAGAAGAGAGGTCTTTTTCTTTTTTTTGTGCATTTTCTTGTTCTTGAGAGGAAAGACAAATGGCGGTGAGTTTTCCATCCACTACTTTTACATCGTCCAAACGACAATCAAACCAAAATTCCCCTCCTAAGCGCTCAATTTCTTGCCGTAAATTTTTTAAGATTTGGACAAAACCATCTGTTCCCACATGAGGATGTTGTTCATACAAAATGGCCGGATCGGCGCCAAGATTGACAAGTTCCTCAAATACCTTGCGTACTTTTAAGTTTTTCGAGCGTGTGGTTAATTTCCCATCGCTAAAAGCTCCTGCTCCTCCCATGCCAAACTGAACATTGCTTTCTGGATTGAGTAGTCCTTCTTTCCAGAAGGTGTCCACATCCTCAGAACGTTTTTCAATAGCACTTCCCCGTTCCACAATAAGAGGTTTATAGCCATATTGAGCCAATAACAAAGAAGCAAACATCCCAGCTGGACCAAACCCAACCACAACTGGCCGATTGACCAAAGGAACTGTTCCGCTTGGAGTAAAAAGGAAGCGTTCATCGGGAGCGATGATGACATCTTTTTTCCTCAAATATTTTTTTTCGTGTTTTGCTTCTACATCCAACACAAAGGAAAAAAGGACCTTTTGCCCTCTAGCATCCATACTTTTACGATGGATTGACCAGCTCAAAAGATCCTGTTTTGGCATATTGAGTTTTT
>CAYTMK010000023.1:0-28728 GCA_964438885.1 uncultured Erysipelotrichaceae bacterium | reverse complement strand
GCCCGTTTTCTTCGACAAAGACATACGGTTCTAAAACACTAAACGCTTTGCCTTCTGATTTCCAACCTGCTTTTAACAAAGCGTCCATTTCCTTCTCATCACTTGTATAGTGGTGAACGCCGGTATGAGGATTGACCAAACGATAAACAGGAATCCCCTTAGAATTTGTGGTGGAATAAAATGCGATGCCTTCATTATCCCAACCCGCTTGTTCTAAGCTGGTGGCTTCTTTTTCATTGGCGGTATATAAATGTTCCTTGGATTTGCGATTGTAGAAGCGATAAACAGGAGGTTCGCTTTCCATGGCCGAGCCAAAACAAATGCCTTCATCCGTCCATCCCGAAGCGGCGAGAGTTTGGCGTTCCACTTCATTGGTAGAAAACAGATGCTTAGAGGTTTTAGGATTGTAAAGGGAGTAGACGGGGATACATTGACTGCTTTGATCGTCAGCTCTTTCTAGGGTTTCAAACAAAGGAGCAGAGGAGGTAGACTGGCTTGCGGCTAAAGACCAATATGGATCAGTCGCCATGGCTAAAATGAGAACAGTTGGAATTCCAAAGAGTTTTATCCATTTCTTGGCTTTATGGGTATTCATAATCAGGATTGGGGTGCGCTTAAAACGATAGGCCATGGGCCTTCACCCATCCTCCTTTCTAAGATGAGAAAAAGAGAGATAGAAAGAGCAAAGCTGAAAGGAGCTTGAAAATCCGTTTGGAATTTCTTAAGAAAAAGTTTTCATTTTTAAAAAACACCAAAGGCTTTAGAAATCTCTCTTTATAAATCTTTCAAGAGCGTACCAAACAAAAGACCAAAAAGAAATAGAAAGCGGATCCTATTTTCCCTTTTGATAGGGGTTTCTTATCCTCTATGGGTTAAAACGATCCTCCATTTTTTCAAGAAAAAAATCCATGTCTAAAGAAACGCAAGCGCTTTTTTTAGACATGGATTCAATACAAGATCATAAAATATTAAGAATTTTAACCGTTTCGCCGTAAGCGCTCCAAAAAGAACCCCAATCCTATTTTTAAAAGAGGAAATTATTTCATATTGACTAAAAACGCTTTATTGGCTTTTAGCGCTTCATAAATATCGGCTTTTGAGCTGAGTTCGTGAGGTGCATGCATGTTCATCAACGCGACTCCACAATCGATCACTTGCATTCCATAGTTGGCCAAAATGTAAGCAATGGTGCCTCCACCACCTTGGTCCACTTTACCAAGTTCGCCTGTTTGCCATACGATTTGGTTGTTATCCAACAAGGCTCGAAGTTTTGCTAAATATTCCGCACTGGCATCGTTGCTTCCGGATTTTCCCCCACGTCCAACGTACTTGGAAAAGCAAACCCCATAGCCAAATTTTGCTTGGTTACCATTGGGGCTAGATACCTCGGCAAAGTTTGGATCATGGGCCGCAGGCACATCACAAGAGAGCATATAGGAGTTATGCAAAGCGCGTCGCAAATTCAATTCACTATATTGACCAAGGCAATTCATCAGTTCAGCCAATTGGTCTTCAAAAAAGCGCGATTGCATGCCGGTCGCTCCAACCGAGCCGATCTCTTCTTTATCGACCAACAGACAAGCAGAAGTGCGTTCAATCTCTTGATCGGAGGTTTCAAGTTGGGCCAAAAGACACGTGTAGGCACACACTTTATCGTCTTGTCCATATGCCAAAACCATTGATCGATCCAAGCCGCACGTTTGAGCAGGACCTTGGGGAACGAGTTCTAGTTCAGCCGAAATAAAGTCTTCTTCCTCAATGCCATAGTTATTTTTTAACAAGGCTAAAATATTGGCTTTGACCGGATCTTTTTCCACTCCTGCTTCTGGAATGGAGCCAAAGGTTACATTGAGATTTTCTCCAGGAATGACTTTAGCGGCAGTTTTCTCGAGCTGTTCTTGACCAAGATGAATTAATAAATCCGTGATCACAAATACTTCATCGCCTTCGTGATCACCAATCGCAATATCCATATGGGTGCCATCTTTTAAACACACTACACCATACATCGCCAAGGGAATCGTTACCCATTGATATTTTTTAATTCCGCCATAGTAATGGGTATCCAAAAGACAAATGCCATCCTGTTCGTACAAAGGATGTTGCTTGACATCCAACCGAGGAGAGTCAATGTGAGCCCCTAAAATGTTGAGTCCTTGACTTAAAGGAGCATTTCCTACATGAAAAAGCAATACGGCTTTATCCATCATGTTGTAATATACTTTGGCTTGGGGCTTTAATGGCAATCCATGTTCTACATAATCATTGATGTTTTCATAGCCAAATCCCTTGGCTAAAGCGATGGCTTCTTTGACAAAGCGGCGTTCCGTTTTCGCTTTCGAGATAAATTGCATATATCCATCCGCAACGCTCATCACTTCTTGAACTTGTTCATCGGTGTAAGTGAGCCATGCGTTTTGATTTGTACTCATAATTTTTGCTCCTTCAATTGTGCATATAATTTCCATGAAAGCTCTTCATGGGCTAAATCGGAATTTTGAATGACCAAGATTCCTTCCTGGTCTTCGGGCGCCAACAAATCTTTTTCTTTCAGCAAAGCCTGAAGATGGCGAATGGTTCCTTCATTGCCATCAATCAGTCGGGCGGAGTTTCCAAGAAGAGCTTGAAGTTGTTTTTTAAAAAATAAAAAGTGGGTGCATCCAAGGACGATAAATTCTGCTCCTTGGCTTTTGGCAATATAGTGTTTTAAGGTTTCTTCGACCAAGGGTTGATCTTGAAGCTGATCGTGTTCTACCAGCTGCACCAGTTGTGGACAAGCTACCATGACGATGTCATGATCGCCATCAAAGCGTTTGCGCAAATGCGAAAATTTTTCTTCCCGTAAAGTTAAATTAGTCGCCCAGACCGCAATTTTAGAAGGGGTTTTTAATTCCGCTGCAGGTTTTAAGGCGGGCTCCATCCCTACGATATCGAACTCAAAAGCTTTTCTGAGTTCTTTGGCCGCCGCACTCGTCGCAGTATTGCAAGCAATGACTACCGCTTTAACTGGAATTTCTGAAAGCGATTTAACAATCTCAAAGGAATACTCTCGCACCTCATTTTTCGTTTTGGTGCCATAAGGATTGCGGGCTGAGTCTCCAAAAAAAATGATATTTTCATGCGGCATTAAACGACGCAAGGTTTTCACCACACTAAGTCCCCCAAGCCCAGAATCAAAAACGCCAATGGGAGCCTCCTTTTTTTTATTCATATTGATCACCTAGTGGAAATAGTACAGCACCTTAGGTACTTTTAGCCTACACAGCTTCTAAACTTTCTTTTCTTGAAAAGCCCAAGTCTTCACCCCGGGACTTTTTTTCTTCCTAGCTTTTGGTCTTTCTTTTAAGGAGATTGATTTCACATTTCCAAAAACATCGCTTCCCACTCTTAAAAAGAACCAATTAAGCCATTTAAACGACCGACTTAACCACTTGAGCCAAACTCAGGAAGAATAGAAAAAGAGTGTGCTAGATTAAAGGCGCAAACACAAACGAAAGGGTATTCAGTGTGCCGAAAAAAGCGTTCCCCTCACGCAAAGGAAGCGAGTCTATAAGAAAAATTCAGAGAATTTTTCAAAGGAAGCCTGATCCCACCTGCAATTTTGATGCAAAGCGATCCCTTGTAGAGCCGAAATACTCGCCAAAAAATGAACAATTTGTCTCGTTCAAGGAAGTATACTGAATGGCCTTTATGACAAATAAAAAAGATCGGTCCAACGAAGCAAAGCTTGACCGATCTTTTTTATTTGTTGAGAAGATTCAAAAAAGATAAAAAGCTTACTTTTTAGAGAAAAGAGGAAAAATTCTAAAAACTGGAAAAAGATTTCTTCCAAGAAAGTTTAAGGAAAGCTTAGAGTATCAAAATCCAATTGGCTTTCATTGCTTTTTGGACTCTGTTTTCTTATACTTTTTGGCAGACTCATCCCAAATTACGGGTCTATATCTCTTTTGGACTTGACACCTTGTGTGAAGTTTCTCTCGCTTAAAATTTAAACCCTTTTTGTGGCTTTTTGTTCCACTCGTTTTAGGCGACCTCTTTGAATTTTTTAATCGTTTTTTATCTTTTTGGTTTTAAACTAAAAGCCTGAAGAAAAGAGTTTATAGAGAGTCGAGAAAAAAAGAAAAGAAAGGAGAGTTCGGCAATTTCTCGTATGAGCTTCCTTGCCGAATTTATTATGAGCGATTTTTTAAGAAAATATTGGTTTGTGAGTCTTTTAGCCGTGCTCTTCCTTGGAGTCCTCATCTACTTCATTATGGATACCACGAAAGATAACGTCAAAACCGTCAAAGTGGATGGCCAAGATGTGGTGGCCTCTACGACGCTAGGGGATGTGAGCAGTACGGCTCTATATGATGAAAACAGTCAAAATTCTGGTGGGCTTCTTTACAGTCTTTACCGCAATCAGGTGGTAGATCAAAGCGTTTCTTCTACAAGTGAAATGGAAAAAGAAGCGAAAACCATTGCGAAAAACTTGAAAAATAATTTAAAAGCCAATCCCAATAGTGCGGATTCCATTCAAACCATTCAACAATTAGCCAATCTTGGTTTTTATGGCGATAGTGCAATTGAAGATTATGCGCGGATCGTAGGCAAGATGCGGGTCTTGGATCAAGAATTCGTTCAAGAGAACATTTCCAAATTAGCGACTTATGTTCCAGAGGGCGCACGCCTCATTTCTGTTTTAACCATTCAAGTGGAAGATACAGAAAATCTCAGTGAAGAGGAAACTAAATTAAAAGAAGAAATTCAAAAAGCGTTGGATGACAAAACACCTTTTGCAGAAATCGTGGCTCAATACTCTACCGATGCCTCGACTAAAGACCAGGATGGTTTTTATGGGTATATCGATTCGACAACCACTACCTTGGAGCAAGAAGTGGTGGATGCGGCTGTGGCCTTAGACAATGGAGAAGTCAGTGATTGGATTTCTGTTTTATCGACGACTGGTGGCTATACGCTTTACCGTGTGAAAGTCATGGAAGTAGACCCCGCTAAGATTTTGGAAAACGATGATTCGACGGTCGTGGAAGCTTTAACCGATGCCATCATCAATAACGCCAATGGCCTCGAAGTCCTCGCCGTAAAACAAGCGGCCCAAAAATTAGATATCACATTCGGAAATGAAGAATTAAAACAAGATGTAGAAGAGTACATTCAAGCCCAAATAGAAAGTTTAGAAGCAGAACTTGGTCTTTCTACTTCAGCCCCAAAAGAAACCACTCAAACCTCTTCAAGTGAAGCGAGCTCTTCCAAATCCACTACGTCGACACATTCGAGCAGTGTGGCGAGTCAAGCGACTTTGACAGAAACGGAGGGCAAATAATGAATTGGAAAAAAGCCTTACTCTGTGGAGGATGCTTGATGCTTTTAGCTGGATGCTCTACAGGTCAAACGACACTTTCCAATGGATCTGAAACTCTGATGACCATTGGAACCAAAACCATTGATAAAGAAGACGAATACAATTTAATGAAATGGGTATATGGGCCCACGAGCACAATCAATATGGTCAACAACATGATTTATGACCAAGAAATCGGGTTGACCGATGAGATCCAAAAGGAAGCCCAAAAAACGCTTGACCAATACAAAGAAATGGATGGCTTTGAGCAACAAATTCAAGCTATGGGCTATGAAAGCGCCGAAGACTATATGAACAAAGTCTTGGTTCGTCCTTTGCAAAAATCCGCTTTACAAGAAAAATACTTCTCTGAAGCTAAACAAGAGATCATCGATCAATTTGATCCCGTGTTAGCGCTCATCATCGAAACCGACTCCCAAGACAATGCCAATAAAGCGCTTGAAGCCTTAAAAGATGGACAAGATGGAGGAAAAGTTGGGGCGCAATATGCTTCTGAAGAGGCAAGCTATACGGGTCTAGAAGAAATTATCACAACGCAAGATACTGCTTTGCCTACTCCTTTGCTCAATGCCATTTTGGATGCCACGCAAGATGGAGTCTTAAATGAAGTCTATACCAATGATACTTCGACCGATGATAAGATTTACTATGTGGCCAAAGTGGTATCGCGTGATTACGATAAAAACTTGTCCCTAATCATCAAAGCTCTTTCCTCTAATAGTGAGATTGCGACAGATAGTCAAGTGTTCTATCTTAAAAAGTATGATTTTGAAGTCCATGATCAGGACTTATTTGATTACTATAAAGTCATGAACCCTGAATATTTGGTATCTCGACCCGATTTAAATACATCCAGTGAAAGCTAGATTGGTAAAAAAGTTCTTCTGCAAAAGAAATGTGTTGTTATTCATTCTTTTGAAAAGAAAAGGGTTTGAACTGTGTTCAAGCCCTTTTTTATTTTTTTATTCTTCTCTTAAAAAGCACGGAATTTGGACTCCTTTGGCATTTGGCTTGAATTTCTAACATTTTGGCGGTTTTGTTTATGGGCAGACATCTTCTATATGCCCTTAAGCAGTAGGCTATACTGAAGACAAAGTGAGGTACTCCGATGTCAACACTCGAAATTAAAGATTTACACGTCAGCGTTGAAGACAAAGAAATTTTGCGCGGTCTTGACCTGACCATACACTCTGATGAACTCCACGCCCTGATGGGACCAAACGGAAATGGAAAGTCCACCCTATTGGCTGCTGTGATGGGCAATCCAAAATACAAAGTAACCCAAGGATCCATTCATTTGGATGGAAAAGACGTTTTAGCCATGTCGGTAGATGAACGCTCGCGCGCCGGACTCTTTTTGGGAATGCAATATCCTAGTGAAGTGCCAGGCGTTACAAACTCTGATTTTTTACGCACGGCGATCAATGCGCGCCGTGAACGCCCTATCTCTTTATTTACCTTTATTAAAGAAATGGATCGTGCCATTCGAGAATTGGAAATGAAACCCGATTTAGCGCATCGTTTTTTAAATGTGGGCTTTTCTGGAGGCGAAAAAAAGCGCAACGAAATTGTTCAGATGTTATTGCTCAAGCCAGAAATGGCGATGCTTGATGAAATCGACTCAGGACTCGATGTCGATGCTTTAAAAATTGTGGCGAATGCGATTTTAAAGGCTAAAGAAGATCAACATATGGGCATCATCGTCGTCAGCCACTATGCGCGCTTCCTTGATTATCTCAAACCCACGCATGCCCACGTGCTTGTCGATGGCAAAATCGTGGTGTCAGGGGGACCAGAACTCATTCAAAAAGTCGATAGTGAAGGCTATGACTGGATCGAAAAAGAATATCACGTACACGCTCGTAAAGAGGAAAAACCAAAGCCTATCCTTCTTGAATCGTGTGGTGCTAAGAAAACCGCCTAAGGAGGATTCGCGATGAACAGAACGTATGAAAATCGCTTTGAAGATCGCATTGAAGCCGTAGAAGACTTACACTTACGCTTTAATAAACGAGCAAGTGGCTCTATCGTTGTATTTTTAGCTCCCCATGAAGAGAAAATCATTCTTGATTTAGAAGCCGATGAGTACAGCTATGCTAAAGTCTTTATTCAAAACCAATCGGAAAAAGCCATTGAAATCGAATTAAACGGCAAAATTCATCACGATGCCAAAGTGGAACTTGGTCTTCTTGATTTAGAAGCTACTCCTACCACGATAAAAGCCAAAGGGTTATTACAAGAACAAGGAGCGACTCTTGATCTCTATACCGCCACGCTTTGTCAAAATAGCGATCAGAAAAAAGCAGATATTGAAGTGGTATCCGAAGTGGCCCATACTTATGGAACCATTCATAATTTTTGTGTCTGCTTTGATGGCGGACAATATGATATGGTGGCAGCTGGACGCATTGTAAAGGGAGCCTATGGTTCCGAGTCTCACCAAGAAACACGGGTTTTAACCCTTGGAAAAGATCATAAATGCATCGCCATTCCTATTTTATATATCGATGAAAACGATGTGAAAGCCTCCCATGCGCTCACGATTGGACAACCCGATGAAGCCCAACTTTATTATTTGTGCTCAAGAGGATTGACTCCAAAACAAGCAATGGGGCTTTTATCCATTGGCTATTTCAAACCCATTTTAGGTTTGATTGAAGATGAAGCTCTCCGCCATGGATTGGAAGAAGAAACGGAAAGAAGAGTTGGTGTGTATGAACATTCATGATCACATCGAAGAAATCCGTGCTGACTTTCCCATATTGCGTCGTAAAATGAATGGCTATCCTCTAGATTACCTAGATAGTTCGGCGACGACTTTAAAGCCAAAATGTGTCATTGATGAAGTGGTTCGCTATTATACCTACCTTGGCGCCAATGCCCATCGTGGGGATTATGAACTTTCTGCGCAAGTAGATCACGCTTATGAAGGCGCCCGAAAAACGACAGCCGAATTCATTCATGCCAAACGCCCTGAAGAAATTGTCTTTACCTCTGGAGTAACCGAATCGTTAAATATGTTGGCCCTCATGATTACCCAACAGTGGTTAAAAGAGGGCGATGTCGTTTTGTCTACGGAGCTTGAGCATGCCTCTTCCATCTTACCTTGGCAACAAGCTGGCTATTCTAAAAACATTGCGGTGAACTTCATCGAACTCACACCAGAAGGTCGTATCACCCCAGAAAACTTAGAAAAAGCCTTTGAAAAGAATCCAACAGCTAAAGTTGTAGTCATGGCTCAAGTTTCCAATGTATTAGGCTATACAGCTCCCATTAAAGAACTCACCAAAATTGCGCATGATCATGGGGCGTGGATGGTAGTGGATGGAGCACAATCCGTGGCGCATATGCCGGTCGATGTACAAGATTTGGATTGCGATTTCTTTGGCTTTTCGGGCCATAAAATGTGTGGACCGACTGGCATTGGCGTGCTGTATGGAAAATTTGAACTCTTGGAAAAGCTTCATCCTCTGTTTTATGGAGGGGAAAGCAACGCTCGTTTTGCCAAAACGTGTGAAAGCCTAGTACTGCGCCGGACTCCTTTTAAATTTGAATCGGGAACAATGCCTATTGAAGGGGCGTTAGGTATGGCAAGTGCTATGCGCTATTTAAAACATCTTGGCTTAGAAGACATTCACCACTATGAAGTCGAGCTCAAGCACTACTTCTTAAAACGAGCCCAAGAAGAATTGAAAGATAAAGTAACCATTTACAATTCCCAAGCGGAGTGTGGAATTATCACTTTTAATGTGTACGACAATGGACAACTAATCTTTCCTCAAGATTTAGCGAGCTATTTGTCTTCTAGAGGCATTGCGGTCCGTTCTGGCCAACATTGTGCCAAACTTACTGGAGAAATTCTGGGCGTAAATGGAACGGTTCGTGCCAGTGCCTATTTGTATACCACTTACGAGGACATCGACCGTCTGATCGATGCGCTCAAAGAAGCCACTGTCGAAAAGTGTCTCGACATCTTCTTTTAGAAAGGAAAGGTTCTTATGGCAATTGATCCTTCTTACTATCGTGACATCATCATGGACAATTACTCCTATCCTCATAACAAAGGGCTTAAAGAAAATGAAGGCTATGAGCAACGCCATATGGCAAGCGATTCCTGCATCGATGACATTACAGTTCAAGCCAAATTTAAAGATGGAAAAATTGAAGATGTGCGTTTTGACGGGCATGCTTGTACCATTTCTACAGCTTCGACATCCATTTTAACGGATTTAATGGACGGTAAAACCATTGAAGAAGCCAAAGACATCATCAACAACTATTACCACATGCTACATGGAGAAAATTTTGATCCAGATTCTCTAAACGAAGCCATCGTCTTTGAAGGCGTAGCCAAACAACCCAATCGTATTGGCTGCGCTACCATTGGATGGCGCGCTGTAGAAGAAATGATCGAAGAACAAGAAAAAATTGCGAAAGATGGAGAGATCGTTCATACGACTCAAGCCGTATGCGATTGTCCTGCTTGTCAAACGCATGATCATAATGAGGAAGAGGAGAATGCCAATGGCTGAAAAGCATGATCGGGATGAAGTTCAAGTTCTTCAAGATGACACCTATAAATATGGCTTTCACGATGAAGATACATCAGTGTTTAAAACCAAAAAGGGCTTAAACGAAGAAGTCATTCGCGAAATTTCGGCGGTAAAGAAAGAACCCCAATGGATGTTGGATCGCCGTTTGGACGCTTACCATTCCTTTTTAAACCAAAAAAATCCGAACTGGGGACCGGATTTGAGTGAAATCGACTTTGATGATTTTACTTACTACATTAAACCAAGTGAAAAACAAGAAAATGATTGGGATGATGTCCCCGAAACCATCCGCAATACCTTTGATAAACTCGGCATTCCAGAAGCGGAACAAAAATATTTAGCTGGGGTCTCGACGCAATATGAATCCGAAGTCGTCTATCACAACATGTTAAAGGAAGTAGAGGATAAAGGCGTTATCTTCTTAGATACCGATACGGCTTTAAAAGAGCATCCTGAACTCTTTAAAAAGTATTTTGGTCGCATTATTCCGTATACAGACAACAAATATGCGGCTTTAAATACAGCCGTTTGGTCAGGGGGAAGCTTCATTTACGTTCCCAAAGATGTAAAGCTGGAAAAGCCGTTGCAATCCTACTTCCGCATCAATTCTCAATCCGCTGGTCAGTTTGAACGGACCTTAATCATCGTGGATGAAGGCGCAGATGTTCACTATGTCGAAGGATGTACCGCCCCTATTTATTCCAAAGATTCTTTGCATGCGGCCGTCGTCGAAATCTTTGTCCATAAAAATGCGAGATGTCGCTATTCTACCGTACAAAACTGGTCCACCAACATCATTAACTTGGTGACTAAGCGGGCTTTTGTGGAAGAAGCCGGTCATATGGAATGGATTGATGGCAACGTAGGGTCTCGTATTAACATGAAGTACCCTTCTTGTATCTTGGCTGGTCCTTATGCCAAAGGCACTACGATCTCGATTGCGGTAGCAAGCGAAAACCAAGTTCAAGATGCAGGAGCCAAAATGATTCACTTAGCGCCCCATACTTCCAGTACGATTATCTCTAAATCCGTCGCTCGTAAGGGAGGAGAAGTGAACTATCGCGGGTGGGTGGTTCACAACAAAAAGGCGGATTATGCCAAATCAAAAGTGGAATGCGATACCTTAATTTTAGATAAAGTCTCTCGCTCTGATACCATCCCTCTTAACCGTCAACTCAATCAAACCAGTCAAATTGAGCACGAAGCCACCGTATCCAATATTTCTGAAGAGCAGCTTTTCTATTTAATGAGCCGTGGCTTAACCAAAGCCAAAGCCACAGAAATGATCGTCATGGGCTTTTTAGAACCCTTTACCCGTGAATTACCAATGGAATATGCGGTAGAACTCAACCAACTCTTAAAACTCGATATGAGTGAGTCGATTGGATAGGTGATAGTTTGAACCGCAAACAAAAAATTCAAAACCGAGAGCAGATTCCAGATCGGCCTGCCAAAAATCAGCAGATTGCCGTACGGCTTCTGCCCTTTTTTCAAGAACCCAAAAGCATTGGCTTTTATATCCCAATAGGAGCGGAAGCTGATGCCCAAGTAGAAGAGCTTGCTTATTCGTGTGGCTTTTGTAAACGCCCCCAATTGGCCGTGCCAAAAGTGCTTCAAGAAGGAGAAATGGCTTTTTACGAACCAAAAGAATTAAAGCCTGGATTTCAAGGCATTTTAGAACCCATCGGTTCTTTAGGGGGACAAGAAGAGATCATCCCCCAAGTGCTGATTATTCCCATGCTTTGTTTTTGGAATGGATATCGCATAGGGTATGGAAAAGGATATTACGATCGGTATTTGGCCAAACATCCAAGCAGCATTCGAATCGGCATTGCCTATGATGAGCAAGAAGAACCTTTTGAACCCAATCCTTGGGATGAGCGTTTGGATATTATCATCACCCCTACGCGAACCCTTGTTTATGAGCGGAAGAATAAGAGATGAAAATTTTAATTTTTGGCGATTCCAATACGTGGGGTTATGATCCAAAGACGGGAGATCGACAATCTGGACGATTTGTGGAGTTACTTCAAAACGAACATCCTGAATGGTCGATTGTGGACAATGGTCAAAATGGCCGCTTGTTTTTCTCCTTCTCGCCTTTTTTTGGAGATGTAGACGGTTCCAAACAAATCTCCCAATTTTTAGGTCAAGAAGCACCTTACGATTTGGTGATTATTCTATTAGGAACCAACGATGCGAGACGGATGTTTCATCGCCAACTTTCCAATTGGCTTGAAGCCTTTAAACAGTTTAAAGATATTCTTGTTCAAACCAACCAAAGGATGGCCGATCAATTCCATAGACCGGTGTCCCCGATTTGGTTCGTTCCTCCTTGTAAACTTCCTATCCCAAAAGACGTTTTAGATTTTATGGGCTTAGAAAGTACCATGGGGGAAAGTGGCCGGTTTATTTTAGAAAAGTGCGAAAAGGCCATGCAGCAAGCGAGTTGGGAAGAAAATGTCTACATCTTACCCACTCCTTCCTTTAGGGGTGGAAGAATAGATGGCATTCATTTTGGAACCCAAGAACATCAAGCCATGGCCGCTTTTTTAGAAAAGGCTATCTTAGAGAATCAGGAAAAGATTTTAAAGAAAAGAGAAAGTATGTATGAGTGTAATTGACAACATTAAAAGCTTCTGGGATCGCTTCGTAGATGAAGAATCCACTTTACTTGAGGCTTTACGCGTTCATGACTACGAAAAAATCAACGAATCCTTAGAAGGACTCAACAACGAATCCTATCGCATCAGTGGAGCGCACTTTTTTGTAGAAGATAATTTTGAAATGCCAGAGATGACTTTTGACTCCGGTCCAAATAAGACCAGTCAACTCATTTGTCAACAAATGAAAAAACTCGCTCCTACTAACATCAAGAAGACTTGGATCATCAACGATTCATTACCGCCTTTATCTCAAAAGGCCATTGAAGCCAGTTTACAAATCAAAGATGAACATTACTCACTCTTTGACATGACCATTTTTTATACCGTTGATGAAAGATCCCATTCTTTAGTCTGTAAATTGTATTGCCCTGGCTTTTCTTTAATCGATAATCCAGAATATAAACGGGAAATGTCTATTTATCTAGTGGAATTAGCCATTGGAGAAAATGCGTTGGAATCTTACATTTCAAGTGTGGACTTTTTAAATGAACCCGAAAATGGTGTGAATTTCTGCAATCTAACCGAATTTTACGAAGTGATTCAAGGCATTGTGGAGAAAAACCACTGGAAAGAATACAAACATCCTTTGGATATCTTTACGGTTTTTAAACCACATCAAGACTTTGCGAGTGATTCTTTGCGTAAAGATATGAAGATGATTTTTACCAAGCACCCTGCCTTAATTGAAGAAACGTTGGGTAATAAAGGTGATGTCCAGCTGGATTTAAAAGCGAAGGATGGGGAATTCGGCTACATTTATTACGTCAATCCCTTCGATAACGAACAAGATGCCACCTTCCGCCAAGAACTCTCCAAACAAATCGAAGCCCTCTTATCTCCCCTGAATTGTGCCAAAGTTATTGGGGGAGCGATTGGAAAGTCCTATTCCTATATCGATTTGATTTTGTTTGATCCCGCTAAATTTGAAAAAGTCTTTGCGCAAATCCAAGCACAGCTCAAAGACAAAGTGGAATTGTATTATCGAAGCTTTGACCAAGAATCTTAAATTTCTTTTTAAATGGATCCCTAAATGGAATTCGAGCCGCCTTAAGCGGCTTTTTCACCTAAAAAGCCTTCTAGCTTTAAAAGCTAAAAGGCTCAGTTATTGTTCAACCTCTTTTGATAGTTTTTGATCTTCTACTGCTTACCATCAGAACTGGAATCCATAGGCTTTTTGAGTAAATTGATGGAAGCCGATAAAGTTAATTCTCTTAAAGAGAATCTGACCTTCTTTCCAACAACAGGATTCAAAAAAAAAGCGCTTAAGCGCTTTTTTTTCGTTGTGAATGTATGGAATTATTCAGCTACAGGAGTAACGTTAGAAGCCTGTTTTCCACGATCACCTTCAACGATGTCGTAAGTTACAGTTTGACCTTCATCAAGGGAACGATACCCTTTTTGGTTGATGGAAGAGTAGTGTACGAATACATCTTTTCCATCTTCGCCTGTGATGAATCCATAGCCTTTTTCAGCGTTAAACCATTTCACTTTTCCAGTGTTCATTATGTACCTCCCGGAATAGATTGGAGATTTTTTCGATTGGAAGAAAATCCAATCCGAACTCTGGAAAGCAAAAAAACTATCCAGACTCTAAAAATCTATGTTTAAATCTATCCTACAAAGAGCATTATGAAGTTCTCCACCCTAAGAGTCAAGAAAAAGCCGTTTAAAGCCGAGCTTGAAAACCGAATTCATCACGATAAATGGATTCTTTTTGGCTCAATAAACTTTTTTATTTAAAAAAGCTCCCTAAAAGCTTAAAAATTTGGGATCAATTTCTCATTTAAGAATTTTTATTTTCCCTCTCTTTTGAGTTCTCCCTTTCTAAGATGAATGCGCTATGAATAGAGAGAAAACCGGCAATTTTAGAAGCTAAATTAGGTATAATAAAAAAAAGATGACCCTTTTTCTCGGAGGAAGAATCATGTTTATTAAAAACGCTGCTTTAGCGGATGTGATTGCTGGAACACTCCATAAAAAAGCCAAAGAACTCAAAGAAGAAGACCTTTTAGAGTTGATCCAGCTCGATGCATCCGATCTTGACATCGATACCCTTGAAGGATTGGAATACGCTGAAAACTTAGAAAAGCTCAATTTATCCAATAATGCGTTGACCAACATTAAGCCTCTCAAAAACCTTCAAAACCTGGTAGATGTAAACCTTTGTGGAAATCGCTTACGCGATATTGAACCTCTTGATTCTCATTATCAACTTGAGCGCTTAAATCTTTCTCGCAATAACCTATATGTCATGGATATTTCGGCTGTGGCAAGCATGATTAATTTAAAAGAGTTGAACTTAAAAAAAGCCAAAATCGACTCTTTAAATCATGTCGAAAACTGTAAAGAATTACGTCGTATTCGCATCAATACCGAAAATGGCCCTTTTAACTATGCTATTTTAGGTACTTTGCCCAAGCTTGTAAGCTTAGATATGAGTGGGATGCGTCGTTTTTACATTGAAGATTTATCCTTCTTACGTCATATCGAAGAACTCAACTTAGCCACTAACCTCATTTCCGATATTTCTCCTTTGTCGTCCATGGAAAATCTCAAGCGGTTGGATGTTTCCAATAATCCTTATTTGAAGGACTATCATCCGTTAAAAGACTTCCCTTCTCTTGAAGCCTTGAACATGGATTACAACGAAGTCAAAGACTTTGGATTCTTCCAGGAACTTCCTCGCCTGCATGAAATCTCGATGGAACAAACCGGTTTTGAAGATATGCGCAATCTGAACCACATTGAAGATTTACGCGAACTGAATGTATCCAAAAATGAAATCTCTCATTTAGATGAATTCACCAATGCTTCGAATCTACGCGTATTTAATGGTCAGTTTTGCCAACTTGAAAATGTAGATTTCTTAAGGGATGCGCATAAGCTCTTGGCTTTAAATCTCTTTACCAACCGCATTACAAGCATTGAACCCTTAAAAGATTGTCATGATTTAACTGAACTTAACGTCGGACGCAATCAAATTCGCAGCATTGAATGCCTCAAAGAGATGCCACGTTTAAAGATTATCTCTTTAGAAAATAACAACATCTCGGATCTCAAGCCCTTAGAAAATCTTCATGAACTTTGTATTGCCGACCTTTACAACAACAACATCGAAGATCTGAGTCCTCTTGAACATCTTGAATTCATTTCCTACTTACGTTTGGATCACAATATGATCAAAGATCTCAAACCACTTGCTAATTTGAAGTTCTTAAGACAATTGACCTTAAAAGCCAATTACATCAAAGATGTGTCGCCTCTTAAAGATCTAGAGCTTTTAGAAGCCTTACGCTTGGAAGATAACCCCATTGTGGATACTTCGGCTTTGGAAAAAATGGCTTTCTACAGCAAGTTTACCGATTAATCTTTCGTTTAAAGAGCTGAATTTGTTCAGCTCTTTTTTTATGCTATACTCCTTCACAATAAGAGGAACTTAAAAATGAATGAAACAATGAATGCATTGCGCCTATTTAGTCAAGAGCGAGATTGGAAACAATTCCATACTCCAGAAAATTTAGCCAAATCTATCGCCATTGAAGCGGGGGAACTTTTAGAGTGCTTTCAATGGAATCATGAAGTGGAAGATCTTCAAGCTCTTAAAGAAGAGTTAGCCGACGTGTTATCGTATTGTCTCATGTTATGTGATGAACTGAATTTGAATCCTCAACAAATTGTTTTAGAAAAACTCGAACAAAATCGTCGCAAGTATCCCATAGAAAAAGCCAAAGGAAAAGCTACAAAATATAATAAACTTTAATGCTTTTCCTTTCTTCTTTTAATTTTTTAATCCCCATTCCAACTATTTATTAAAAATTCAAAAAGAGTAAAAATCCTTAAAAACTAAGAACAAAAAAGACTTGGCAAGAGAATAAAAAACTGTATAATAATTTTTGTTGAGCTCCAAAAAAATTGAGGTCGTGGTGGAATCGGCAGACACGCTACTTTGAGGGGGTAGTGAGCTTAGCTCGTGTGCGTTCAAGTCGCATCGACCTCACCATTTAAACCATTAAGCAACGAACTAATCTTAGTTCGTTGCTTTTTTTATGAAGAAAAGAAGCATAAGAATTTATAAGTTAGCCATTAGCTATTAAAATAGCTTATCTCTTGGGGAAGACTTAGAATACGATTCTTTTACTGGTTCAAAATCCTTCCAATGCTTAGCCTTTACGGAATTTCGCTTTATAAGAAATCTCTATTTTACCAAAAGAAAGGATACGCTTCGAAAAAATCCGATACAAGTTTATCTTTATTTTGGTTGCACTAGGGCTTAAAAATTTAATTTAGAAATGCAGTATTTAAATACTGCACTTTTTATTTTAAACACTTTTAAGTTGATTTTATAGTTATAAATATGAGAATATAAACCATAAAGAAAGGGACCAAAAAGTGAATCGTAAGCCAAAGAGCAAATAGCTAAAGCATGGAGGACTAAAGTCCCATCTGGCGGAAAGTATTGCTCTTGCTCATGGAGCGAAACCAAAACAAAAACGGAACTTCTCACCATCGTTTCGAATATTCAATAAAAAAAAGGACGATCGTTCTCTCCAAACACGGAGGGAAAGACCTTCCCTAGGACAGGATTGATGTACGCTTTGATAAACGAAAACATTCACTACAAAGCGGTGGAAGGGAATGCGCCCCCTTCTCTGATTTATATATTATTTTATCTTGCGATTACTTAAAGTTCAAATGCCTATTACAACCTATCCTACTTTTTTTCATCAAGAAGATGACGACTACATTGTTCGTATTCCGGACTTTCCTCATCTTATTACTTTCGGGGAAGATTATAACGACGCTTATCAAATGGCTATCGACGCTATTGCTAGCTCGTTTGAATTCTACCGCGAAAAAGGTGAGGAGATCCCACAACCTTCCGATCCTGATTCTTTAGAGCCAGAAGCTGGAGAGTTTTTAGTCATGGTTTCTGCTGATATCGAAGCCTACTTAAAAGCCTGCTATAAGAAAGCGCACAAACGAGTCAAAACGACTATCCGCCTTCCTCGCTGGCAGATTAAAGAAGCAAAGTATTGGGAAATTGATCTTTCCGCCTTTATAGAAAAAGAGCTAGAAAAAGAAATCGATCGCCATTATGAAGCTCAAAAACAGTACGCCTTAGAACTCGCTCACTCGCAAAATTAGCGAGTTTTTCTTTCCTCTCATTCCATAATTTTTAATTTTTTGTCTACAAAAGTTACTCAATTAGACGAAAGAAAAAAGGCCCTCTTCAAATAGAGAGGGCAAAGGCTAGAAAGGCGTTAGAAATAGAATATCAAAATAGTTTCAATGGAGGCTAAGTTACACGATGGATTTCAAACTCTACGAGCTGATTCTATAAATGAGCTTCCGAACGAATTTAAGGAAAGCTGGTTTTGTTTAAAAAAAGCCGGCCTCCCGTGTATGCCTATTCATGATTTGCATCACTCTCAGGCCTTTTACCTCATCAAGCAAGAAGTAAATATCTATGTGGCTCGGCCACACATCTATTCAAATAGCGCTTGATCAATACATTTAATGGATACAACAAGCGACGAAATACTCGAAGCGCTCTACTCCTATCTCAGCCTTTTTAAGCCCTTAGAGACCTATATAAAGCGCCGAGTTTTTATATTCAAACAATTAAAAATTTTGGTTTTTTAAATCTTCAATGTCCTGAGAGGTCAGCTCTGGGAAAAAGATTGGAATATCTTGAAGGGTGATTTTTCCAGCTTTAAGAAAAGCTTTGCTTTGGCGTAGAGCGGTTTGGTAAGTCCCTTGTTCCAATCCAAGCTCTATTCCTTTTTCAATTCCCTTTTCTATTCCTTGCTCGAGTCCCTGCTGAATTCCTTGCTCAATCCCTTGCTGGATCCCTTGTTCCATTCCCTGCCGAATTCCTTGTTGGATCCCCTGTTCGAGTCCTTGCTCGAGTCCTTGCTCGAGTCCCTGTTTGAGTCCTTGTTTGAGTCCCTGTTCCAGAGCCCGAGCTGTGACTTCTTTTTCTAGGGCTCGCATATGAATTTCGAGGGCTTTTTCTTCATCCCACAGATTCATCATAATGTTTTTAACCTCGCTTTCTTTGCTTTTTAGATAGTCTTTTAAAATATTTTCCTCTTTACAAATTTGGATCGCTCTTTGAATTGCTTTTGAGGTATATCCAAATTTTTTTCGTTGTTCATCAAAGATGTTACAAAACCGAATATATTCTCCAATGATATTGTTTTCTTCTTTACAAATAACTTGAGCGTAACCTTCGATTTGAGCTGCTTCTTGCGACTGGAAAAGATCAGTTATGAAAAGCTTAGAGGGGACTTTTTTCTTATTTCCAGTATAAATGACATAAAGCTCTGGAGTAGGCAATTGAATGGTTTTGCTTCCATAAAGATCTTCTTGATTCTTTTCTTGGTATTCTTGGAGAGTTTTTAGCGCATATTGAAATAAACGATATACGACATTTTTTGACCAAGTGGATTGACTTTCAATGAGAATCATTAAGTTATCTCGAACCAAAAAGCCTAAATCGTTGTAAATTCCATTGACTAAAACGGTATTCAACGTGATATTTTGAAGATCGTCTTCGGTAATGGTTGTATCTTCTGGATGAAGAGCTTGATAGAGTTCAAGAAGATACCGTTTTTCCTTGAAGAGATTTACAAAGACACTATCTTTTATTTTCCTTTTAGGTAGATTCATTTCATCACTCCTTTCTCTTTGTTATAGGAGAAAAAGGAAGGAAAGGAGCTTAGGCTTTTTAAAAATGAGAAATTAAAATCGAAGACTTTTATAAAACAACTCTTTACTTTGATTTGAAAAGAGTTAGAATAGAGAACATACATGAGGTCGTGGTGGAATCGGCAGACACGCTACTTTGAGGGGGTAGTGAGCTTAGCTCGTGTGCGTTCAAGTCGCATCGACCTCACCATATTGATATTTAAAACAGCAGAAAAATCTGCTGTTTTTTCTTTTTAAGAGATATACTGGCTTTTCAGAAAATCCAAAATGGCTTGCTGAAGAATTTCAAGTTTTTCTTCCATCGTTTGGCAAGGAGGAATCAATACATGATAGGGATGCTGACTCCATATGGTAATCAGACGATCATCTTCCATGGCCGCTTCACTTGGTGTTTCTTTGCGGGCTAAATTGTTATTGAGCGAATACAACGTTCTATCCTTTTTGGCAGCACTTGTCATATGAAAAATGGCATCATAGCGGCTACAGAGTTGTTGCTCTGTTAAATCGCGTTGATGAAGAATTTGATGAAAGGATTCTTCATCAATAAATCCCTTGCCATCTAAAGTCCCTCGATCACAAATCAAAACCACGACTTCATCTTCTAACTTTTGGGCGGCTTGGGCGTAGAGATCTTCGCGTTGTAATTGCAAATCCAATTGAAGAGCTTGAAAATCTTTATTTTCTAAAATGCCACGAGGAGAAAGACCGGCTAAAATAATTTCCGTTGCCGCTTCTGGAATGGCAACGACGCGAATTCCATATTTGGTTAAATTGCGTTGAAGAGCTTGTAAAGCGACGCTTTTTCCCCCTCCAGGCCCACCTGTTAACACCAACCGAAATTGCTTCAAGATTTTGCCCCCTTTTTATCTTGGGTTTTATTTTCCTTTTGTTGATCGTTGAGACTGCTCAAAAGAGGAATTTTCCATTTTTCAATCAAGGCCTCTAAGGAATAGGAAGCATTTGCAGGACTTGTAGAAGGAAGAAGCTTGGCGGGAAGATGCGTGATTGGTTCTTGAAATTTATGATAATAGCGTAAGGCTGTAGTTCCATTGCAAAACACAGCTTGAATAGGGACCTGCTTTAAAATTTGGTTCAAATCTGTTACTTCCACTTCTCTAATGGTGGCATCACTCGATCCTTGGATTTTGCATTTGGCAATGACATCCCAAAGAGCAATATCATGCGCCATTAAAAAGGCCTTTTTCTCTTCTATGGTAGAAGGCACTTTTTCTTGGAAAATGGCGCTTAAAACTTTCCAAAAACGATTGCGCGGATGGCCATAATAGAAAGCTTGTTCTCTTGATGCAACGGAAGGTAAAGATCCAAGAATTAAAATCTTACTTGTCGAGGCGTAAATGGGATCAAAAGGATGTTCTACTACGATTTCTTGGGCCATATTCACTTCTCCTTATTCTTTATTTTACAAAACGAAGTAAAAATTCTTGAAAAATTGAGTAGGAGAGTTTGAAGAGTGGAATATTTTTTCTAGGCTTTTAATCAAAAAGCTAGACCTTTTCTTAAAGATCTAGCTAAAATTCTAACCTTTAACTTGTAAGAGACTTTTGTTGGTATGGTTCATGGCTAAAAAGCTATATCCAGCCACGAGCAATTCAGTAATGGGCATCGCCCACCAAAGAGCCTTTGCTCCAAATAAAAGAGGTAAAGTATAGATCAATAGACCACTGATTAAAGCTCCTCGGGCTACGGAAACAATAAAGGCCGCAGTGGGTTTCATTAAAGCTTGAAAATAAAATGTGGAGAAAACATTAAAAGGCAAAAGCAAAAACGATAAGGCATAGGTACGAATGATAGAAGGAGCTATAGCTAAAACGGCAGGGGTTGGAGTCATAAAAATTCGAATGTAAAGATTGGGAGCCATAAGACTCAATCCCGTCCAAAAAAGACTAAATAAGGCTGTCGTTATAAGGGAATATTTGAGTGTTTGAGAAATCCGTTTTCCTTGATGAGCCCCAAAATTAGCTGAAATAATGGGTTGAGCCGCCTGTCCTACACTATAAGCGCAGCATTGAACAAAGGTGCTGATGTTGATAATGACCGCATAGACTGCCAGAGCATTGGTTCCTAGATAATTCATAATTTGACGATTAAAAAATACAGTTAAAATTCCCATGGCTACATCGGTAAAAAAGGTCGAAAATCCTGTTACACAAATTTTTTGAAGCTTATGAAAAAATTGATTCGGCCATATCAATTGAAGCGTATTTTTCGGCGTAAAAAAGTGATAGACCATCACCCCAAAAGAGCACAAAGAGCCTAAAGCAGTGGCTAAACCAGCTCCTAAGATCCCCATATTTAAGGTGAAAACGAAGAAATAATCTCCAAACACATTCAGAATTCCGCCAAACAATACAGCTTTTGTGGCTAAAGTTGGATTGCCATCATTACGTAAAAAGGCGGCTAACATTTGATTGAATAAAAAGGTAGGGACTACAAATTGAATGGGGAAAAGATATCTTTGAGCGAGGAGTAATAATTCTCCTTGGGCTCCAAAGGCAATAAGCAATTCTTTGTTCCAAAAAATTAAGCCGATCCAACAAATCAAACTTAAAATCCCAGTTCCAATAAGAGCTAAAGAATAGTATTCGTTAGAGATTTTTTTGTTCTGAATGCTTTGACCGCGTAAAGTACTAAATAAAACAGAACCACCAATCCCCATGAGTAAGCCAAGACTATAGATGATGTTCCAAATAGGTGCTACAAGAGCTAAAGCAGCTGAGCCATCAGGTCCTTGATATTGGCCTACCATAGCCATATCGACCATTCCATAGATGGATGTAATCAAAGCACTTCCAAAGGCAGCCGAAAGATATTTTAGATACATCGGCTTAATTCGATCGGTTAAAAAGTCCATTTTGTCTCCTCCTAAAAAAAAAGGGCTGGATAAGGCAGACATTTCAGTCTGTGCCTTATCCAGCCTCATCATTTCTCTTGAATGATGTGCCCTCCGAGCAATCGCTCATATTATAGGAAATTGAAAAGAGAAGTCAAGAAGCCTTCAAAAATCTTTAAAATTGCTTTCTTCGCTTTTCCTAATTTTTAAGCGACCAAAAGAGTACTTTCTTTTAAGAAGTAATTAATGGCTCAAATAAGCCAGTTTTTTCTGTTTGGATTCCAACAAATCTGCATGAAATAAATCGATAAAGACCAAAGCCAAAGGAATGAGAGTAAACCATAAGGCTTTTCCACTAAAATAATGGCCTAAAAAGGAGGCCGTTATCGCGCCTGCAATAAAGGATAGAATCATACTTATAGTAATGGTTAAATATTGGGCTTCTTTTGAAGAATGACCATCATGACACCACTTTACAAAGTGAATTCCGAGTTGACGAATGTGGTTGGTACAAAAAACTGTGGCCATCGGAATGCCTCGAGCCATACGAAACGTCGCATATTGTAAAGCCGCAATAAAGTTAATAGCAACTTGTGTAATTTGAAAAGGCCAAGAATCTGGAACCGCTCCAAGCAAAATGACAGCTAAAATTTCAAAGCCAACCAAAATCGTTTCCCACCGCACTTGAGATTTATCCAACCAATGGGGTAAGGCTTCAGAAAGAACAGATCCGGAAAAATAAGCCGTTAAAGGAATCAAATAATAGGCTGCTTTCATCCAAAGCCCCTGGCTGAGTGCAATCGACATCAGCACCAAATTCGCTGTTTGAGCATTGCAAAAAACCCCACCGCGAACTGTATAGGTATAGGCTCCATAAAAGCCACCAATGAACATCATCACCAAAAAGATATGTCGTCGCTCACATTCAGGTACAATCGTTTTGTCCATTGCCCTTTCCACCTTTCTTTCCTTGGTTATGTTATAGACCTTAGAAAAAAAAAGAGAGTTGGAAATGCCAAAAAGAAATAAAGATTCCATAAAAATAGAAAATTTAAGTCAGTTTTAAAGAGAAAAAACTTGGAAAGCTTTTTCTTCTTAAAGAGCCAAAAGAAGCCCAGCCTACTTTATTGTTTCCCATCCACCCAAAAGAATATAAATCCCTGATATGGGGAAGGATCGAACATCCATTAAAAATATTTTCTACTATAGAAGGTTCTAAAATAGATCATAATCGTTAGGTTAAAATCATATGGGAGTTTCCTTGAGAACAAGAAAAGTGCTTCTTCCTTAAACGTTGGCAAGGGAGAAGCACTTTTTGTTTTAACCAAAGGAGAAAATAAGAATTCATAAACTATTAAACTTTAGAACTATTAAAAAATATTATTAGAGATTCTAAATCTTAGTTTTTATGGGATAAACAATAGATCCATTTTAAGAACAGTAAGATTTTTTTGATATGACAAAAATAGTGCTATTCCCTTAGAGAAGATAAATAGAGAAGATTTTCTCTTTTTAGAAAGGATAAATCCTTATGAAAATCGAAGATAATACCATTTTAATTGCTCCAAGTGCTTTGCATTTACCTCTTTATGAAGAAATCGCCAAACAAAAAGGAAATTGCCTCAACATCACGGTGCTTTCTTTAGAGGCGTATTTAAATCGTCATCTTCAAAAACCAAAGCCCTCTACCGCAAGTATTCTTTACCAATATGAGCGGGCTTTGAGTGATTTGAGTGTGACCAATACCTTTTATAGTTCGCGCAAGGACTATGACTTTTTATGTGATTGTGAGCGCTTTATGACCAATGTGCAACTGTATGATATTACAGAGTTTCCCACCGATACGACGCGAGAACGTGATTTACTCGAAGTCATTCAAAAGCTTTCTCATATTGATCTATGGGTCAAAGAAGCCAAAACACTTCCCTTTGAGGATGCAAAGCGAGTACGAATTTTAACGACTCAATATAATCCGCTTTCTGAATATTGGGTCCAATTGCTTTTTTCAAAAGGTGCTCAGCCTTTGGGCAAAGACCATCATCGCCGCTTTTACTATTGGGCGACTTCCAATCCACATAAAGAAATGGAAGTGTGTGCAGATGCGATTGTAAACAATCGCCTTCCTGCCGAATCCGTCTTAGTGGCACTATCTAATCCTGATGAAAAATATGCCTTAGCCCAGGCTTTTGAATCACGTAAAATTCCCTATACCTTTTATAGCCAAGATTCCAATTCGACGGTTTTAGACAAATGGAAAGCCGCTTTAAATTATGTGGCTAAGCGAGACGATACGCGCTTTATGCATCTTTTAAAAGTCATGTTTCCCACTACAGGCTATGATGTGCGTCAGTATCTCGAATTGTATCCAGATGGCGAAAGCAATTTACAAAACGTAGCCTACGAAGAAAATTCGCTTCTTGGACCGAGCCAATTCGCTGATCTTCAAACCCTTGAAATGCAATATACCCCTTGGAAAGAAAAACTTTTAGAAATTAAAGATTGGGATATTGACTCCTTTGAAAAGATTTCTCAATTGATTATGGATCAAATTCCTACACCTACTGAAGATGATGTGCGTATTTTTCAAGGAGTCTTAGATCGTTGGAGTCAAATTAAAGACTTTGTTAAAAAGAGAGAGGATTTGACTTTATTTATTCGTTCTTTGGATACCTTACATCCCTCAGCGGCCTTGTCAGAACTCAAAGGCGTTTTAATCGCAGAGCGGGATCAAATCAGCTGTTTGCATGACCATGTCTTTTGTCTTGGAATGGATGCCAAAAATTTTCCGAGTTCCAGTCAGGATACAGGAATTTTTGGAGAAGACTACTTAGCCAAAATTGAAAACTATCCTAGCTTAGAAAAGCGAATGAGCCATGCCCTTCATCAAGCGAAGCAAGCTTTTATGGCTCCAAAAGAGGTCTACTTCTTGTATGCCCAATCCGATTATGAAGGCAAAGGGATCGAAAGCAGCCATGAACTCAATACGTGGCTCGAAGTTTTTCCAAAATTTAAAGTCGCTGCCCAAACGAGCATCAATTTAAAGCCCTCTTTTTCCATCCAATCGCTCCAGTCTCAAGTATTTTTTGAAGGAGAAGACCACATTCTCGAAACCAAATCGCGCCAGCTTTCCAGTTATGAAGATTGTCCTCTTAAGAACTTATTGCATTATGGATTGCATTTAAAAAAGCCGATTGTTGCCAAAGACATCTTACAATTGCAACCCACCATTGTTTCTACCATCATGCGACAAAGCCTTTCTGGTTACAATAAACCGTTTTATGAACTCACTTTGTCCCAAATTGAAGCGCTTGTTCAACAAGACTTTGCCTTTGCCAAACACGTCCTTCCTTCCAAAGTCAAAGAGATTGATGCCTTAGCTCGCTTGAGCAGTGAAGAATTGTTTTGGCTTTTTCAAAATCTCAAGCCAATTTGCACCGAAATGGGCCTCACCATTGTAGAAGGTGATTTTCAAATCGGTTTGGAAAAACAAATCGAAGGCTTACCCATGCGCATTGAAGGAAGCATCGCTTCTGGTTTTCACTCCCATGCGATCTTCAATGTCTATCCTAAACAAGAAGAAGGATTTGATGTTCTTTTAGAACAGCCCTTTGGGACCCTTGATTTTAGCTTGTCCCCCAAAGCGGCCTCGCATCCCGCTTTTTCCTTGAGTTATGGTAGAGGGGGCGCTCAAGCCAATGCTTTTCCCATCTCACCAAGTCAAGCGAGCGGGAAAGGAACAGAGAGTTTCTTAAAGGACAGCTTCGTGGCGCAAAACTTTGAAAAACCGCGCCCTGGATTGATGCAATCTTTAGCCAAGTCGGTTCCAAGCTACGAAAAGAAGCAAGAAAAGATTTTAAATGAAGCCCAAACGTATGCCAAAGGAATTGTTAAAAACGAATTTTCTCCTTTGCATAAACCAAGTGCTTGTGTTCGTTGTGCCTATCGGGCTATTTGTCGAAATGCAGCCATTGAGAAAGGAGAATAAAACATGCTAAAAACCCAAGAAACGTTCCAAGGCACTTTAGCGGTAGATGGCCTTGTTTTAGAAAAAGAAACAGGATCTCAAATGACCTTTTCGCCCACTCAAAAACAAGTCATTCGCTCTCGGGGAAAGAATTTATTGGTTTCAGCCTCTGCGGGAGCGGGGAAAACGGCTGTATTGGTTGAGCGTTTATGTCAATTGGTAATTCAAGATCGTATTCCCATTTCTTCAATCTTAGCCATGACTTTTACAGAGGATGCGGCGCAAGAAATGAAAAGCCGCTTAAAACTGCGCTTAATGGAACAGGTCGGCGATCCTTGGATTGATTTACAACTCAGTCAACTCGAGACCGCTTCAATTAGTACCATTCACTCCTTTTGTTTGGACATCGTCCAACGCTACTATTACTTAGCCAATTTAAGTTACTCTGTGGCAAGTCATGTCGATACTGGCTTAGCGGATGAACAAGCGCTCGCTCAAGCCCATCAAAACACTTTAGCGACGATGGATCCTCAAAAACGGGCAGCTTTAAGTTTGTATTTAGCCGCCTATGGTCAAGGGGAGAAAGATTTACGGGAAACCATCTTAAAGTTTTTGGAACTGGCGCGTTCTAAGCCTGATTGGAAAGCTTGGATTCAATCGTGCCGGACTCCAAGTTCAACTGTAACGGATGATTTTTATGGATGGTTTGCCCTGCGGATTCAAGCACTCATCGATATCTTTGAAACCATGGAAGAAACGGTTTTGGAAATGAGCTTTGCTCGTTTAGAGAAGCAACAAGAGTACTTAACGCTCTTTCAAGGCAAGCAACAAAAGCTCAAAGCTTGCCTTTTGGCACTAGAAGAAAAAAATTATATGGCTTTTGGGAATCGTTTCACTGAATACATTGAAACTTCAGGAAAATTTACGCCCACCATCAATAAACAATCCTTTAAGGAAATTCAACAAGATTCTCGAAAGTATGAAAAGGCCATTGCTGAGGCATTATTTACGCCTGAAGAATTCTTACAAACGGCCAAGGAAACTCGCCTTGTTCAAGAAGCGTTTGTAGAACTTGCGATTGCCGTTCAAGAAGAATTCTTGCGCTTAAAAAAAGAAGCAGGTTTCATCGACTTTTCCGATATGGAACAATACGCTTGGCAAATCTTACAACACCCACAAGCAGCTGAAGCCTTGCGTAATCAATATGAAGTAATCTTAATTGATGAATACCAAGACACCAACGATTTACAAGAATCCATTATTCAAAGCATTGTCCGAGAAAACAATGTCTTTCGGGTAGGGGATATCAAACAATCCATTTATCGCTTTCGTCAAGCTCGCCCTCAATTGATGAAGCATCATCTCGAAAATGCCGGTCCCTTTGATGAAGTCATTGCCATGCAAGAAAACTATCGTTCTACCAAACGGTTGATTGACTTTAACAACACCTTCTTTTCTCAGCTCATGAATGTAGAAGGATTAGAAAGTCAATTCTCGGCCCTGGATTATGCCAAAGCGGGAAGTGCCAAACAAAGCGAAGAACCACAAAAACCCATTCGGTTTCTCTTTACCGAGTACCAAAACACCATAGATCCGAAAACCGGAGAGCCGATGAAGGAAAATAAAGCCCGCTCGGTTCATCGCAAACATCGCTACGATTTGATCGCTCATGATATTTCTCAAAAACTAAAAGCCAAAGAAATTCAAATGCGCGATGTGGCCATTTTAACTCGAACCTCCACTCCACACGATGAGCTCAAACAGGCTTTGGAATCGTGGGGAATTCGTTCCATTCATCACTTGCGCAAAGGCTTTTATACCAACAAAGCCATTCAAATTGTCTTATCCGCTTTGCGCGTCATGCAAGACAACCGCAACGATATCGCTTTGATGGCCACGCTTTGTTCCCCACTCACTGGTTTAAACCAAGAGGACATCTTACCTCTTTTGACCAATCGTGAACCCAATCAAACGCTCTATCAAACTCTACATTCCTCACCCGAAGGGTATAAAATCCTCGCTTTGGAACGAAAGCTGCGCACTTTTAAGGATAAATCCCTTCCTGAAATGGTCTTAGCCATTTACAACCTCAACCAATTTTATGACCAAAAGACCACGGCTCAAGATAAAACCAATTTGGATTTATTGCTTCAAAAAGCCGTAGAAGCCAATGGTCTATTGGATTTGGATGACTTTTTAAATTCAGCCGGCTTAGAGGAAGACTTGGACAAAACCTCCGAAGCCATCCCCTTTGGCAAAGAAGAAGATGCAGTCAAAATTTCGACCATTCACGCTTCCAAAGGATTGCAATATAAGCTGGTCTATATTTTGACCGAACAAACACAACGGGATATGGAAGCCGGAAAACCCATTCAATTCGATGCCGACTTAGGATTGAGCTTTGATGGCTTGGATGTCGCCAATCGACTCAAACGCCAAAGCGCCTCCCATTTGGCTTTGGCTCATAAGCGTTACTTAGAAGATTTGGAAGAAAAGATGCGGCTTTTGTATGTGGCTTGTACGCGAGCCGAACAAGAGCTTGTCTTTGTGGATACTTTAAAAAATGAGGAGATATACAACCATCCTTTAAATACCTACGCTCTTCTCAACAACAAAGGCTT
>CAYTMK010000022.1:24248-29035 GCA_964438885.1 uncultured Erysipelotrichaceae bacterium | reverse complement strand
CCAGTGATGAGTTGGTAGTAGCTGTTCATGGCTTCAGGGAAGATGTAGAACATCTTTACGATTTGGCATAGCTGCTCATAGTTGAAGCTTGTTGTGATGCAAAGGTCTAAGTTTGGCATGAGCTTTTCCAACTCCAGGGGAGTGATATTTTGGTAGGCATGCGAGAGCGTCAACAAGATGCGCAATTGGTTGAGTTCTTGGTTCATATCATCCGAAGCGGGATCGTCGACGTTGCCTAAAAAGCGCTTGATGAGTGGACTGCTCGTTAAACTCTTGTTGCCTCCTGTGGTATCGGTGTAGGGCGTATCGGTACTTAACGCTAAGCTTTCCTCTTGGTCATACAACAACAAGAGCTTTTCCATATCTAAGCGCACGGTAAAATCGATGGAGGTCAGAAAGAAATTTTCCAAGGTTTCCCGCAAGGCTTCAATGGAGTGATAGCTCATATAGGATAAGCGATCAGGAGAGGTCACGGGAGGACAGGCTAGGCCTTCGACGCAACTGCTTGAAAGATACAAGCTCTTGGGGACAACGATGGTTAAAATCTCGCGCGTATTGGGGTTAATTGTCACCAATAAATTGAGATTGCTGCGATACGAGGCTTCCTTTAAAAGGGAGTTAGACCCCGAGATGAGCACGGTATAAGGTTCGGTATCGAGGTTTTTATGGGAGATCGGGCTGGTGACATCGGTATTGACGGGTACGCGATACACCGCGGAAAGTTGGGTACTCGATTGGCCAACGCCCGCAAATTCTTCGATGAGTTTGACATCGCCAGGATTTAAAATGACGGCCCGAATGGCCTGACCGCGCACGGCTTTGTAGAGCTGTTGTAAGGAATTGTAGGATTTGGTTTTGACATGGATGCCTTGGGCCAAGAGATCATCCAACAAAGCCGTCACAGCTACGCTATCGCGGTTTTCCATAATGCCAAGGGTTTCTCCATTGAGGGTGCTCAAATCATTGACGGGAATGAGTGTAGGAGCATACAAGCCTACACTTTGAATGAAGGTCGCACCGGGTTGACAGAGCGCTTCTAGCATGGCCGAGAACTGATTGAGTTCTCGTTGCCCATAAAAGGAGCAACCCACTAAGGCTGCACACAACAAAAGAGCAGGGACTTGCCAAAATTTATGCGAGGTAAAGTAAAACCAATAGCCAGCTAAACTCATGCCGATTAAGGCGATGCCTAAAATCAGGCCAGCAAGGGCGACTTTGAAAAGCGACAATTGAAACATCGTCATCAAAAGGGCACAAACGCTAGCGATCACCACCAAAAGCGCATAGGTTCCTGGGGCTTTTAAAAGCGTCCAGATTACCTTTCCGGTTTTGACGAGAATGGGATTGAGTGGCTTTTTTTCTTTGGGGGCGTTTGGTTGAATGACTTCAAACTGAACGTTGTCCTCTTTGACCCCTTTTTCTTGGGTCTTCTTTTTGGTTTTCTTTTTATTCTTGTTCTCTTTTTTCGGTTTATTTTGGGAAGAAGTCTTTTCTGGACTTCCTTTTTGTTTTTTCTTGCTTTTTTTAGTGGTGGTGCTTTGTTTTTCTTTTTGGGCTTGCTTGGCCTTTTCTTCGGCCTGTGCTTTGGCCTTGGCTTCTGCTTTGGCTTGGGCTTTAGCCTTGGCTAAATCGCCTGGCTCTTGAATTTGGGATTTAGCGGCCTGAACTTGTGCCGCTAAACTTTCCAAGTCTTGGGTCACTGAGGGTACAGAGCTTGATTTGGTGTTTTGGCTAACGGGAGCGACCATCTTGGGTTTCGAACTCGTCGACTGACTGCTGGGCATCGTGCTATCGGCGAGGCGAAGGCGGGAGTTTGACGTTTTGGCGGCACGTTTTGGCAGCGTTTGCTTGGCCGCAAAATCAGCTAGTTCGTCAATTGGGATGGTTTCCCGATTGTTGATCGGTTGGTCTTGAACGTCGTCTTGATGCATGAAAAATCCCCTTCTTGCAACCACACCTTCAAGGTATGGTGTTTTTTCTCCCTCGTAAAAGAGGGATCGTGTTGAAAAACACGATTAGGCCAAGTCTTGGCTTCTAAATTCTTATTGTGCGCCATTTCCTTAAAAAAAGAAAACCCCCAAAAAGACCTTTTGGAAAGTTTGCCTTCTTTCCAAACAAAACTCAATCTTCCTTTTTCTCTTCAAATTCCAATTCCGGCCATGCCTCTTGGATGTGACTTTCAGGAAGAGCCATCTTCAGTGCCGAGGGGATGACTTGGACTTCAACGTGATCATGAATTCCCCCAAATTCGCCATCTAAAGTCCAAGCGGCATGTTTGGCTTCAAAGTCAAACCACGGACTTTGTACCTGAATAAACAAAGGATGGCTAAAATCTGAGCGCGTGATTCCTGCAATAATCGCATTGAGTTCACTTAAATTCATGGGACGACGGATAAATAAGCCCTCCAATAGGCCATCATGCCAATTGAAGACATTGCGCGTAAAAAATTCGGTCCCTGCCACGTATTTGGAGTTGGAGACCATGCCATACAAAAAGTCGCCTTGGCTTTCGCCTCCTTCCCAGGCGATCTTCATGGTTTCACAATTGTTTTCCCAATGGGTAAAATCGACAGTGGTGAGCGCTTCTAAGACGTAGGCCAAAGAGCCAAGCCGCTTTTTTTTACGCTGCGAAGTGCGATAGGAAACGCTTGTGCCAATGCCAAAGGCAGCGACATAAGTAAAGTATTCGCCATTAAAGGTGCCGCTATCGAGGCTGCTCCACGTTTTGCCACAGGCCACTTTGGCCGCTTCCATTAAGTCTTTGGGAATATCATGGGTGCTCGCAAAATCGTTGACGGTACCACTTGGAATATAGCCAAGCAAAGGCATATCGATGCCTTTCATCCAACCATTGATAGCCTCATGCATCATCCCATCTCCACCACACACCACAATGCGATCAAAAAAAGCTCCCTGCGCTTGAATGAATCCCTTGGCATCTCCGGCATAGTGGGTAGGATAAAGGGTGGTTAAAAAGCCTACGCTCGAAAAGAGTTCAATTACTTCTGCTAAAGCATGGCGGATGCGACCATCCCCAGAGCAGGGATTGTATAATAACAACAGTTTTTTCATTTATTTTCCTTTCTTTTTTTGATAAAAAGAAGAAGCTTCCTTTTTAAAGCGCTTTTGGCAATTTAAGGTGCTTATCATATACTAATTTTATGATTCCACGTTGGAAAGGAGGGGTGCAACCATGAGATGTGTGTTGACCTTTGTGGTGCCCTTTGTGTTGTCCGCTCTTTTGATTCCGCTTGTCAAAGTGGTTTCCAAGTGGACCAATGCGTGGGCGAAACAAAACAATCGCACCATTCACCATGGCATCATTTCTCGTATCGGGGGCATTGCGATCTATTTCGCCTTTGTGACCGGTCTGTTGTTGTTTTTTACCCCAGATCGCTCGACCATGGGGGTATTTTTGACGAGTTCCATGATGTTTTTGATCGGACTTTGGGATGACTTTCTTGATTTACCGGCCAAGATGAAGTTTGGCCTGCAGCTTTTGGCCTCGCTTGTCTTAGTCTACTCTGGTGTGGGGGTAGATACTCTACGCATCTTTCGTTTTTCCATCACCAATCCCTTGATCTGTGATCTCTTTACCATTTTATGGATTGTGGGAATCACCAATGCGATCAACTTACTCGATGGCTTGGATGGTCTTTGCGGTGGCATGATCTTGGTGGTGTTGTCAATTGTGAGTGCCATTTCTATTGTGGATCGCCGAGGAGATATCATTCAACTTTCCTTCATTTTAATGGGAGCGATTTTAGGGTTTTTGCTTTATAATGCCCATCCCGCTTCCATCTTCATGGGCGATTGCGGCTCTCTCTTTTTGGGCAGCACGATCGCTGCGCTTTCGCTTTTGGGCTTTAAATCCTCTACGATGATGACCTTAGGCTTTCCCATTTTGATCTTGGTGCTTCCCATTGTGGATACCTTTTCAGCGATCTTGCGGCGCAAAATCAAAAAGATTCCCGTGGACCAAGCCGATCGCTCCCATTTGCATCACCAGCTCATGAGCCGCTTTGGCCAAACCCATAGCGTCATCATCATGTGCGGGATCACCTTTGGCTTTGGCATGAGCGCTTTCCTCTATATCTCCAATCGCTTGGCGGGTTTAATGATGATGGCCATTCTCTTTGTGGGGATTGAACTTTTCATCGAGCGTACGGGCATGATTTCTCCGCGTTTTCATCCGGCACATTCCTCGGTACGGCTATTCAAACGCACCATTGCCCAAGCTACTCATCCCGTCTTATTGGCAACAAAGCGCACGCAAAAACAAGAGCTTGAAGAATCGAGTCCCCATGTGGCGATGATGGACTCCGAGAATCTTGAGGATACCAAAGATTTTACCAACGAGTTGTTTGTCCAAGAACCCTTTGATGAAACCTCTATTCCCGTTCAAAAAGCCAAACCCGAAGAGCAAGAAGGCCTTTCCAAATATACCGATTGGCAAGAATATGAAACCCTCCCAGCCGATTTCCTGATTCCAAAGGGAAAAGAAAAAAGGGACTAGAATGGGCCCATTCTAGTCCCTTTTTTGGACTTCTTTCAATTTTTCTAGACTCAATTAACTCTTTCTTTGGATAAAGCAAAATGGCTTTTTCGGTTTATATCTAAAGGGACTTAAAGCTTGGTTTAAATTCGTTCTTATGCTCGATAAGCCTTGAGCTATCGAGAGAAGAGCTATGGATTTAAAAGAGGGGAGAACTCGAAGAATAGCCTCGTTCTTAGGCCTTTGAAGGAAATCTCATCCAATATCTAGCTATAGATAAAGGATAAATAAA
>CAYTMK010000022.1:0-24148 GCA_964438885.1 uncultured Erysipelotrichaceae bacterium | reverse complement strand
TTGTTTTGATTCCTTGACATTTAATCGGTGGAATAAGAACTTTCATAGAAGATCCCCCTTTTTTCCTTGGTTTTTATTTAAGTTATAGGTCAATGTTGATCGTTTTCTTCATCAAAGTCCTCTTTAAAATACATATCTAATTTCTTTAAGAGAAAATCATAATTTAAATTATAGAGATAAGGTTTAAGAATTAGCCCATTTTGTAACGCATGATAAAACGTTTTAAGATCTCTAAACTTTTTATTTTTTTCCGTGTAAGTTGGATAATTAGCCCAATAAAGGTTAAATATATTTTCTCCTAACTGCGAAAAAGGACCTCTTCCCTCTTTAAAATCAGAGATTTCCTTGGTTTTAATGGAACCAATATTATCTGTATTTCCACTCCCTTTTTTATCTCCTGCAATCTTATATTTCTCTTGAACAAAAAAGTCTTCTAAAATAAACGGACATGGAATTTTGTCTAATTCTTCAATAGACATTTCCTTACTATATTGTGCCTGTTCGTTTCGACGATAAATAAAGCCAATTACGTAATGTTTTTGGTACTCTGTATAGAGTCCATCTAAATTTTTTTGATTATCTCTCATAAAAGAACTAAAAGAACCTAAAGTAAACGATACTTTCTTTTTTGAAGAGTTTCTATACGTTGATTTCACATCGATTGCGATTTTTTGATGATCCAATGGATCTTCTAAGATAAAATCGGGATAGTAGTTTTGTCGACTAGGTGTTTTGACGAGGAATCCATGCTTAAGCGCAATTGATTCAAGGTTGACAAACCATCTCGAATACTCTACCAATCAATTTTGAATCCATTCCCAAAGTATAGATTTTTCTATTTTTAGAAATAACGCCTACTACACTAATGTCTTCGTTTTTCATCTTTTGAGTAAATTCATCTATAAAATTAAATTTTTCCATACTTGCTTTTTAACCTCTTGTCTTTTTTATTTTCCTACTCAAAAAATGGGAACTAATTTAATGAGAAAAGGAGAACAATTCAAAATTGATCCTTTTTGAATTGACACCTTTAAAGGATATTTTGTCTTTAACGAATTGGGTGAAGGAAATCTTTAATAGAAAAGTCTATTCTAGTAGGAAGTTTCTTCAAGCAAAATGCGAACTCGTGTTTAACTTAAATTCGTCCTCATTTTATGCTTCGAAAACGATAGGTAATTTATTTCTCTTTTATCTGCTAGATATTAGATGAAATTTCCTTCAAAGGCCTAAAAACGAGGCTATTCCTCGAGTTCTTCCCTCCTTTAAATCCATAGTCTATAAAAGCTCTTCTCTCGAGAGCTCAATGCTTATCGGAGCATAAAATGAGGACGAATTTAGGCTAGAAAGCTAAAAAAGGGAGTATAACGGCCTTCGTTATAGTCCCTTTCTTTTTTCTCTATTGGTTTTCTTTTAAAACCTTTAAATAGCGACTGAGTGCATCTTGCCAAGTAGGAAGAGGGGCAAAGCCACTTTGTTCTAGCTTGCTCATATCCAAACGGGAATTCGTAGGCCGTTTGGCTTTCGCGGGGTATTGATCGCTTCCGACGGGGATGATTTTAACCTTCATGCCCGCTTGTTTGAAGATTTCCTTGGCAAAATCATACCAAGAGATATACTCTCCCGTGTTGGAAACATGGTAGACCCCATATTGATCGGTGAGGATCATATCGAGTACCAAACGCGCTAAGTCTTGGGTGTAGGTGGGCAATCCCACTTGATCATCCACAACCGTGATCGTATCGCGCGTTTTGCCTAAACGCAACATCGTTTTGATGAAGTTAGCGCCATTGAGGCCAAACACCCACGAGATGCGCAAGGTGAAAAACTTCGGGTTTTCTTTGACGTAATCTTCCCCTTCGGATTTGGTAAGACCATAGACGTTGAGGGGATTTTTTTCATCGTCTTCTTGCCAAGGATTGGTGCCTTGGCCATCAAAGACGTAATCGGTCGAAAAGTACATTAAGGGAATATCCAACTCTTTGCAGACTTTAGCAATGTAGCCAGTCCCTGTGGCATTGACGGCTTCTACGGTTTCAAAGAGTTCGGGTTCTTCCGCTTTATCGACCGCAGTCCAGGCGGCACAATGCACCAGGGCATCATAATTGCCTCTCGAGATGACTTGTTCGACTTGGCTGCGATTGGTGATGTCCATCTCGGCTACATCCACACCCACTGCATCAATGCCGCGCTTTTTGGCTTCTAAGATGACATCGTGACCGAGTTGTCCTTTGTTGCCCGTGACTAAAATTTTCATAGCCATCCTTCCTTATTGCTTTACGCGTCCTTTGTTGACGTACATGTCTTGGAAATAGTTTTGGTACTCGCCACTCAAGATGTTTTTCCACCAGTCTTCATTGTCCAAATACCATTGGATGGTTTTAGCAATGCCAGTATCAAAGTTTTCTTCGGGGACCCAACCCAACTCATTCTCGAGTTTCGCTGGATCAATGGCATAGCGGCGATCGTGTCCTTTGCGATCGCTGACAAAGGTGATCAGACTTTCTGGTTTATCTAGCGCAGCCAAAATGGTCTTGACGACTTCTAGATTGCTCTTCTCGTTGTGACCGCCGATATTGTAGACTTCACCTTCTTTTCCCTTGCGCAAGATGAGGTCAATGGCTTTGCAGTGATCGAGGACATAGAGCCAATCGCGCACGTTGGCCCCATCGCCATAGACCGGTAGGCTTTCATCAGCCAAAGCGCGGGCAATCATGAGGGGGATGAGCTTTTCAGGAAAGTGATAGGGCCCATAGTTGTTGGAACAGCGCGAGATGGTCGTGGGTAGGCCATAGGTGCGATGGTAGGCTTGTACAAACAAGTCTGCTGCGGCTTTGCTTGAAGAATAGGGGGAACTCGTATGCAATGGTGTTTCTTCGGTAAAAAACAAGTCGGGGCGATCTAAGGGCAAATCGCCATAGACTTCATCAGTCGAAACTTGATGGTAGCGTTTAACCCCAAATTCTTTGGCCGCATCAAGTAGCGTGGTTGTCCCTAAGACGTTGGTCTTGACAAAGAGTTCGGGATCTTCAATGGAGCGATCGACGTGGCTTTCGGCCGCAAAGTTGACCACCACATCAGGGCGCTCCTTTTCAAAGAGATCAAAGATGAAGGCGCGATCGGCGATGTCACCTTTGATGAATTTGTAGTTGGGTTTATCTTCAACCTCCTTGAGGTTTTCTAAGTTTCCAGCATAGGTCAAGGCATCCACATTGATGATTTCATCTTCGGGATAGGTGTTGACCATGTAGTTGACAAAATTGGAGCCAATAAAGCCAGCTCCACCAGTAACAAGTATCTTCATGCAAGCTCCTTTCTAGAGAGTAGGCTCTGTTGTGGGTTGGTAGACAAATTGATTGTCGGCTTCTTCAAAGACGGGAGAGATTTTATCTTTATCGGATAAAATTGGAGTTCTTCCTTCTAATAAGCTGCCCCAATCCACCGCAATGGTGGGATCGTCGTAGCGAATGGATCCTTCTGAGGCTTTATTGTAGACATTATCGACTTTGTAGCGAAATTCCACATCGGGAGTCAAAGTTAAAAAGCCATGAGCAAAGCCTTGAGGAATGAAAAACTGACGATGGTTGTCCGCAGAGAGTTCACAGGAGACCCATTGTCCATAGGTCGGGCTTCCTTTGCGAATATCGACGGCCACATCGATGACCCGTCCTTTGGTGCAGCTGACAAGTTTGGCTTGGGCATAGGGGGGATTTTGAAAGTGAAGCCCACGCAAAGTGCCCTCTTGGGCCGAAAAAGACATATTGTCTTGGACAAAATCAGCATTGATGCCTAGCTTTTCGTATTTAGGCTTGGAATAGGTCTCGCTAAAATAGCCGCGATGATCGCCAAACACATCCGTATCAATGATTAAAACGCCAGGAATGGCCGTTGGGGTGACTTTCATAGTTTTCCTTTCTTTGGCACGTCAAGCGCCAAAAGCTTTAAAACGCAGACAAAAACCAGTCTAAGAAATTTCTTAAACTGGTTTAAAGCTTACTACATTTTTTAAATCGTTTTTACATCCAAACACTTTGCGGGCGTTTTTAACATCTTCCTGCCAAAAATTACGCATTGGAGCGTTTATCGATGTACTTGCGATCGATGAGTTTTTTCAAGTAGGTGCCGTACTGATTTTTCTTGTAGATCTCGTACGCTTCTTTTAATTGTTCGAGGCTGATCCACCCTTGACGAAAGGCGATTTCTTCTAAGCAGGCAATTTTGCGATGTTGGTGTTCCTCGACGGTTTTGACAAAGTTGGTCGCATCGACAAGTGATTCATGCGTACCCGTATCCAACCAGGTAAAGCCATCGCCTAAAAGCGTGACGTTGAGATTTCCCTGATCGAGATAGATGCGGTTTAAATCGGTGATTTCTAGTTCCCCACGCGCCGAGGGCTTGAGCGATTTGGAAAGCTTTACCACATCGTTATCGTAAAAATACAAGCCGGTTACGGCATAGTTGGACTTGGGCACAGCCGGTTTTTCTTCTAGGGAGATGGCTTTTCCCTCCTCATCAAATTCCACCACGCCAAAGCGCTCGGGATCTTCGACATAGTAGCCAAAAACCGTCGCCCCTTCTTGGCGATTGGCGGCTTCGACTAAGCGCTTGGACAAGCCATGACCGTGGAAGATGTTATCCCCAAGAATCATCGCCACGGAATCATCCCCGATAAATTCATCGCCTAGAATGAAGGCTTGGGCTAAGCCATCAGGAGAAGGTTGCACTTTGTAGGTCAACTCTAAACCAAATTGGTGTCCATCTCCTAAGAGTTCTTCAAAGCGAGGGGTGTCTTCGGGCGTGGAAATGATCATGATTTCGCGAATCCCCGCTTCCATCAAAATAGACATGGGATAATAGATCATGGGTTTGTCAAACACAGGTAAAAGTTGTTTACTGGTCACTTTGGTCAAGGGGTAAAGACGCGTTCCCGAACCTCCCGCTAAAATGATTCCTTTCATAAAACACCTTCCTTTCTCTAGACCTTTTCTATCAATATACTATAGTTTTCCCTTCAAAACCAAGGAAGCCTTCGTTCCAAACTAACGCTTTTTCAGCGGGCGCTGTTGTAGAGCTTGGAGGATCTGTAAACGCCAGCGCAGTTGATTGGAAAGGCTTGAAGGAGTCATAGAACTCGCATTGGCTTCATGGCGGCGATAATAGATCAAAGGCTCTTGATAAAACAACACCTCACCCGCCCGTAAGGCTTGTAAACCGAGAAATTGATCGTGCATGGGAATGGCGGGAAAGGGCAAGGATTGATCAACGATCTCTTTTCGAATTGCTAGGCAACAGCCAATAAAGCTATTGCGCCATATGTTTTGGACAAAGCCTTCTTGGGAATGATGATAGGCCATAAAGGAAGAAGCGATCGGATTGAGATTGGCATCACAAAGGATGGCATCGTGAAGAAAAGCTTGCAGCTTGGGGTTTTGTAAAAAGGCCTTGCGAATACACGCAAGCTTATTGTCAAGCCAGACATCATCTTGATCGCAAAAGACGATGATGGGATTGTGGGCATGACCTAAAGCGTGTTCAAAATTTTTCACCACGCCCTTGCCTGGTCCATTTAAAAGGATGAGGTGAGCGGGCTGATCTTGATGGGCTTGAAAGAGAGTATAGGCGATGGCCTTGGTTTGATCGCTTGAGGGATCGATGCTCAAAATGAGTTCATCCCCTTTTTGAAGTTGGGGAAAAATACTGGCAAGCTGTTGGGGCAAATAGGCTTGGCCATTGTAGGCCGCAAGCACGATGGAAAGAGCTGGCGTAGGGGAACTCATTGGGACTCCTTTTTCTGCAAATTGCGAAAAATTTGCCCCTTGGTTTGTCTTTGAACGGGTTTTCTTGGTTTTAAGGCCTCGGGAACAACGACTTTTAAATCCATTCCTAAGGTCTTCCAAAGCCCCGGAATCTGGCTGGTAAAAAGCAACCAAAAAAGAGACAAATAGTTCAAATCGCGCATCGCCTCATAGCGCGTTTGATACACTTCAAAAATGCGCCCCATTTCCACTTGTTCACAAGGCGGAAAGAAGAGCACTTGGGTTAAGTACATCAGCGATTGTTTTTCCAAAAAATCCTGATAGGCTCCTTCTAGGCGGCTGTAATACGTCTTGCGTCGGCTCAGGCCTAGCGTATTGTTTGGATGTTGGCGATAGTCGATGAGCGCTTCATCCAAGTAGGCCAAGGCTTTTTGATCCGCTAGGCGCTGCGGCTTGCGCAAAGTGGCAAGTGCACACAAGGCCCAATCATGGGGTAGATCGATGTCATCGGCATGTTTGAGGTAGTCTTGAATGAGCTCACGCTTAACGGCAAGGGTACAGCCAGGAGCAAAATTGTGCAGGCGGATCTCATGAAAGTTCATGTAGGTAAGGCCGCCTTTATTGACCGGATGGGGGATCAAATTGTGATTGGCTTTTTGTGGATCACAAGGCATGGACAAAGGAGCATCGTTTTGATCGATCAAATCAAAGGAACTCGCCAAAGCCAAAAGTTCAGGATCGCTTTGTAAAATCTCGCTCATGCGTTTGGTTTTATCTTGATGCCATATGTCATCGTGATCGCATAAAAAGACAATGTCTTTGGTGGTGGCTTCTAAGGCTTTGATAAAGGAGCGGACAAAGCCTGCATTTTTCTTTTGCGTAATCACTTTCCAATGCCACAAATGATACTTCTTGATATAGTCTTTGATCCACTTGACGGTTTCATTGGTAGAGGCATCATCGACAAGAATCACCTCATCAAAAGGGCGCTCTTGAAGCCGCAAGGAATCGAGTTGTTTTTGTAAAAAGATCGGATTGGAGTTGTATGTCGTCATGGCACAGCTGATTTGCATCGCCTACCTCCTTAGGCTTGCAAGGTTTCAAGCAAGCGCTCTTCAAAGGCATCACGGGAAAATACGGTATCATATAAGGCTTTGGCATTTTGACGCATGCGCAAATGTTGTAGGGGCTTTAAGTGCAGGATCTTGTTTACAGTATAGTCTATATCGTCACGGCGGATGTTGATGCCACAAAAGGCTTCCTCAATCCACGTCTGCAAATCGCCTTCAAGTGAATTGATGATGGGTAAGCCTCCCTTTAAATAATCAAGCGACTTCATAGAAAGACCGACCATGACGGTTTCTTTCATGATGTTTAAGCCAAAGTGACAAGCGGAAAACACCGCTTGTTTGGCTTGGGGATCGTAGATATGCCCATGATCCACAATGGGACAGATCGCACTTAAGCGCTCAATCATCTCTTCTTTTTTTTCCCCATTCGCAATCAGATGGAGTTTGATGGGGACAAGTTGACTCAAGGCTTTTAAAAAGGCTTCTATCCAATCGAGATCGATGATGTTGTTGACCGATCCAAGGTAACAAAGGGCCATATGATCGGTAGGAAGATTGGGTACATCGGTCGTGGGTTCATCGGATAAGGTCCAATACAAGATATCGGCATTGACCCCCGTTTGGGCTTCGAGTTGGTCGGCAAAGAGGCCGCATTCGGCAAAGATGGCATCGGCACTCGCCAAATGCTTGTTGCGCAGATTTTTCCACACAATCGCCGGAGGAGTCTTTTGAAACCAATCCCCGACAGGCAGGGATTCGGGCCACATATCGATCACATCAAAACAAAGGGTGATGTCAGGATGGCTTTGTTTGTATTGATCCATCTGCATGGCCAAGGTATTGGCGGGAATGAGGCAATGGATGCGATCAGGAAGCCACCCCTCCAAATACTGCCGCACCACTTTGGCAAAGGCATAATGGCCATACAGTCGTTGCCAGGAAAGGTTTTTGTGGTAGGCCTTGTGGGGCAAGTAGACGACGCCTTCTTGCTTGGCTTCAATATAGGCTTTGTGGCGATGGGAGTAATCGGGAGTGATTACAACGACTTCATCGCCAAGCTTTTGGTAAAACGCTCGCAGTTGCAATCCGCGTTCAAGATACGTATCGGATATGCAAACGATGGCGGTTTTTTTCGCTTCCATGGCAGGCTATCCTTTCTTTATATAGACGAGAATGCCCACCACAAAGCTAATTAAGATGAACAATAAGATCCAACAAAAGTATTCGAGCTTGTTGGCAATGGCTTTTTTCTCTTCGGACATGGTTTTAAAAAGGCAAAAACGCCTTTTTCCTTTCTAAAAGGGGCAAAAGTGAAAGGGAAGAAAGTGGCTTTCTTCCCTTTTTTCTTTTTCAATCAATTTAAACGGAGTAGGCCCAAACGGCAAGGGTTTCGGGCAAGACTTCCTCATAGCTCCACAAGCGTGAACGGCTGATGGAATTGGGATCTTGTACTCGAAGCTGTCCATTTTCTTCCCCTGTCACCACAATGAAGTGGCCGGTTTGGGTAAAGATGCCAGGCATCATGTTGAAGATCAACACATTGCCCTCTTGGAGCGCTTGAGAGATGGAGTCTTGATCGACCCATAAGCTTTCTACATTCACCCCTTGGCTTTGGGCATAGTCAGTGAGCAGTTGGTTGCTTGTGCCCGCTCCCGAGACGTAATAGCCATTTTCATCGGAATAATTTTTCACCACCGCTGGGGTGATGGTGGGATTTTTGGTGAGATAGGAGATCACCATGGAAAGGCTAGTGGGGGCGCAGCCAGCATAATAGACGGTGCTATCGCCATAGGGTTCATAGCCCCACCGCACATCCCATTGTAAAAGGGCCGGTACGCTCTCTAAAGATTCACTAAGTTGGGCGGGTGCTACTTGCAATTCAGCACGGGTAGGATAGGCTTTGACAAATTCGAAGCGCTCGGGATTGGCCAAATAAAATAACAAAATCGCATCGTCAAATTGGGAGAGGTTATCCAGAAAGTAGAGAGCTTGGTCGCTGATTTGAATGTTGGCCTCATCGCGACTGATCTCTCCAGTGCTCGAATCGACCAAATAACTCGAAACCGCCAAGGTCTTTAAATGCACCAAGACCGCATCGCTAATATCATTGACGGCACTGGTATGTTGAATGCGACTGATGACTTCTTGGTATTGCGCTTGTAAGGCGATCGATTGTTCAACCGAGATGCTTTCTTGGCGCAAGCGCTCTTGTTCTTCGCTATAGGGCTTCCACCAATACATATAGGTGCCAACACCACCGACCACCAACAAGGCGAGCGCCAGAACTAAAATGAGGTTGGTGCTTTTGCGCTTTTTGGTCTTTTTCTTTTTCTCAGAAGGGACTTTGGCTGGCAATTGGGTGGAGATGCGCCCTGTTTGCGAAAGGCGTTGTAAAGGGGCAGCGCGTTTGGTTTTCGGTGTGGATTTGGAGGCTTTCTCCTTTTCCTCACTGCTTAAAATCGGACGGGGTTGGCTTTGACGCAAGGGCTGGATGGGAATGATGGAGTTGGCTTGGTTGTCACCAAGGGGAATGTCAAGCGAATCATTGGATTGACGGGGAGGTGTCTTTTTGGTCTGCTTTTTTTGACTTGTAGCCTGCACCTTTTGTTCCTTTTTAGGCGTTTGAGCTTGAGTTGGAATAGAGGTTTGGGTGTGAAAAGACATGATCGCATCATCGGCTAAGGCATCTTGATCCTCTGGTAACTCTTCTAAAGGGCGCTTGGCCTCGCTTTCGCTTTCTTGGCTGGCTTTGCGGCGCTTGCGCCTTTCAGCGGCGCTATTGGAACGAGAGGAATTTCCGATGGTGGGAATGGAATCAACGCTTAAACGCGTGGGTTTGCTTTGAACGGGGGCGACATTGCTGCTCGCCACGAGCGCATTTTTGTTAGAGCGATCGTTTTCAGGAGTGCTCATAAAACACGAGGTTCTCCTTTCTAATCGAAAGTACTTGGTTTCATTATGCCATGCTCAGGCTTTTTGGCGGAGTTTACTTTTGGCTTTGGGAAACGATCCCTTTTTTCCATATGTTTTACGCTAACAAAGCCTACTTCATTTGGCAAAAGAAAAGTGCCCATCAAAAAAGGCTTCCTCAAAAAGAAGCCTTGTTTTTTATGATTCTTAGGGTTGGCGTATTCCATAGGGATCATCTAAAGTTTCTAGCGAAGGAGTATGACTCGAGGAGATGGTTTGGCCATAGGGATTGTAGGGGTCGAAAACGGGGGTGCTCTCCACTGGTTCCTCTTGAACTTCCTCTAAAACCGCACCCGTTTCATAGCCATATCCCCCATCATCTTGTCCTTGCAGGTAGTCGGTAGAGCCATTGGGAGTATAGCCTCCTGTATTGGCATTATAGGTAGTGCCGCCCGTATATCCGTAGGCGTTATAGGGATTGCTTTGGGTACCATAGGGATCGTAGGTGTAATCCTCTTCGCTTTCACTCCATAAGCCATCCACATTTTGCGTATAGCTACTAGAGCCTGGCAAATAAGGGACAAATTGAGCTGTACCGGCTGTAGAGGCGGGGAAGGTCGCTGGATCAATGGTCTTTCCGGCGATGACATCATCGATGAGACCTTTGGCAAAGTTCACTTCCGCTGTACCCAAATAGACCACAGATAACTCCGCTTGCGCCGCTGGCGAATAGGCCACGGCTGGCTCTCCTGGCATCGAGTAGAGTTGAATATTCCAATCAGGAAAGCGCGAGAGCTCCAAGGTCAAAAGCGATTTGATCTCTTTGGCCGTCATATTCGTATCAAAGGCCGTAGAAAGGGCGGTCATCACTTTAGAGTAGTTGACCACCATTTGCGGAGACAACACCGCTTTTAAAAGAGCTTTAAGGGCAATTTGTTGGTTGCGCACGCGTTGGTTATCACCATCGACATAGGCATGGCGCTCACGGACAAAGGCTAAGGCCCGTTCCCCATTGAGGTGGTTGGTCCCCGCCTTCACCCCTTCCGTTCCGTTGGCATAAAAGCGATCGACTTCTAAGCCCGGTTCGACTTCCACATCGATTCCTCCTACTGCATCAACGATGTTGATCAAAGAGGAGAAGTTAATGCGTGCATAGTAGTTGATTTCTACATCAAAGGCATCTTCTAAAGTCGATTCTGTAGCGGCCACTCCATATAAGCCCGAGTGCGTCAATTTATCAAACTCACCCACCACGGCACTACACGCACTTGGATTTTTCTTACACGAAATGGGCAAGTAGGCATCACGAGGTATAGAGAGGATGAGCACTTGAGCGGTTTTGGGGTTGACGGTCACCAACATGTTGACATCCGAACGAGTTACTTGGTTGATGCTTCCATAGCTGTCGTTTCCCGAGACCATCACGGTAAAGGGATCGACCATGATGTTTTTCACGGGGTTGGCTTGATTGACCGTTGTTTCATCGCGTGCACTGTAATAGACGAATTGATCGACGACGTTGGTAAACGTGGTCAAGGCATTGTATTTATTGTCATCATTGGCTTCTTCGTAAATCACGCCATGCATGTTTTCTGGAAAGATGATCGCATCGACTTCATGATTGTAAAGCGCATCGACAAGGGTAAAGGGATTGTCGTAAGTGACCGTTTCAAAATTGGCCCCTGCTTCTTTGAGCTGTTGAATGGCACCTTCGGTTCCAATCGCATCATCGCTTGGATCGATGCCAACCTTCGTGGAACTGGTCAATTGTTTGGGTAAGACGATGTCGCTTTCCTGCATCGCAAAGACCGTCATGGTGTTGGCTTGTTTGTCGGTGAGATTGGTGATCTGCGCAAACATCTTATCGGTATCGTTTAAATACGTTCCGGCTACCACACTGCCAATGCCAATGGCACAGACCAAAAGGGCAAGTATAGCTTTAAACACGGTTCGTCGGGTATGAAAAAGCCAGACAAACACCAAGAAGGCCATCACGATGCCTAAAAGGGCACAGACCAACATAAATAGGCCAGTGGGCAAAATGTCAATGCGCATCAATTGCCAAATAAACCAGCCAAGTCCACCACACGCTACAAGTGCGACAAGCCATGAGATGAGGCCTGGTCGCTTGGCTTTGGGTTTAGCGGGAGAGCGATGGGCGTTTCGCTTGTTGTTTTTTCCTCCACCCGAAGAGCCAGAAGAGCCGGATCCTTTGCGCTTAGGTGGAGTTTTTTGCGTTTGATTGACTGGTCTCGCACTCGGCCCGCCATTTGTGTTTCCTTGCGGCCGTCTTTGCGTACTGGTCCGTTGCGGATTGCTTTGGCTTGAGCGTTGTTGCGTGGTGCGTTGGGCATTGGTCCGCGTCGTCTGCTTGGTGCTTTGAGAACGACTTTGGGGAATATCCAAGTCATCATAGGCGTAATTCGCTTGTTGCATCGCTTGGCGAGCCGCTTGGGTTCGGGAGCGTTGTTGCGTATTGGCTTGGTTAGTGGCCCGTACACTTTGAGGAATATCAGGCTCCGCATAGGATGTCTTCTTTGCGGTGGTTTTCTTGGGTTGTCTGGGTCTATCTGCGCGAACGCTTTGAGGAATGTCCGGTTCGCTGCGTTGTTTTTGAGCGGATCCACTGGTCCGCGGGGCAGTTCTTCGCTGGGAAGTGGCTGCCGTTCTTCTTGTTCCTGCTGATTCTGATGCAGCTGCCATAAAGACCCTCCAATTATCTTAAAATCATAGAAATTCATTCTTCATGATAAAGAAGGCTTTTCTCAAAAGCAATACATTCCAAATTCTCTTAGTTGAGCCCATGAGCCAATTGAAGCGAAATTTAGGGCTTTTTTGCCCAAAGAGAATAAAGAAAAAAGGCAGAAGATCTGCCTTTTAGCGTTGGAAAAAGAAGTTTGGAATGGAATCATCGGCATCGGATTCCGAAACGGAAGTTGATACCCCACTTGGTCTTGTGGTGCTGCTTGGTTTAGCGGCTTGGCGTTCGGTGGATTGTTTTTTCGGAGCGGATTTGGTGGTTTTCTTATTGGTTGTGGGTTGGACAGTTTCATCAAATCCAGTCGCAATGACGGTCACGATGATGGCATCTCCGAGTTGTTCGTTGATCGCAATACCAAAGATAGTATCCACATCGCCGCCTGCGGCATCTTGGATGACAGCGACCGCATTTTGGGCATCGTAAAGGGAAACTTTATCGCCACCTGTGATGTTGATGATCGCACTCTTCGCGCCCGCAATGCTTGATTCCAACAAAGGGGATTGAATGGCGCGTTCGGCTGCAGCAATGGCTTTATCTTCCCCATCGGCCATGCCAATTCCAATCATCGCACGCCCTTGATTTTGCATCACAGAGCGTACATCCGCAAAGTCAAGGTTGACGAGCGCTTCTACGGAGATCAAATCGGAAATGGTTTGCACACCTTGGCGTAAGACATTATCCGCCGCTTGAAAGGCTTCTTCAATGGGTTTGCGCCCGATCACTTCAAGCAAGTTATCGTTCGACACAATGATGAGCGAATCGACGTATTTCTTGAGTTCTTCAATGCCATCTTCCGCATTTTTAGAACGGCGTTTGCCTTCAAAACCAAAAGGACGCGTGACAACCGCAATGGTTAAAGCCCCTTCTTCTTTGGCGAGTTTGGCTACTAACGGCGCAGCTCCAGTTCCCGTGCCCCCACCCATACCAGCGGTGACAAAGACCATATCGGCCCCTTTGATCGCTTCGCGAATATCGGATTCACTTTCTTCAGCCGCTTTGCGCCCGATATCAGGATTACCACCTGCACCCAATCCTTTGGTGGCATCGCTACCTAAAACGATTTTATTTTCAGCGGGAGAGCTTTTTAACACCTGAACATCGGTATTGGCAACATAACATTCAATGCCTTGGACATCGTCTGAAATCATGCGATTGACCGCATTTGAGCCGCCACCGCCTACTCCAATAACTCGAATATCCGCATTTCTATTTAGTTCTGACATACTCATAATCTGGCTTCTCCTTTGGGGTTTTACTCTTTATTTGTATTGGACAACATGGCTTTGCGCAGTTTTTTGGTAAATCCGCCTTCCTGCTCTTTGCCATATCGCGTAATGGATTCAATGCTTTCTTCTAATTCGTTGTTGTTGACCGAGGTCACTTCGCGATTGCTCACCTTGTTGATGTCTTCCCAAGCATACATCATACCAAGGGGAACAACATAACATCCATTGCGTGCGCCGATTGTGGTGACATGATAAATCGAAGCGGGGGCGTTGAATGCATTCACAAATTGCCGTAAAGCGGGAATCCCGGTTCCCTGTCCCGTGATCAGATATCGAGCAGGGGTGGATTCTAAAATGGGCATACATCCTGCATTGATATCTCCAATCCAGCTGCGTATTTGGGGCAAAACCGCTTGGGCGAGTTGCTTTTTGGTGATTTCGACGCGTTGATCGTCTTGTTGTTCAATGTAAATGACGACCTCATTGGCATCGACTTCCCTTGAGTCAAACAAATTCTCCAAAAGACGCCAAGCAGCCGCATCCGACAAAGAGTATTCTTCCTTCAAGCTTTGAATGAACGAAGAGTATCCTTTGCTTAAAACCGTGGTGAAGGCCAATTTATTCTGGTTTAAAAAGGCAAGGGTGGTGTGATCGGCTTCGAGATCGATCAAAATGACGGGCCGATCTTTGGATTGTAAAAGCGCGCCGGTTTCTTTGGCGGCTCCATAGATGTCCAAGACCAGATCGAGGATTTGTAAACCCGCTTTTTCGACAATGGCCGCATAGGCATAGACAGTTTCTTTATCGGCATATAAGAGATCAATCTCCATATCGAAGACTTCAGTATCCATGCCCAGAGGAATTTTTTCTTGTCGAATTCCATCTATGAAATAATCAATTTTATTGACGTTGACAAGTTCCTCTGCATCAAAGCGTTGGGCCATCATAGCGCTTTTAAGTCCTTGTTGAACGTGAAAACGCCGGACGGTGTGTGTGCCATCTTCAATTTCGATTTGAACGCGATTGTTCACCGGATGAACTTTCTTGGCGGGGATTGCCAAAAGCACCCGCTCGATACGGTAGCCAAGAGCATTTTGTGCTTGTTGCACAGCTTGTTCGATGGCTTGAATCACGGCTTTTTCATCCGTAATCTTTCCCTCTTGAATGCCACTGTGTTCGGCACGTTCCACCCGGAGGACGTTGCTTCGATCGTTGAAAATTTCAGCGACGACTAAGCGGACTTCGTGGTCCGCAATTTCAAGAGCCGCATAGACATTCTTTTTGGCCATCGAACTCCTCCTTTTAACTATACCTTCAATTATAGCCCAAAGACCCACCGAATTTGGAGAGGTTGCGCTTTGAGCCTCTCGCTTGGATGCGATTTAAAAGCCAAAACGTCGTCTATGATTATTTTGAACACGAAAAGAGGTCAACGCAAATGATTTTGGTTGACCTTTTTTCCAAAAAAATTTTAGGGACCGGTATACTCACGATAAATCGCAACGGCACTGTCTAAGTCGGTGATCACGCCGTCGACTCCCCATGATAAATAGCGATGGACATCTTCAAGGTTGTCAATGGTCCAAACCCACACTTCTTTGTTGGTTTCATGGATGGTGCCAATCAAATCCCAAGACAAGATATTTTGGTCAACGGCTAAAGAATCGAGCCAAGAGGCCTCTAGCGCTTGAGCAATCTTGTTGGAATCGCTGATGAGCGATTGCACAAACATATTGGGCAAAGCGGTGTGGACGTTTTCCAAAAGCGGCTGGTTGAAGGATTGAGCTTGGATGTTTTGAGTGAGCTTGGGATAGCTTGCCACCACATCCAAAAAAGGTTGGGGATCGGGGCTATCATCCTTTAATTCCACCAAATAGATCAATTGGTCTCGATAGCGATCGAATACTTCGGAAAGGCGATGAAGCTTTTCGCCATTTTTCATCAAAATCCCATCGAGTTCGGCACTCGTGTGTTGAGAAATGTTCCAATCGCTAGCCGAAATCGGGGAGAGGTTATCATCATGGCTCATGTATAAAATGCCATCTGAACTACTACGCACATCGATTTCCACTTGAGGGCATCCTGAGAGCAAAGCCAAATCGATGGATTCAAAGCTATTGCCAATGGAGTTTTCCACAAAGCCGCGATGGGCAAAGACAGGAATGCGCGTAAGCTCTTTGCTAGACGTATTCAACTGACGCCCTTTGGCTTGAGCGATGATTTCTTCAATGGAATATTGGGCAGGATCTAGAGTATAGATGTAGTCTTGAAAAATAGGGACCACAAAAAAAGCGAGAAGCAAGGACAAAGTCGTCCGTACACTGGCTTTCAAACGGCGTCTACGACGCTTTTTACGAAGCTTCTTGGCGTTTTTTTTCATCAAATGGGCCGTTGGGGCATTCTTTTTGGTCATAGTGTCCTATATTATTCGCTTCAAATCAGCCAATCGCAACCGCTAATTTTTTCTTTTTTCGCCTTTTAAGCCCTTTCAAAGAGTTTTTCTCGCTAAGAAAAAATTTTTTCCTAAGCCTTTTTAACAAGGCGAAAGGTCTAAAGAGAAAAAAAGTTCAATTATGGGAAAAAAGGGGATGAAAACGGAAATTGTGTCTTGCGATTTCTGGGATTGATCCCAAGAGGTTATTTGAGATCATGCTAAAATAAGAGCATGACACAAACAAACAAATCGAAAGATCCTTCTGTTCCAGAAGAGACACCCGTTTCCAAACGGGATTTATTTGCGGATGATTGGGACAAGGACCTCAGCATATCAAAAAACAAAAAACGCCCCAAAAAGACGAGTTCCTCCACTTCTTTAAAGCCTCTTTCTAGAGTAGGCCAGCCCGTAGAAAAAAGAAGTATTCTCTTGCCCTCCGTGCTTTTAAGTTTGGCTCTCGTGGCCAGTTCCTTTGGAGCGGTGTGGTTTTTATGCGGACGCGACAACGCTGCGAGCAGTATGAGTACGATCAAAACCTCAGCTTTGCAGGAAGCGGAACAAAAACAATATGAGGCCTATCAAGAATGGTTGAATGGCTTAAGCAAGCCCGCCTCTTGGGATGAAACGACCTTTGAGCAAGTTAAAGAAGCCGCTCTACAAGCCTACGATCGCACTCAACTCGAACTGGTCGAGAAAGCCTTGGATGGCGATGAAGAAGCGCGAAAAGCCCTAGAAAGCCAGACAGAGGTTTCCCAACAACCAGCCGTAGATCAATTCAAAACGCTCTTTGAAAATCCGGACCAATACCCCGCCGCTTTAGTCAAAGCGGCCTTTGAAACCGATGACAGTGGCTTGATCAAGTTTCTCTTTGACTATCCCCATGTCACCATGGATCCAAACGTCACCATTGGCGATGTATCCACCCTTCCAGATTTAAAGACCTTTGATCCAAACTGGGGGTCTTTACCCTATGGCGATTCCATCTTTGCCTTAACCGGTGGCGCAGCGACAGCGATTTCCGATGTCTTTAGCTATGTCCGTGACGATCCAAGTCTGACTCCCTATGTGGTGGGCGAATGGGCCAAGCAATACCAATACGATTACACTCCCATTCGCGAAAGCGATGATTCCATTTTTGGGGGTGCGGCTTTAACATGGGGCGTTTCCATGAATCCCGTGGGCACGTATAAAACCCAAATTGAAGAGTATTTAGCGGGCAATTATCCCATGATTATCGCCACTGGCACTTTGGAGTCACCGACCTTTTATGTGCTGACTGGTTTAGAGGAAAATGGCAATTGGACCGCTTACGATCCAGCTTTAACTCCCTCTCCTTTAAGTTTGAATCCCGATGAAATCATTGATTCCGTGATTAGAGCCTACGCCTTTTGGTAGGCTCTTTTTTCATGAAAAAACCTCGTCGAAAAAGACGAGGTTAAGAATTCGAATCGGACTCTTTTAAAGAGGCATCGCTTTTGGGGTCTAATTCCTCTAAAGACTGCTGCGAGGAAGGCTCATCAGCATTAACAAGAGGAATATTGACATCCAAATCAGGATTCTCTTCTTGACTTGGCTGTTGCTCATCGGGTTCTTGGCTAGGAAGATTCGGTTCAAGATCAGAAGGATCACCAGGTTGCGTTGGAATGGGATCAGGCGTATCGGTTGGCGCTTGAGAGGGACTTTGTGAGGGGCTTGGCGAAGGAATGGTATCGGAAATGCCCTTGGTCAAGGCATACACCTTATTGCCACAATCATCGGTGGATTCAAGATAATAAAAGTAATGATTGGGACTGAGCTTATTCCAATTGGTTCCCGCTTGATACAACTGGGAGAAGCTATAAAACGCTTCAGTTCCTTGAGGCAATTTTGAAACGCTACAAGCAATCGGTGCGGTATCCGTGGCATCCGAAAGACTTGGCGCTAAGCTACTCTTATCCTGGTCGGTCACAACCGTAGAGGTCTTGATCTCTTCCTGGGGAACGTATTCATAATCGAATTGGTCCGAGGCCTTAATTTGGCGATTGTTGCCAAGGACGTTGATGGTGATCTCAAGGGAATTGGAATTGCCTGAAGCATCTTCGGCCAATAAGGTGACGGGATAGATCCCTACCGTATCCAAATCGTAATGTCCCTCCACACTAAGCTTGACCTCATCTTTATCTTTGGTTTTATACACATTGGAAAAATCAAAATACGTCGTGCCAAGAGGAATGGTGACCACTGCCGCAGGGGAGACAAACTCTGGCATCACCGTATCTTCTACATAGAGCGTCACGGGATATTTTTCCCCTTTATAATCAAGCGTTAAAGGATAGGTTCCAATGGATAAATACTCCTTTCCAGTGGTCGTGACGGTTTGTGAGGAATTATTGTAAGTGTATTGATCGGGGTTACTTTTTAAGGGCGACTCCACTTTAATCTCATTTAAGACCTCCGCAGAGGGGACATCCAACAAATAATCGGCTGGATTTAAGGATACAGGATCCCCAAGTTCGATGTTTTTTTGGGTAATGACTTTGAGTTCTTTTCCTGAAGCGATCGAGCACCCCCAAAGCGCTTGGCTCAAAGCAAGAAGCCCCAAGCCAAACTTTAATGTGCGCATACCCTCTTCGGCGCAAAAGATGAGTGAGGACCTTCTTCAAAAACCATTGCCGAATCCTCCTTTCTAAAACAGTCTGAAAGCCTTTAAAAAGCTTTCCTAAAGAGAACGATTATGGAAACCCACCAAGGAAAAAGTGGGTGCTGTGCTTTTCTCATGAATACTTTTACACTACCTTCTTTTCCTTCACTTCGCAAGCATCCATCAAGAGTCGCTTGGACCAAAGTCAGGCGAAAGAATTGACCCCTTTTACATTTTGTCAAAAAATGAAGAAAAATATGGGATAAGGTCTGCGTCTTGGATTAAGCCAAAGCGCAAGGACCTATCGAGAAAGGAGGACCTTTAGGTCTTGTGAACATCTATCTCGATCTCTTTGTGACCTTTTTCAAAATTGGTCTCTTTACTTTTGGCGGCGGCTTAGCGATGCTTCCGATGTTGGAAAAGGAAGTCGTCAACAACAAAAAATGGGCCACCTATGACCAGCTTATGGATTATTACGCCATTGGCCAATGCACCCCTGGCATCATTGCGGTCAATACGGCGACCTTTGTGGGCTATTCGCAAAAGAAAACCCCTGGAGCCATCGTGGCTACGACTGGCGTTGTGAGTCCTTCGGTCATCATCATCATTCTTATCGCCTCTTTGATGACTTCCTTTGCCGATCAGCCCATCGTGCAACACGCATTGGCTGGCATTCGCATTGCGGTTTGTGTCTTGATTGCCCAAGCGGTGTTCAAAATGGTCAAATCGGGGGTGCGCAACTGGTTTGGACTCATCCTCTTTGTAGCCATTTTCCTGGCGACCTATCTTGACTTCATCCCCGTTACGGTAGCGGTGATCTTAGGGGCCTTGATTGCGATTCTCTATTGCGAAGTCATTCAAAAAAATACAGGTCTCAATCCCGCTTTAGAGGCCAAGAAAAAAGATACAGAAAAACGCTAGAAGGGAGGATATGGATTTTCGGACTTTGAAAATCTATAAGACATGGATCTTAAGCTTCTGTGGATCTTGTTTTTGGAATTTTTCAAAACGGGTCTATTTTCAGTAGGAGGGGGTCTTGCGACGATTCCTTTCCTGTATGAAATGATGAATAAGTACCATTGGTTTACCCAAAGCGATCTGTTAAACATGATCGCAGTCTCGGAATCGACTCCTGGCCCGATTGGGATCAATATGGCCACTTATGTGGGTTATCACACCACAGGCAATCACATCTTAGGGGCTTTGACGACGACCTTTGCGCTGGTCTTGCCAAGTGTCATCATCATTTGTATCATTGCCCGCGTCTTAAAGACGTATCGCGAAAACAAATACGTAGAGGAAGCCTTCTTTGGCTTGCGCCCCGCCACTTGTGGCTTGATTTTAACCGCAGCCATCGGAGTCTTTACCGGTCTTCTTTTTCCAAGTGGACAATTGATCTTTGATCAGGCCTTTTGGATCAATGTGGCGCTGATTGCGATTGTGGGCCTCTTTAGCTGGTACTTTAAAAAACTGCATCCCATTGTGATGATCGTTCTTTGTGCTGTTATGGGCATTGTCTTACAGCTCTAAAGACAAAAAACCAACCATTGGTTGGTTTTTTTAGTTCTTGGCCCTCGCGTTTTCTAAAGAAGCCTGTTGGCAAAAGAACAATTCTTGTGCGGCTTGTAAAGGCAATTGCAACGTATGCAAATAGGTCGGATCGACATTGGCCCCATGCAAAGAGCCATCCTCGAACCGACAAAGCGCAAACACCAATTCTCCCTGATTGACTCCATAATACACCAGGCAATCATTGCTTGCAGAAGTGGCTTCGATTTGGGCTTGAATTTCCTGGATGAGATCGCCAGCGGGATAGTAAAGCGTCGGGTATTGATTGAGCGTCTCTAAAACCACCGCCCACACTTGGGGATCGGCTTCGTTATGATCCACGATGGCTTGCAGGGTATTGAGATCCAATCCCGTTTGGGCCGCTAAATCTTGTAGAGTAAATCCATTTTGTAAAAGCTTTTGGGCTAACCAAGAGCCATTTGCCTTTTCCATAAAACAACCTCCCTGAAAAGTATACCGCTGCTTTTTTCTCTTCTTTGGCTGGCATGCCAAAAAAAGAACGATACCCAAGGTATCGTCCTTTTCTTTTAAGCCGCAATGAGATGATCGGCTAATTCATTTAAAGCTGGTAAATCGCTTTCTTTTAAGCTTGTCGTGATGGTGACAACGGGATCAACGTAGGTCAAATTGGGGCAGGAAGACAAAATTTGTTTCATTGTCTTGGCTGCACTTGGAGCCCAAGAGCCGTTTTGGACCATTGCAATCGTGCGATTCTTGAAGCCTTTATGGGTTAAGATGGTCAAAACGCGTTCCATAGGAGCAAAGACTCCCGCATCATAGGAGCAAGCAATCAATACAATTTTGGGATACACAAAGCATTGGGCGACCGCTTCATGCACATCACACCGTGTGACATCCAAGAGGTGGACATTTTGGCCTTTGTCTTGGAGGATCTCGGCCATTTTATCGGCCACCACATTGGTATGGCCATGAATAGAAGCCACGAGGATTAAGATGCCCTCTTTCTCGGGTTTATAGCTGCTCCAGGTATCATATAAGGCCAAGTAGTGGCCAAGGTTTTCGGTCAATAAGGGGCCATGTAAAGCCGCAATTTTTTCAATGTCTAAGGTGGCTGCTTTTTTTAAGAGGGCTTGGACTTGATTGCCGTATTTGCCCACGATATTGAGGTAATAGCGTCGCGCTTCATCATCCCAGGGTTCATCGGCATCGCGTGCTCCAAATTTTCCAAACCCATCAGCCGCAAAGAGAATTTTGTCTTTGTCATCATAGGTGACGATGACTTCTGGCCAATGGACCATGGGCGCAGAAACAAAGTGGAGTCCACGCGTACCCAAATCCAAGGTATCTCCCTCTTTAACGGCCAATTGTTTTTCAGGAGCAATTGGAGTCATTTCAAAGTTTGGCATCATGCTCCACGCTTTGACGCTTGAAACCACCGTGGCTTCGGGGTGTGCGGTTAAAATGGCATCGATGCTTCCCGAATGATCGGGTTCTAAGTGTTGAATGATCAGATAATCTAGGGGTTCTCCATCGAGCACTTCTTCGACATTGGCCAACCATTCCTCTGTTTTGCGGCGATCGACCGTATCGATTAAAACGTTTTTGCCATCCTTGATTAAATAGGAATTGTAGGCCATCCCATTTGGCACACGGTATTGGCTTTCAAACAAATCAATATCGCGATCATCACAACCTACTGAGAAGACCTTTTCGGATACTTTTTCCATACAGTTCATCCTTTCCAATGCTTTTTTTCAGTTCTAGTTTAATCTACTTTTTGTGCTTTTGCCCTTGCCATGCCAAAGGGACACTACGGATTTTGGCGTTGCTTTTTCAATTCACGATGGATATCAGGCGTTTGGTTTTTGAGGCGCTGCTTTAAAGTGTCTAACTGTTCATCCGAAAGCTCATCGAGATGTTCAAGTTGGTACAACATCAGACTCACCGATTCGTTGCGGCGCTCTCTTGCTTTTTCAAAAAGCCACGAAGCTCCTACTCCACAGATGAAGCCAATCGCTAAGATGCCATAAATCCCTAAAAAGACGGTAACCAATCGTGCCGGAAGCGTGGTAACGGTATAATCGCCAAGGCCAATGGTAGTGAAGACGATAAAGCCAAACCAAAAGGCATCCCCATAGGTAGGTAAATCGATGGGATCAATCCAGTGCAAGACGAGACAACATAAGACATAGGCAATCATAAAGGAGCGTAAAAATTGACGCGTATGTGTTTGTTTTAAAATCAGTGAAAACAAGGTCAAGGATTTCATAGGCTCTCTCCCCGATCCGCCCGAATGGCTTGAACGAGCTGTTGACGCTCTTCTTTAGACATCGTTTTTAACCGCGAAAGGGGTTCTTTGTACTTCTTTAACAGTTCATTGCGGCGCACACTCATGGTTTGAAGATAGTACGATCCCACTAAGCCAGGAATGTAGGCCACCATGATCGCTCCATAAAGTCCCAACAAAACCGTCAAAAACCGCGCTAAGGTGGTTGAAACGGTATAGTCGCCAAAGCCGATGCTTGTGGCAATCGCAAAGCCAAACCAAAGAGCATTGCCAAAGTGATGGGAAAAGGCTTCAGGTTCTGCCCAATAGATCAGCACACAATCCACCACAAAAAAGAGGCAAAATGATCCAAAAAGCTTATCGCCCCCAGTGATTTGAATCATCTGCCAATATTTGCGTAAGGTTTCCATACACTCTCCTTTCTTTAGGCTTTATTTTAGTCACTTAGCCCTGTCTTTTTAAGTTCAAAAAAAAGTCCACCCAAAAGGTGGACAAAAATTAAAGCGATTCTAAAGAGGAAGAAGATTGCGAAGAGGCCTTAGAAGAACTTGAATCCTTGTCTTGGCTGTCTTGGGGATTTAAGTTGACCAATTCACCATTGCTGGTTTCTTCAAGCGTTTCCATCACCCATTTTCCCTCTTCAATGCGAAGAGTAATGGTATAGCCAACGGTTCCATTTGGCATCGCATTGAGTTCACTTGAAAGCGAATCCAATAGTTCAGGCGCATAGGCGCTAAAGAGCTGGCGTTTAATGGCTTCGGGTCCTTGGAAAAGCGAAGAAGCGGCCCCAAAGAAGTCTTTGGACAAGTAGTCCCAAGCAGCTTTGGTGGCACTTTTGAGGATAAATGACTCATCAAGTTCACTCATCGCCACGCCTGTGGTTTGAACTTGGACAATGATCTTATCGTCTTCAAAATTTACGGATTGTACCACCGAGTTTTGGGCGGTTTTTTCAAAGACGGTGGTCATCAAGTCGGCAGCAGCTTGTTCACTTTCTTCTAAGTTGCCGTACTCTTGAATCTCACTAAAGAGGCTTCCATAAAAGCGAGTCAGGCTCGATTCATCGCCAAGAGGCACATTATTGAGGTTTTGTTGCAAATCGACAGTAACGCTTTTGAGGGCGTTGTTGACTTGGAAAAAGCCAAAACATAAAAAGCCCACCAAGCAAACCAGGATCACCAACAAAACCGCATTAAAGATGGATAAAAAGGAATGTTTATGTGATTTCATGGCCCCATTTTATCTATCTTTTGGCTGGCTTCCGCTTAAAAAGCCCTAATCTTTCCTCTAAAAAATAAAAAAAAGCGAACCCTTTCGGATTCGCAAAATGATCAAATGGAGCAGGTGAGGAGAATCGAACTCCCGTAGTCAGCTTGGAAGGCTGAAGTTCTACCATTGAACTACACCTGCAGTGGTGGAGAGAGGCAGATTCGAACTGCCGAACCCGAAGGAACTGAGTTACAGTCAGCCGCGTTTAGCCACTTCGCTATCTCTCCATAAGCAATGGTGGAGGCTAACGGGCTCGAACCGCTGACCCTCTGCTTGTAAGGCAGACGC
>CAYTMK010000021.1:0-29158 GCA_964438885.1 uncultured Erysipelotrichaceae bacterium | reverse complement strand
ACCAAAATTGGCGGAGAAGGAGAGATTTGAACTCTCGCACCAGTTTCCCGATCTATACCCTTAGCAGGGGCACCTCTTCAACCACTTGAGTACTTCTCCAAGGATGTCGGTCTTTACTGACCGCTCATTTATACTATCATCCCCTTCTTTCTCAGGCAAGTCTTTCTTAAAAATTTTTTACTCAATTTTTAAGAGCTGAAATCAGCTTTTCTCTTATACCAAAGATATGAAGATTAAACAATGTGCCCTTGAACACCGTCCGCGCGAAAAAGCCATGCGCTTTGGGATCAAAACGCTCACCGATCAAGAAATTGTCTGTTTACTTTTAGGAACGGGGACTAAGAATAGAGATGTGATGCAAATTGCGGCTGATTTACTCAAAGAAAGTGAAAACCTTTCTCGATTAATCAACTTAAGCCTTTCGGAGCTTACTGCGTTAAGTGGAATTGGTCAAGCCAAGGCCTTACAAATTCAAGCTGCTTTTGAATTAACTAGACGAGCTTTGAAAGCCAAAACCTATTCCTTACCCATTCGAAGCACCAATGATGTCGTGGAATGGCTTCAAGCAGAATACGGTTGCCAGCCCCAAGAACACTTCGTAGTCCTCTTTCTCGATATCAAAAACGGTATTATTTGTCATAAAAGCCTTTTTATTGGAACGAGTCATCAATCCCTTGTTCATCCTAAGGAAATCTTTCGTGAAGCCTACTTAGTCAATGCGCATCAAGTTCTCTTTGTACACAATCATCCCTCCGATGATCCAATTCCCTCTTTAGCCGATATCGAATTGACACAAACTCTTGAAGAGGCTGCAAGAGTTTGTCAAATTCCCATTATGGATCATGTGATTGTGGGACGAAGCAGCGCCTTTAGTTTTCGGGCGCATAACTTATTGACCACCGCTTGAGGCCAGTCTTGCTATAATATAAAGCACGCTTTGAAAAAAGAAGGGAACTCTCTTTTCTTTTTTCACTTTAGGAAAGGAGAGTTAAATGGACAAATTATCCCGCACTCAAAAAATATTGGTTTTACTTATCAGTTTTTTTTGTCTTCTTGGCTGCTTAATGCTTTCCTTGCGCCAAAACACTCTCTCCAATTTAGGCTATAGTGCCTGGACGTATTTAAAATATGGTTTATTTGAAGCCCCAGTCACCTCTATCACCCACGCTTTGGAAGATTTTTCTGGTCTTTGGCATGCTTATCAAGACAATGTCTATTTAAATGAGCAGCTTGCCAACCAACGCTCTTATCAAACTTTGTATGCTCAGGAACACAACCGCAATGTAGAACTTCAAGGCCTGTTGGAACTAAAAAATTCCTTACCTGATGCTACGCAAGTCAGTTGCCAAGTTCTTAGCCGTCCTGGTCAATCTTGGAATCAAACGGTTGTCGTTTCGGCAGGATCCGCTTCGCACGTGGAAAGAGGGATGATGGTGGTCTCTGCGCAAGGCGTGATTGGGATTGTTAAGGAAGTACAAACCAATACTTCTACTATTGCTCTTTTAACAGGCAACGATTTACCCAATGACTTTGCGATTCAAATTTCATTAGACGATGGCTCCACAGTTGAAGGCGTTTTTCAAGGGTATGATGCCAATTCCAATCGCTATCGCATTCGCTTATTTGATCATGAAGCAGTCGTTTTACCTGGTCAAAAAGTAGCCACGAGTGGAAAAGGGGGAGTTTATGCCTCTGGATTGATGGTTGGAACCGTCTTGGAAACGGTGATGAATGATGATGCGGTCGTATCGACTGTGTATGCAAGTCCTGTTGAAGACATTAATGGCTTTACGTATGTCACCATATTTTCCAAAGGAACACCGGCCCCTTTAAGTTAAATTCTTTCTTCTTTTAGGCCAACACAAAGGAGGAAAATCGTGAAAAAGAAATTTGGGGTGCTCTTTGGCTTTTTTTGTCTAGGAATGTTGGATGCGATTTTTGCCTACATTTTTCCTATTGATTTTACCTATACTCAGCTTTCGATTGTATGGCATTTTTATCTAACGGGACTTTTGGTCTATGTGCGCGATAAGCCTTGGCTGACCCGCTTATCGATCGGAATGGTGGCAGGCTTTGTCTTTGATGCTTTTTTCTCCTCTTCGTTTCCCGTTTGTTTTGGACTTTATGGTTTACTCTCTTGGCTTTCTGGCTTTTGGCGCGCTCCCATTCCTTCTAAGCGACGACAAGGCAGTATTTATATGGGGCTCCTTTTTTTAAATGATTTTCTCCCCTACCTCTTTGAGCGTCTGATTGGTCGAACCAACGTTTCTTTTTGGGTTTGGATGTATCGGATGGAACTTTTAACCTTGCTTTTTGGAGGATTGATTTGTATTGCGCTGATTCATATGGATTTAATTATGGATCGCTTTTATGCGTTTCAAGCGCGAGTCAATCAGCCAAAATCTACTCAAGTAAGATCGCATTAATGGATTAAAAGTCGATTTTCTTTTTCTTTGTAGCGTGCTTTTCTTAAAAAAGAAAGTACGCTTTTTAGCTTTGATAAAGCTAAGTTAAGAAGGAAAAAAGGGAGATAAGAGGAGAAAAAAATGTCGAAAAATTGAGTTTTTGGGTTTATGTAATGGAATTTATTAAGTATGCTAAAAGGACTTGATTTTGAATTGAAGCTTGGTTTTCAAAAACCACAATTCAAAGGTCTAAAGCGGTTAGAAAAAGGAAAGTGGAGATCGACTGAGAAAGGAAGGTTCGGGTTTTCCTGGCAATGCTGTCTCTCCAACCCGAAACGGAATGAAAAAACTGTTGCTTGTGGATGGAAATTCTGTGTTATTTAGAGCATACTTTTCGACCATTTACACCAATCGAATGTCAACTTCTAAAGGCATTCCAACCAATGCTGTATTTGGATTCATTACCATGCTTCAAAAAAGCATTCAACTTTCCAATCCTGATGCAATCTTGGTGGCGTGGGATGCTGGAAAAAAGACGTTTCGTCATGACAAGTTTGAAGACTACAAGGGAACAAGACCTCCATTAGATGATGAACTTCGTGTTCAAATGCCAATTGTACGTGAGTATTTAAGTGCGGCGGGTATTGCCTACTATGAACAAGAAGGCTATGAAGCCGATGACATTATTGGAACGGTGGCAAATTCTTGTCAAGGGGATTGGCAAACGACAATTTTGACAAATGACAAAGATTTATTGCAGCTTGTGAATTCTACGACTCGTGTCATTTTAATGAAGCGTGGATTGCAAGAAGTAGACATTATGGATGAACAAGCCGTCGAAGATCGCTACGGTTTAAAGCCCCTTCAAATCATTGATCTCAAAGGCTTAATGGGAGATCCTTCTGACAACATTCCTGGAGTGAAACACATTGGCGAAAAAACAGCATTGACTTTACTTCATAAATATGGCTCAATTGATAACATTTATGCTCATATTGAGGAGATCAGTGGAAAGCGCAAGCAATATCTTTTGGAAGGCAAAGAGATGGCCTATTTGTCCCAAGAACTCGCAACTATTTTTAAAGAGATGGATTTGCCCTTTGATTTGGAGTCACTTGCTTATCATCAAAATAGAGAAGAAGCCGCTTCGTTTTATCACAAGTATGAGATGAACTCCTTAGTGGAAAAATTGCGTCAACAACAGCCTCTTTCAAGCGATAAGCCAATTCAGATTATAAAAGTGGACCATTTTGATGGGACAAAAAACACCGGATTGGTGCTTTTACCTTTAGCTACGCGTAAACCCTTTTTAGAGCAAACTTTATTTGGTTTTTTGTATAATGTCGAAAACGAAGTCCATTATTTGCCCCTAGAGCAAGCCCAAAAGGATGAAGCCTTCTTGGATTTGTTGAAAACGGATACGACCCTTCAGACTTGGTCGATCAAAACGATGCTTCACTTATTGGATCGCTATCACTTTCCCTTGGCTTCTTTTGCTCACGACATTCATCTTGCGCTTTTCTTATTGCATTCCCAAGCCACAAGCACCCAAGATCAAGTACGAGCCGCCAATATCATTTTACCGACTTCTTTACATGACTTATCCCTGAAAAAATTGGGCAGCTTTACCCCAGAGCGGGCTTTGCCAGTTTATGGCACGTGGTGTCAGGGATTACAAGATCTGATGGAAAAGAAACTTTTAAAACAACTAGAAGATGAAAATTTAATGGAATTGTATCAGACCATTGAACTTCCCTTAACGCGTATCTTATACAAGATGGAGAAGGAAGGGATTCAAATTTCCGCAGAAATTCTTGGTGAAATTGGCCAGGAGTATCAAGCCCGCATGCAGGCAATTGCTCAATCGGTATATGACTATGCTGGACATGAATTCAACATTGGTTCTCCAAAACAACTTGGGCAAGTTCTCTTCGATGAAATGAAGTTAACCAGTGGTGGACGCAAGCGCTCGACGGCCGCCGAAGTGCTACAAAAAATGGTCGGGACTCATCCGATTGTGGAAGAGATTTTGGAATATCGAAAATATTCAAAACTCGTAAGCACCTATATCGAAGGTCTAATGCGGTATATCACCAATGATCATATTTATACGACGTTTAATCAAACGGTTACCACCACGGGAAGACTTTCTTCTTCCGATCCAAACCTTCAAAATATCTCTGTAAAGACCGATGAGGGCAAACAAATTCGCAAAGCGTTCGTGGCTCCAGAGGGATATTGCTTTTTATCCGCCGATTATTCTCAAATTGAATTGCGTATGTTGGCACATATGGCCAATGAACAGTACATGATTCAGGCTTTTCAAGACGATGAAGATATTCACACGCGTACAGCCTCTATCATCTTTGATGTTCCAGAAGAGGAAGTAACGGAGCAAGAACGTCGAGTGGCGAAGACGGTGAACTTTGCGATCATTTATGGCCAAACGGAATTTGGTCTGTCCCAAGAATTGGGCATTTCTCGCTTTCAAGCGCGCCAATTCATTCAAGCCTATATGGCCAATTATCCTAATATTCATCGCTATATGAATGAACTCATTGCGTTTTGTGAAGAGCATGGTTATGTGGAAACGCTGTTGCATCGTCGCCGAGAAATTCCAGAAATTCGTGATAAAAACTATATGACCCGTGAATTTGGCAAACGAGCCGCCATGAATGCCCCCATTCAAGGCTCTGCTGCGGATTTGATTAAGATTGCGATGGTCAAAATGGATAAAGCCTTAGCCGAAAAAAATTTGCGGAGCAAAATGATTCTTCAAATTCATGATGAATTGATCTTTCTTGTTCCCAATGAAGAAAAAGAAGAGATGAAATCCCTGATTGTAGAGATCATGAGTCAAGCCATGTCTCTCAATGTTCCCTTAAAAGCCAGTGTAGGCGTTGGTCAATCGTGGTATGAGGCCAAATAATGCCAGAAGGACCAGAAGTTGAAAACGTCTTGCGTTGGCTTCAAAGCCAAATTCAAGACCAATCCATCGTTAAAGTTTCCGTTTTGTACCCTAAACTTATTCAAAATCTTTCCTTGCCCGATTTTGAAGCTCACCTGGTAGGAGAACACTTTCGTGGCTTTGAACGTCTTGGTAAATACTTGGTCTTTGTCCTAGATCATTATGATCTGATCGCCCATTTGCGTATGGAAGGAAAGTTTTTGTTGCTCCCTGATGAGATAACGCTTGAAAGCCTAGAGGAAAAAATAGCGCGTCACATTCATGCCCACTTTTGGTTGAGTGATGGCCGGATTTTGGTCTACCAGGATGTGCGTAAATTTGGTCGCTTGGCTCTTTATCCAAAACAAGAAGACTGGGATTGCCTTCCAAGTTTTGTTCACGTTGGAAAAGATGTCTTGGATCCAATGCTCAGTGCTCAAGAGCTGTATCAAAGAGGGAAAAAGGCGAAGCGCAACATCAAGGCGTTTTTACTGGATCAATCCGTTTTAGCGGGAATTGGAAATATCTATGCAGACGAAATTCTCTTTGCCAGCAAAATCTCCCCTCAAACTTTGACAAAAGATTTGACTTTTCAAGACTATCAACAGCTTTTAAACGCTGCGCGCAGTATTTTACAAGCGGCGATAGACGATGGGGGAACGACCATTCGAACATTTTCCTATGGAGGCCATTCAGGAGGATATCAAAACAAATTGCGCATTCATGATAAAAAAGAATGTCCAATTTGTCATACTCCTCTTAAACGTGAAGTAGTGGCGGGAAGAGGGACTTGGGCCTGTCCAAAATGCCAACCTCTTAAAGAAACAAAGAAAGAATCCGATTAAAATTGGGTTGATCAGCAGTTGCAGATAATGGAGAAGAAATATTTCATATTTCTTCTTTTTACTTGTCATATAAAGATGTATAAACGAAAGACAGTTTGGCATCTCCCTTTATGGAATTGCATTAGAAACTTAAACAACAAGATGTATGATTACGAATTGCGTTTAAGCGGAACAGGTTAACCGTAGGACCTTTGGTTGAAAAACCATAAAACTTAAAATACGATTTCTTTTTGCCATTTTGAGTTACGATTCTTTTTATACCTAAAGCCCCAAAGAAAGGAAGGACTTCTATGTTAGATCGTACCTTGCTTTTTGAATCCACCTCTTTTTCCCCTTTTGTCATTGGCATTACTGGGTCTATGGGGGCAGGAAAAAGTACACTTACCAAACTTTTGGCCAAACGAATTCCCACCAATGATTGCGATGCGATCAATGCCAAGCTTTTACAACCAGGCCAAGCTGGCTATAACGCTTTAAAAGAGGCCGGATTGCTTTTTCTCCAAGCCGATGGCCAAATTGATCGTCCAGCCATGGCCAATGCGATGTTTGAAAATCCAAAAGCCCGTCAACAAATGGAAAGCATTCTCCATCCTTTAATCCTTCAAAAAATGCAGGAATGGATCGAACAACAAGAAGGTCTTTGTGCTGTGGAAGTTCCTTTGCTCTTTGAACTTGGGCTCGAAGACCACTTTGATGCCATTTGGACCGTTATCTGCTCGCAAGATGTGGCCTTAAAGCGTTTAGAACAAGGACGACACATCGCCAAAAGCGAAGCGCTTCGTCGCTTGGCTTTACAATATCCTCCACAACAAAAAGCCAAGAAGTCAGATGCCGTGTTGGTGAATGATACCGATGTAAAAGCGCTTGAAGATCAGGTAGAGATTCTTTTGCAACCACTTTTTGTCTCTAAAAAAGTGGAGGAAATTAAATGAGCTTTTCTATTGGCCTTGATCTAAACATTCCTTCCAATTGGACGACGTTTTTAACTATCCTCTATCGCCCTTTAATTGGCGAGCAGGCTTGTACTCTCTATACCCTTCTTTATGGACTAGCCAAAGAGAATTTAAAAGTGGAAATGAGTGATATTGAAGCTTTAATGTTGACTAATGTGGGATTAGTCAAACAAGCCAGAGAACGTCTTGAAGAATTCGACTTGTTAAAGAGTTATGGAACCAATGAGGAAGAAATCGCTTGGCTCGAATTAAAAGGCCCCCTGACCGCCGATGCTTTTATGAAGCATCCTATTTATCGGCGCTTATTAAGCCAAAAAATTGGATCAGAAGGAATTGAGCGCATTAAGCGCTTGTTAGAACCAAAAAAAAAGCGCTTAAAAGACCTCAGCAAAACTCTATGTCTTGACCAATATGAATCCAATGAAGAGTCCAATCTTTCTTTTACTTGGCCTGAACCCGAGCAATATGACTTTGATTGGGAAGTCTTTTTTCAAAATATGCATCGTACCATTCCTGAACGCCTTCGAATTTCTAAAAATATGAATCAAATTGCTTATTTAGCCAACTTATATGGCTTAAGTGAAAAGGACATTCGTCCTATCGTGGTGCGTCATTTATCGGAAGACAAAACCTCCATTGATTTTGAAGGAATCATTGAGGATTTAAAAAATTCCACTAAAATTCAAGACTCCAATCCCGATGATTTCAGTCAAGCCCCTATTCGCTTTTTAAAAGCCAATCAACCTAAGCAAGCGAAGGTCTTGCCTAAAGAGAAGGAGATTTTAACCAATTTGTCTCAAGTCTGGCATTTCTCCAATGAACTGATCAATACTTTAGTGGACTATTCCATGAAGCAATGCCAAGGCCAATTTATCGGCCGCTATATTTTAACCGTTGCCAACAACATGGCTCGCATGAACATTCACACGCGAAAAGAGGCCTTAGCTTATTTTGAAAAGAGCCAGCAAATAAAATCCCCTTCCAAAAAGTTCTCCTCCAAATCGCAACTTGGTCCTGAGGAAGTAGTCGTGCCCGATTGGTATGATACTGCGAGCCAAGAACTTGCCAGTGAAGAGGAAATTGAAGAACTTATGCGTCTTGGTCAACAGATTTTGCAAAATCAACAAGAAGACTCTTCTACCCCCAGCTTTTTGCAAGAGGATTCTGCACAAAATTGGTCGGTCTATCAGGATTTAGAAAAAAATGAAGGACTTTTGGCTTCAGATTCACTGCATTGATCGCTCGTTATTGCACCAATTTGCGCTTTGGTTTACTCTTTCCGTTAAACCAAGCGCTTTTTTCTTCCCGACTTAGAAAGGAGTAACTTCATGGAACGCATTCAAATGCCCGAAGAATCCGAAGAGGTCAAATTACGTCGTCAAAAACAATGGAGAGAGGCGGCCCAAGAACTCGCCCGTTACTCAGTAGTTCAAGACTTTTTAAAAAAATATCATCAAAATCTTTCCCTGGTGGAAGATCACTTGTCCTTGTTTCATCGTGAAGTGGAGCGCTCTAAAAAATGCAAGGCTTGTCGAGGGTTAACCATGTGTACCATGGATTTGAAGGGAATGCCTCTCGAATTGTATTTTAGTGAGGAGGGATTTTTGGATGAGCGTCGTACCCTTTGTCGCTATGCCTTGGCTCACTACCAAAAGATCAAACATAAAGCCAATTTTCTCATGTCTCATCTTCAAGAAGCCGATTATGAAGTCACCATTGAAAAAATTCTTCAGTCCGCTCATGGTCAACCCAAACCGTATGTCTTGGCTTGCCAGCGGATCTTTCAATTGTGCCAATCGAGCCAAGAGGGATTGTTATTGTATGGAGAACCGGGAACTGGAAAGTCTACTTTACTGATGGCTATCGCCAATTCCAAAGCGATGCAAAATCAAAAAGTGGCCTTTGTCAAAGTTCCATTGCTGCTCTCTCAACTCAAAGAAAATATATCGAATCCCGAATATCGCTCTATTGTGCTTTCTAAGCTTTATAGCGCAGATGTTCTTTTCCTTGATGACTTTGGCAGTGAATTAAGTACGCCTTGGACACGAGATGAAGTGCTATTTCCTTTACTGGATGAGCGCTTGATGCGACACAAACAAACTTTCTTTGCGAGTAACTTAAATTTAGAGGAATTGTATAAACGCTATGCTTTGGATACCTCTGCGCTCAATGGCTCTGCTGCTCGTCGTTTAATCGATCGGGTCAGTGCGTTGGCTCAATCTGTGGAAGTTCGGGGCGAATCGCGGCGACCTGCTTGGTCATAAAAAAAGAGAATTCTTCTCTTTTTTTTGTCAAGTCGACTTTTTAAAGAGTATAAACGTCCACTCTTAACTTTAAAATTCACTTGATTTAAATATTCGTTTAAATTAAAAATGAATTATTTTTTGAGGATCTACTTTATAAAAAATCAAATTGAGTCTTCTTTTTGACTTTGGTAAAGAGAAAGGATAGAGCGTAGTTTGCATAGAAAAACAGTGCAAACTTCCACAAAAAAAGGGAAAGAAACTTTCTTTCCCTTTTCACTGTGAAATTCTTTTTAAGCTTTGCCAGCAGAGCCCAAGAAGTTGGTTACGTAGTCTTCAACCAAATTTTGGATTGCATCTGTACCAGGTTTGAGCAATTTTCTTGGATCCCAACCTTTGTTGGTTAAGTCTTTGCCTTCTTCTACATATTTACGAGTGGCTTCCGCAAATACGAGTTGGCATTCGGTGTTGATGTTTACTTTGGAAACACCAAGAACGATTGCTTCTTTAACCATAGGTTGTGGAATACCAGAACCGCCATGAAGAACGAGTGGTTTACCATCTGTAATTTTTTGGATTTCGCCAAGAACTTCGAAGTTCAAGCCTTTCCAATCGGCAGGGTATTTACCATGAATGTTACCGATACCAGCAGCAAGGAAATCTACACCAAGATCAGCGATTTCTTTGCATTCTTTGGGATCAGCTACTTCACCAGCGGAAACAACGCCGTCTTCTTCACCGCCGATACCACCAACTTCGCATTCGATCGAAATGCCTTTGGAATGAGCAAGTTCAATGAGCTCTTTGGATTTTTCGATATTTTCTTCGATTGGATAATGGGAACCATCGAACATAACAGAAGTGAATCCAGCTTCGATTGCTTCTTTAACGCCTTTGTAGGAACCATGGTCAAGGTGAATGGCTACAGGTACAGTAATGTTGTAGAACGCCATGATGTTTTTAACCATGTCAACAGCGTTTTTGTAACCGCACATGTATTTTGCTGCACCTTCGGAAACGCCAAGCATTACAGGGGATTGTTTGGCTTCGCAGCCAAGGAGAATGGCTTTAATCCATTCCATATTGTTGATGTTGAAGGCACCAATGGCATAATGGCCTTCGTGGGCTTTATTGATCATTTCAGTTGCAGATACTAACATGACTCAATGATCCTCCTTGATTAACAAATTTAGTTTAGCCCAAATGGCCAAAAATTTAAACTACAAACCTCTTTTCCTGAGCGCTCTTTTTTGCTTTGCATATCGCAATCTAATCGCTTACATGGTTTTGCTTGATTTCAAGCCTTTTCCACTTGTCTTAAAGAAAGAGAAAAGAATCTGATGAAACCAAGAGGTAAGCTTTTGAGTATAGAAACCGAAAGAAGCGTTTGAAATTTTAATTCTTTGACCAATTTTTCGCAGTACGCTTTTTGACTAAATAATGGTAAATTTTTGAGATATATAAAGAAGAAATTTATCTTTCAAAGGATCAATTTCCTTTCTTCTTTGACTAACGCCTGAAAATTGGGCAAAATGAGATGATCATCCTTTTGAAGATAAAGGGATGAGTGGATTGGCTCTTCTTTTATCCGTTTATTCTTGCCAATCCTTGTTCTTCTTTTTTCGCTTGCCTAGGCAAAACTTTAAAAAGAATGCCTTGTATACAGCTTAAAAATGGGATCATTTTTGATCACGCCTTACCGCACTATACGAAAGGAGGGTCGGCTTTCGCAAAAGACAAAAAAGTCTTAGCCGACGGCGGAAAATGAAGCCTAATTATAAACGAAAAGAAAAGCGTCCTACCGATCGCCGACTCACTGCGTTTGCGACCGGCAAATTATTGCCCTTAAGTGCGGTGAGCGATCCACTTTATGCCACCAAAATGTATGGTGAAGGTGTCGCAATTCTTCCTGAGGAAGACCTTGTCGTTGCACCTTGTAGTGCAATGGTCAACATGGTTTCTTACACCATGCATTGTGTTGGTTTAGAAAACGATCAAGGAGATATGATCTTAATTCATGCAGGGATCAACAATCCACCTTTTCGCCAAAGAGGGTTTGAATGCCTTGTGACAGAAGGAATGAAAGTACGAGCTGGAGCTCCCTTGATTCGTTTTGATCGCAAATACTTAGAAAGCCAAAATGCCGACTTGACCACTTGTCTAGTGATCACCAATTTACGTCATCTCGATGATTATCGCGTTCTAGATGGGGATCAAGTCTTAGCTGGCCGAACGCCCATTATGGAGCGAAAGGCTATAAGTGAAATCAATAAAAGCAGATAATTGTTTTCGTTTTTTCGAATCTAAAAAACACAAAGAAAGGAGATCTTGGAAGTTATGGAAGAAGTCATTAAAATTCGAGGGAAAAACCCTCTTAACGGTTCCGTCCGTATTTCGGGAAGCAAAAACTCTACAGTGGCTTTGATTCCAGCGGCCATTTTAGGATCGGAACCCGTGATCATTGATGGAGTTCCGCAAATTTCCGATGTCGATGCCTTAATCGAATTGCTTCAAGAGCTTGGGGTCGATGTATCTTGGTCCGATGAAACTACGCAGGAAACCTTAATTATTGATCCGCGTAAGATGGAAAACCGTCCTCTTCTTTCCCCTGCCGTTCAAAAACTGCGCGCCTCTTATTACTTTATGGGTGCGTTGCTTGGTAAATATGGAAAAGTACAAATCAAAAATCCAGGAGGGTGTTATCTTGGCCCTCGCCCTATTGACTTGCATCTTAAAGGCTTTGAAGCACTAGGCGCTAAAAAATCTACCCCTGGTGATTACACCATCTTAGAAGCGCCAAAGGGAGGATTAAAAGGAACACGAATTTTCTTGGATTTGCCCTCTGTAGGTGCCACTATCAATATTATGATGGCAGCCGTTTTTGCCAAGGGGCGCACGATTATTGAAAATGCAGCCTTAGAACCCGAAATTATCGACATCGCCACTATGCTCAATAAAATGGGAGCCCATATTTTAGGAATGGGTACTGGCACCTTGACCATTGATGGAGTCACTTCTTTAAAGGGATGTAATCATGAAATCATCCCCGATCGCATTGAAGCGGCGACCTATATGTTGATTGCTGCGGCTGCAGGAGAAGATATTTGGATTCATAATGTCATTCCTAAACACTTAGAAGCCATTACTTATAAGCTTGAAGCGCTTGGAATTAATATTGATACCACTTCAGATTCCATTCATGTCTACAACAACGATCATTCCAAACCTTTACATCCTACCGACATCACTACGAAAGCCTATCCAGGCTTTGCCACAGATGTCCAACAACCCTTTACTCCTTTATTGACGCGCGCCATTGGAGAATCAAAAGTTAAAGAAAGCATTTATGTGGAACGCTTTAAACATTGCCTAGAATTGAATAAAATGGGAGCCAACATTCAGGTAGAGGATTCCATAGCCCATATCTATGGACCAACTTCCCTTCATGGAGCCGTAGTCACGGCTACGGATTTACGGTGTGGAGCTGGATTGGTAGTGGCCGCTTTGATGGCTGATGGCGAAACGGAGATCCATGAAATCAAGCACATTGATCGTGGATACGACAATTTGGATGGAAAGCTCAAAGCACTTGGAGCCGACATTCGTCGCGAAAAAATTTAATCTTTGAAGCCAGTTTGTTTTTCACTGGCTTTTTTAAATTTTTGAACTTGATATTTAAAGATGAGAGTTTTAAAAAGGAACTTTTCTTCTTTCTTCTATTACAATAAAACGTGTTTTTTGAATAAAAGGAGCTTTTTTATGATTAAGGTTGCCATTTTGGAACATGAGCGAGAAACCAAAGAAATCGCCTTTGTCTTAGCCAATTATTTTTCCAATCTTGATTGGACCTTTCGCCATTTCTATAAAGCTTCCGAATTGGTCAAAGCCATGAAAGAGGAGACGTATCAAATCTTCTTTTTTGACGAGGTGTTTCAAACCCCTCGCTTTGAAAGTGTGTTTGTACACGATAACCCTTCCTCTTTAATCATTTACTTATGCCAAGATCCTAAAGCCAAAGCAGCACAAGAAAAAAGAGGTCGTGTTCTCTATCTTGATAAGTCCACTGTGCGCCAAGAACTTGGCCGCATCGAAAGTGAATTAAAGGCCCAAGCCAACCAACAAGAGTGTTATTCGCTCATCTATCAAGGGGTTCGCATTGATATTCCTATTGAGGACATCTATTATTTGGAAAAAATTGGTAAAAATGTTCATTTTTATACGCGTAAAGGAGAATTTTTTCGGCGGTTGAGTCTTACCGAATTAGATGACCTCTTTAAAAAGTATGGATTTATGCGCGTTCATATTTCTTATTTGATCAACGCCAAATACTTGACCGGAATTTATAAAGATGAAGTCGAACTCAATCACAAGCTCAGAGTCCCGCTTTCCCGTTCTCAAAAGCGAAAACTCGGGTTAAAGGTTCGTCACGATAGCCAAGAGGAGTCTAAAGAAGGCTCTAAATTTTGATTTATGGGGATATCCCCCTTTTTTTATACCAAAATGGATTGACCAGAGAGTTCTTCTAAACGCTTGATGCATCCTTGTTGAATTTGTTGAAAAGCACTTTCGAAGTCTTGAGTATACCAAGGATCATCGATTTCTTCGTTTTCTAAGAGTAGGGCAATCTTTCTTTTGGGATCATGGGGTAAAATGCCGCGAATTAACCGTTGATTGAAGCCATCCATTAAATAGATTTCATCAAAAGCTTGGTAATCGCTGGATTGAACACGTCTTGCCCGATGGTTTCCTATGGGAATATTCTTCTCTTGAAGCTTTAAGCGTGCTCTAGGATAAATCGAGTTTCCAATTTCTTCACTTGAAACGGCTGCGCTATCCGTTTCAAAGTGATCGCTCAAGCCATTTTTAACGATTAAGTCTTGCATAATCCATTGGGCCATCACTGAGCGACAAATATTTCCATGACAAACAAATAAGATTCGGTTCATTATTTTCCCTCAACCTCTCATTTTTAAACTTTTTCCTTTTATTTTACTCTATCTACCAAGTCTATTTTTCTTCTCCAATTTTATTTTCAAAAGAAGTCTAAAAAAGGCTATTGTGAAATTGGACAGAGAAAAAATTTGGTGGATTTTTCTTTTAGGAGAAGATTCCCACTCTATTTCAAGGTAAGATAAGCGTGAGTGCTTAGAAGCAACCAAGAAAGAACCCTTTTGTCCACTCAAAGATGATGAAAAAGGAACTTTGAATTTCTTTTCATGGGCTTTGAAAAAGAGGTTTAGAAAAAAGAGGAACTTTGATGAAATTACTTGCGACTGATTATGACGGAACGCTTGATTTTGGCGGAAATGTTTTGAAATCTGATGTAGAAGCCATAAAAGCTTGGCGAGCGGCTGGTCACAAATTTGCGATTGTAACAGGTCGTTCTAAAGCTTCTGTAACGGAAAAACTCAACGAGTTTGATATTCCCGTCGATTATTACATTACCAACAATGGAGGCATGGTATTCGATGCCAATGGCAATGTGCTTTATTCCTCCACTTTAGATACGCTTACCGCTGTGGATTTAATGTATGCCACTCATGAATTGCCTGAAGTGGCTTCTTATACGGTCAACGATGGCCTGACCCGCCATAAGGTGACAGTTCATCCCAATTTGCCAGATCATCATTATGCGCATCTCAAGGACGATTGGAGTGAGGATGAAGTCATTGCGCTTGGGCACTTTGCCCAAATTGTTTTCTCTTGTGGCACACCGGAAGCGGCTTTGTCCTTAGCGGATACAATCAATCATTATTTTGGCAACAATGTGACCGCCTACCCCAATAACTTTGTGGTTGACATTGTGCCGCACGGGATTTCTAAAGCCACGGGTTTAGATTTTGTACAAGCGTATTGTGAAAGCGATGATGATCAAACCTTCTGCATGGGCGATTCACACAATGACATCCCCATGCTTGAGGCCTTTGAAAACAGTGCAGCCATTTCCCTCGCTCCAAGTGAAGTGAAAGTGGTAGCCGCTCATGAATTTCCTAGTGTAGAAAGCTATGTGGAATTTGCCCTTGAACAATAAACATTGTCTACAAGCCTTACAGGGCTTTTTACTAGAAAGAGAGAAGACAAGATGAGCTGGTCGGATCTCGAATTGATTCTCCGGCTTATCTTAGACATCATCGTGCTTTGGTCGTTGTTTTATGCAGGGATTCGCATTCTGCGCAACAATACCCGCACCATTCAAATCGTCAAAGGAATTTTGACGCTTTTGATGTTTAAGATGTTTGCCGATGTGTTGCACTTAAAAACTGTCAGCTCAATGCTTCAATTCGTGTTGAGTTGGGGCATGATTGTCGTACTCATTATTTTGCAACCAGAAATTCGCTCGATGTTAGAAAAGATGGGAAAAACCAACTCTTCTTACGTTCCCGATTTACCAGCCGATCGCATGAACAAATTGATCAACGAACTGGTAAAAGCGGTCAGCGATATGTCTAAAACAAAGACAGGCGCTTTGATTTCTCTTGAGATGGGCCAATCCTTAGAAGACTATGCCAAAACAGGAATTGCGATGGATTCAGATGTCACAAGTGAACTGCTTGAAACCATTTTCCAATATGGAACGCCGATGCATGATGGAGCGGTCATCATTCAAGGCGATAAACTAGAATGCGCTGCAGCGTATTTCCCTTCTACAGCTCAAGACTTGCCTACAAAATATGGAGCGCGTCATCGGGCCGCAGTAGGTATTTCGGAAGTGAGCGATGCGATTACCTTGGTGGTATCCGAAGAAACAGGTAACATTTCGGTGGCTCAAAAAGGGATGTTGACCCAATATACTCCCGAGAGTTTGCAACGCTATTTGAAAAGCCGCTTGGTTGTCGAAGATCAGCGTCGTCCTACTTCCATGATTCAACCTGTAATTGATACGGCGCGGACCTTTTCAAGCAATTTTTCCAATACACTCTCTCGAAATAAAAAAGAGACATCGAGTGAAAAGAAAGACGATCGTGTCAAACCATTGTCCGTGGTCAACCTACTTGAACCCCCAATAAATGAGAATCAAGTGAAGGCATCCAAAAAGGAGGACTCTAACCATGGACAATAAGGAACCAAGCTGGTTTCAAAAATGGTATATAAATTGTGCCAAAGTCCTTGGACGTGTTTCTAATCGCGTTTCCAAGCTCTTTGATCGCATCATCTATAACGATAAAGCCACTTTTATCGCTTCGGGGATCATCGCGATTGTTTTGTGTATCTCCACCAACTATCAAGATTTATCGTTCCGTTTATTCAATACGGGAGCGGTGACCTTGAATTTAGCAGCTGTACCCGTTGAGGTGCTTGTGGATGAAAATACCTATGAAGTGTCTGGCTTACCCAATACAGCTGATATTACGGTAGAGGGGGATAGCGCAGACATTCAATTGGTGCGTACCCAAAATCGGGCTGGGGTTACTGCGGATTTGCGTGATCTTGGTGAGGGAACAAGTACCGTTGCCTTGGATGCCTCTGGCTTGCCTACCGGATTAACCGTTCGAGTGACACCCGCTACCGTTCAAGTGACATTGGCCAAAAAATATTCTAAGACCTTCTTCATCACTCCAGATTTAATTGTAGGAACTGGCCAATCGATCAATGCCTACAATAAACCCACCTTATCCTTGCGCTCGGTAACCGTTCGTGCCACACGCGACAAGCTCAATACGATTCGTGCCGTTCGCGCCATTGTGGATACTTCTGGTCATGATGGTGGCTTTAGTGCCGAAGTTCCTTTAGTGGCCTATGACAGTTCCGGTCATCAAGTCATTGTCACCATGACCCCCCAAACCGTTCAAGCCACCGTCACCATGGCCAATGAAACCCGTGTGGAAGAAGGATTGATGACAAGCGAAACTTCTAATACGGTGCAAGGTCCGCAACAATCTTAGTTTTTATCTCTTTGCTCCTGGGGAGGGCTTGAGGCAAGAGATTTTTTAGCCAAAAAAAAAGTGAGAAATCGCTTCACCTATAGAAAGAAGGATTTTAATGGGAAAATATTTTGGAACCGATGGGGTAAGAGGACGGGCCAATGAACAGTTGACATTGGATATGGCAGTGCGCATTGGTCAATGGCTTGGCTGGTATTACTCCCAAAATAAAGCCCACGCTAAAATTTTAATTGGTCGGGATACCCGCTTATCGGGATCGATGTTTGAACTTGGCTTAGCGGCAGGTGCTGTGAGTACGGGAGCTGATGTGTATTTGTTAGGAGTGTGTCCTACTCCTGCGGTTTCCTATTTAGTCAGTCAAGAAGACTTCGATTGTGGCATTATGGTTTCAGCTTCTCATAATCCCTTTTATGACAATGGCATCAAAATCTTCAATCATGAGGGGATCAAGATGGAAGAGGATATCTTGTTACAAATCGAAGAATATATAGATGGATTAACCACCGTCCCCTTTGCGACCGGTGAAAAGGTAGGGGAATACTTCGATTGGGATACTGGTCTTGAACTCTACATTTCCTGGTTAAAAAAGACTGTTCCTGTGGATCTGTCTGGCATGCATATTGCGGTGGATTTGGCCAATGGCTCTGCTTGTTCTACCGCAGTAGAAACCCTCGATGCACTTGGAGCGACAGTGGATGCGATCAACGCTACGCCAAATGGTGTCAACATCAATTTGCGCTCCGGTTCTACTCATCCAGAAGGCTTACAACGCTATGTAGTGGAAAATCAATGCGACATTGGGTTGGCCTTTGATGGTGATGCCGATCGTTTGATTGCGGTTAATCGCAATGGCGCTTTGATTGATGGGGATTACATGCTTTACATCCTTGGTCGCTTTTACAAGCAAAAAGAGCAATTGGATCACAACATCGTGGTGACCACTGTCATGGCCAATCTTGGCTTATACAAAGGCTTAGAGCGTAGTGACATTGACTTCATTCAAACTCCAGTTGGCGATAAATATGTTTTGGAAGAAATGATGAAAAATGGGTATCTAGTCGGTGGAGAACAATCTGGACACATCATTTTCCTAGATGCGGAAGTAACGGGAGATGGTCTTTTTACGGCTTTAAAGCTTTTACAAGCGATGAAAGAGACGCGAAGTGATGTTTCAGCTCTTGCTCGTGGGCTATACATCTATCCACAACTTCTTGAAAACGTAGAAGTCGTGGACAAAAACATTGTTTTAGAAGACGAAGACATTGCTCGTAAAATCCAAGAAGTCGCAGATTATCTAGGCGATGAAGGACGTATTTTAGTGCGTCCAAGTGGAACCGAACCTTTAATTCGTGTCATGGTAGAAGCAGCAACCGACCAATTGTGTGCGGATTGTGTTCATATGGTTACAGATTTGATTTTCCAAAAAGGCTACGCAAAGAAATAAAAAATGGTTGGGATGGCAACATCCCAGCCATTCTTTCAAATCGGTGTAGCGCTCCCAAAGGGAAGAAAGGAGGAAGGGGCTTCCCATGATCCTGTTATGGGTTTCCAATCCTGAAGTTTATGAAACGAATTATTAATATTGTCGAAGATGAAAAAGACATCAACAACCTCGTCGCCCAATACTTACGCAAAGAAGGGTATGAGGTCAATTCCTACTATACTTATGAAGAAGCCAATGCACATACAGCCGATGATGTACATCTTTGGATTTTAGACATCATGTTGGACGACAAATCGGGGTTCGATCTGTTGGAAGAAATTCGGCAGTCCAATGCCGATACGCCCATCATCTTTATGTCCGCGCGTGATAAAGAATTCGACCGCATCATCGGGCTGGAAAAAGGCTGCGATGACTACATCACCAAGCCTTTCTCCCCGAAGGAACTCGTCTTGCGCGTGAACAATCTCATCAAACGGGCCTATCGGGATACCAACAATCGCATTTCGATTGATGGCTACGAACTCGATGAAGAGCAACGTAAGGTATATGCCGAAAAAGAAGAAATTGAACTGACCACCAAAGAATTCGATTTGTTGATGATGTTTATCAAAAATAAGGGAGTGGCTTTTTCTCGCGATAAAATCTTAGAAAATGTCTGGGATGAAAACTACTTTGGAAGCGATCGAGTAGTAGATGATACTTTGCGTCGCTTGCGCAAAAAACTGCCTAAGCTCAATATTCACACCATTTATGGCTATGGATATCGCTTAGGCTAGGATTTTTGGTTTCATGATCAAGAAAATTCAAGACTACTTTCGAAAATTAACGCTTACTCAACAAGTGATTTCTCTCATTTTGTTGATGGTGGTGTTCTTGTTGTTGTTCTTTGTCTTTTTTCTTTCCGATAGCATCAGCCATACCATTTCCGCGCAAATTTACGACATGCTAGAGGCACGTCAACAGCCCATCGTCAAAGTATTAAGCCTCGAACAATCGCCCAAAGAGGATTTTGACCTGTGGACCTATATTTCCTCGGATCCCAACACGTGTTCTCTTTTGGTAAGCGATCAGAGTGTAGAAATCATTTCTGCTCCAAGTGAAAGTCGTCCGCCTGCTTTTATAGAGCGCGTCGTGCATGAAGCGCGAGAACTCTTGATGGACAACATTCCTTCTCTAGAAACCACTCTAGTCGACAATGGAAAGCTCTACTACTGCCTTTTTACCAAAGCTTCGAGTCCTGAGGGGCCAAATATGGTGGTTTCCTTTATGGACGATAGCTATGCCCAAGAGATTCGCACAACACTGATGGATTCCACCGTATATGTCACCGTATTGGTGTTCTTATTGTTGCTGCTGATCTTTTTGTTGTGGGTGTTTTCCATCATTCATCCTCTCAACCAAATCAAAACCTATATCTCTCAAATCAAAGAGGGAAAAGATGTCGATCTATACATCAACCGTGAGGATGAAATTGGCGAAGTGGCCCAAGAATTGCGCACTCTAACTACAGAGTTGGCCAAGCAGGAAAAAGCTAAGGAAGAAATGATTCATAATATTTCCCATGACCTCAAAACGCCAATCGCTACCATTAAATCGTATTCGGAATCGATCAAAGATGGAATTTATCCCTATGGCGATTTGGAGAGCAGTGTAGATGTGATTTTAGACAACGCCAACCGCTTAGAAGAAAAAGTCCACTCGCTTCTCTATATGAATCGAGTGGAGTATCTTGTTTCCTCTGATGCCGAGGGTGTGAGCACCAATATGAAAGATGTGGTAGAAGAAGTCGTTCTCAATGCGAAAGTCATTCGTCCTGAGATTGAACTCATCACGGATGTAGAAGAAGTATACTTTGATGGCCTGTTTGAATCGTGGCGGGTGTGTGTAGAAAATATTTTGCAAAATGCCTTTCGCTATGCGAAAAGTTACATCAAAATTGAAGTCCATGAAGATGAACTGCGCATCAGCAACGATGGTCCGAAGATTCCCGAAGATCGCATCGATGCGCTCTTTAAACCGTATATTATGGGTGAGGGAGGAAAGTTTGGCTTAGGTCTTTCCATCGTTTCGAAGGTTGTTCAAGCCAATCGCTACAAAGTCAAAGGTCTCAATACCAAAGATGGCGTTTGTTTTCGCATTTATCGTGATGGCGTTAAAAAGCAGTCCAACCGCTTTAAAAATTGGAAATCCATGGGAAAAAACAGCGAAGAAAATAAATCTCTTGAAAGCCATGAAGAGAATCATTTTTTGCGTCATAAGTCCAAAGAGTCCTCAAAGAAAGAGGAGCCAAAAACGGAAAAGAAGGAAGGCATCGACGAGTCCAATCAAGAAAATGCAGTTCGTTCAAAAAGGCGTCGTAATCGAAAGTCAAAAGTAGAAAGTTCATCGCAAGCGAGCAGTGAACAGCAAACCACAAAGAAGTTTTCTGTTGAAGACTTAGCCGATGCCATTTGGCGCGAGGCCCAAAAGCAACAAGCCAAAGAACTCAACATAAGTGAACCAAACCCTTCTGCTTCCTCTTTACCCAATGAAAAAAAGATCAATGAATCCTGAACGCTCTCGTTCAGGATTTTTTTTGTACTTGGGAAATAAATGTTCATATTATAGAAACATTGATTGATTTTAATATTAATCTCCTTTAAAAAAAGATGAGCATCCGAAAATAAAGGGAAAATCAACTTATAAGTTCCTAATTTTGTTTAAATATAGTAAAAATATTAATTTTATTATTTATTTTCTTTTTAACATTCTTTTTAGACTTCGCTTTCATTTTAGATAAATTCTAATATTTAATTTTTAATCTTAAGAATTTGATAATATTTTTTTCTATTTTTTTTACGTTTTTACTTGTAAAAGTCCGTCTATATTTGGTAGACTCTTTTTTGTTGCAAAAGCGACAAGAATATCTTTTAAAAGAATGTTGCAAACAGAGAGTCCCTGCCTCTTGTGGAATTTCCTTCAAGAAATACGGGACTTTAGGAGGTACAATGATGAGAATTCGAAATAAAGTATTGAGTGCTGCTCTTGGATTGTGCTTTCTTTTGCCGCAGGGATCCTCTGCTGTTTTTGCAAAAGAAGCTCTTTCTTCAAGCACACCTACCCAAAGCAGCTTATTAAATATTCCCGTTTTATTTAAAGAAGACATTCAAACCACAAGTGTGGATTTAATTCACACCGAAAGTGAAGTGGAAAAATATACGAGTGGAACTTTAGTTGGCTACAATCTCAATGGCATGGTAGAAGTGAAAGTGGACGATGAAATCGTCCATGTGGATCCTACCTCTTTAGCCATTTCGGAAGAAGAAAAAGAAAAGCTTCGCATTCAACAGGAGCGAGAAGCGGAAAATCAAAACATTCGAGAAGACGCCCAAGCTAAAATTGCCACGGATAAAAAAGTAGCGGCCAATACCAATGGAGAAACCGTTACAATCGATGAAGTAGACAATGAAGAAGTAGAACTCGAAGTGGAAAGCATCTATGAATGGGATGGACCCGTATTAACCCGCTCAGCGGGAGTAAACCAAGGTCCTTCTGGAAAAGAAACCTACTACAACTTGCCAATGCAAGGGGTTGTCTCCATTATGCGTTCCATTGGAAATAACGATGAATATTGGGTCCGTGAAGATGGAGTGAAGATGCTTGGGGATTACGTCATGGTCGCAGCGCATCTTCCTACCCGTCCACGGGGATCTTTAATCCCTACTTCTCTTGGGATGGGGATTGTCTGTGATACCGGAACCTTTGCCCTTTCTAATCACACTCAATTGGATATTGCGGTGGCTTGGTAAAAAAAAAGAAAGCTTCATGCTGAGACATGAAGCTTTTTTTATTGGCAAAGCGTTTAGGCCTTCACTTTATAGGTGGAGGAATACGTAACAGGATTTGGAACCCATGTATCTTTGGAGGTTTGAACCGTTTTCACATCAAACCAGTCTTCAAGATCACGTGCGACCAATGTTTCAATGTAATGGGATAGACGCTGACGACTTTTGGTATCCGTTTTGCGAAGCTCTCTTTCTGTTTCTGGATCAAATTGGATTTGGATCATGAAACCACTCGGCGAAAAGATGGACGGTTTTTCGCCGACACTCCTTTCTTTTTGAACCTTTTTTAAAGGCATGGTTTCGAATAAGCTCACGCACGTTACAAGGTCCGATTGAAAAAGATGATCTGACAGATAAAATTTAAAATTCTAGCATGAATCATTTTTTTTAGAGTTCATATCGGATGACTAAATTCATTTTAACTGATTTTTGTGCGATTTACCTTACCAAAAGGATAGATATTCAAAAAAATGAAACCGATTTAATCTTACGAATAAAAATAAAGTCAATTGATCGATGAAAAGCGCTGTGCTTAGAGTCAATTTCTAAATTATCTAAAGAAATCATAAAGAGATAGAATTTTTAGGAAATGAAACAAATTGAAAAAGGCTTCTATTTGGAATAGAAGCCTTAAAGCGATTTTTAAGACGAAGTCGTATTTGAGAGTTGACTTTCTTTGGGTGGTTGTAGGCGATTGGGTCGTAAATTCAACCAAGCCATCAGAACACCCATAGCGAGAGCGGGAAGATAAGAAAGCCAAGTAAACTGGAAAAGAAGCCATAGGCAATAAATGAAAGGAATGATGGCGGCTGCTACCTTGACTCCTTTTTTCAAGAGCAAGACGATTCCGCCACAGGCTAAGGCGACAATCCCTGGAATAGGGGCATAAAGGATATAGGCCGTGCACACCACGGCCACGCCTTTTCCGCCTTGAAAATGGTGCCAGAAGGGAAAACAATGACCCAACATTGCACCTATACCCGTATACAGGGCAATCACATGACCCCAGTTTGGAAATAAATATTCACAAAGGACAATCGCCACTAAAGTTTTCAAAATATCTCCCACTAAAACGAGTGCTCCAGCACTTTTTCCCATCACTTTGATGGTGTTGGTCATCCCTGGATTGCCAGAGCCATGATTAAAGGGATTCTTATTTTTAAAATGGCCAATGATCGCAGCGGGAAGGATGTTGCCAAAGGCATAGCCAATCAGCACACAATAGATTAAATCCATAGAACGTAGTGCATTGGGAATCAAGAATTCCCAATCCTTTCTAAAAGAAGATTTTGTGGATATAAAAAGAGCTCTTCTACTAATTCCCTTTATTTATAGCATAGTCCAAAGGGCAATTTTTAAATTTTCCTTCCTTTTAACTTCAAGTATAAAAAACAAACTAAAAAAGCTCTATCTTGAGAAGATAGAGCTTTTTTTACTCTTTGACGATAGGAATTTCAATGGTTTTTTCCACTTCTTCACTCAAAGCATCTTGAGAAGAGGAAAGATCTTCCTTAGTCTCTTCTTTGGATGCCTCATTTTGAGAAGAACTTTGTTGGGAAGCGACAAGTTCAGCGACTGAAGAAGGCCTCGCTGAAGCCTCGGATTGTTTTTGTTGATGGTTCGCAAAGGATTGAAAGAAGGGATTGAGGGGTTCATTACTCGTGGTTTCCACAAGATCCACTTGCGTATCATAAATGACATCATCTATCCCAATCACATCAAGTGGCGCACTTTCTTCTTGAGAAGAAGGCGAATCTTCGGCCTCTTGCGTTTCGAGGTGAGGAATCTCTTGGGGCTTTCTTTGCGTTTTTTTCACTTTCAATCCTCCCCTAGTTAAGCCAAAAAACCAACAACAGCCCGCAAACAAACCAAAGGTAATGAGATAGCCAGCACTGACATCGCTTAAAAAATGTGCACCCACTATTAAGCGGCTAAACATGGTAAACCAACTCAACACCAAGGCTAAAGCCATGACCACATTTTCATTGCCTTTTTGTGTATAGATGGGAATCAAAGCCCACAAAAAGAGACAGGTTACGGATTGGGAATGGCCTGAAGGAAAAGAGCGGAAGAAATCGTGTTCTTGCTCATAAAGCGCCACAAATTGGGTTTTAAGGGAGCGATCAATGGAGTACCAAGGCACAAATGGAACTTCTCCTCCCGTTTCGGCAATCACAAAATAGCGAGGACGAACCCATAGACGCTTGGCGACTTGGACAATCACAAGCGAACCAAGACACACAATCAATAAAATCCAAATGCATTGAATTTTATCTTTCTTAGAGGTATGACGCATTAAAAAGTAATACACCAAAGCGGGTAAAGTGCTGATCAAAAGACCAATAACCCACGCCATTTTCCAATTCATGGCCATTTCATCGACAAAGGAGTCCCCCATATAGACAGGACCAATTAACAATAAAAAGAAGCCAAGCACCCAACCGGGAATGGAATTGCTTGTTCCATTGAGAACATCAATGATCAAGAATCCTGCGGCGCCAATACACCAGAAGATTGGAGCAGGACCTGCTGCGGCTAAAAATTGAGCCCAAAAGACATCGGGGTGATATACCAATTGATCCAACGGCAAATCCACAAAGCTACCAAGAATCAACCCCACTAAACCCAATGCGAGGCCGGTAAAGAGCCATACATTGGAGATTCGAATTTTTCTTTGTGTTTCCATGAGGTTATTTTACCAAAGTTTTCACAAAGTTAACCCATCCCCCTTGGATAGACTTGGAAGAAAATTGGAAGAGACGCTTTCTACTCAAATTTTTTGATTTAATCTCAAGACCAGTCGTTTCAAACTCGTTTTAAAGAAAGCTCTAACGAGCTTTTTTTTTCAATTTTATGCCAAGATCCACTACCATTGAGAAGAAAGGATAAGGCTCTTTGGTCATTTTAAGGCCAAAAGCGCTCTTCTTTTCTTTATAAAAAGGAAGTGGATACGCTCCCAACAGTTTGGCGCTCCTTTGGTCTAGACCTTTCTTAAGGTCTGTACACTTTTTTACCAAACGCTCTAGAAAGGAGAAAAAATATGGCTGCGTTGGCTCCATGGATTGCGATTGGCATCTTTTTGCTTATGTTCGTGCTCATCATTGTGGACAAATGGCCCCATCATTACATTACGCTTGCTTGTGGACTAGCCACTTTAGTGCTGGTGTTTGCCCTTTGTTTGCACTCGTGGGATGCAATCGTTGAAACTCTGAATGTCCAAAGCATTTTTACCCCCTCGTTTTGGCGAGTGGCCGCAGAGAGTGCGGAGTCTTCCTCTGGTATTAACTGGTCTACGATCATCTTTATTGCGGGAATGATGGTCATGGTAGAAGGAATGGCGGAAGCGGGCTTTTTTCAATGGCTCTGCTTAAAACTCGCTAAACTTGTTCACTACAAAGCCTCGGCGATCTTTGTGGTGTTTACTCTTCTATCCGCCCTGCTTTCCATGTTTATTGATTCCATCACTGTTATTTTATTTTTAGCCGCTGTTACCGTGGAATTGGCCCGCATTTTAAAGTTCAATCCCGTTCCAGTGATCTTAGCGGAAATCTTTTGTTCGAATCTTGGCGGTTCGGCGACAATGTGTGGGGATCCTCCAAACATCATCATTGGAACTTCTCTTGGCTTAACGTTTTTTGATTTTATGAGCAATACAGGGATCATCGCTCTCATTTCTTTGGTGGCTGTCTTGATTTATTTCTGGTGTTGTTTTCATAAAGAACTTCAAGAGGCTGATAAACAAGAAATTGATCTCAAAACACTTCCCAAGCCCGAAGAGGCCATTAAAAATCAAACGGCCTTTGTCGTTTCGATTTTGATTTTCCTTTGTGCGGTGGTTTTACTGGTAAGCCATGCTGCTACAGGCTTAACTGTGGCCTTTATTGGCACCTTTATTGCCCTGGTGACTTTGATTTGTAACACCAAAAAAGCTGGTGCTATTTTAAAGCGCGTAGATTATAAAACCTTACTTTTCTTTATCGGCTTATTTGTGGTCGTCGGCGGCTTGGAAAAAACGGGCGTTTTAGAGCAAATTGCCTATTTCATTGCCAAGGTGTCTGGCGGTAATATTATTTTAGTTATTGTCATTATTTTGTGGATTTCTGCTTTAGCGAGTGCTTTTGTCGACAACATTCCTTTCTCCGCTACGATGATTCCAATCATTACTACGCTTTCTCAAAGCCAAGGCATCAACCTTCGCGTATTGGCTTGGACTTTAAGCATTGGAACAGACATTGGAGGATCCGCTACACCAATTGGAGCGAGCGCAAATGTTGTCGGAACAGCCGTCGCCATGAAAAATGGATACCCGATTGGCTGGAAAGAATATTGTAAATACGCTGTACCCGCCACCATTTTGGTTTTAGCGATCTCCACGATAGTGATTTTGATTCGTTACATATGGATGTAGCAGGATAAGGAGAGGCTAAGACACAATGGAGAATCAATTGATTATTTCGATTGACCGCGAATTTGGAAGCGGAGGACGCGAAATTGCGGATATTTTGGGAAAACGCTTAAAACTACCCGTATACGAAAAAAACATCTTGGAAAATCTCGGACTGCCCCGTCAACAAGATGTTCAAGATCTCTATTATTGCGATGAAGCACCACGCTGGAAATTGACCAGTCGCACTGTACGTGGCTTAACCAACTCCAATGAAGCTGCTCTTGCTACTTTAGAATTCGAATTCTTACGCGATAAAGCAAAAGCGGGTGAATCTTTCATCATTCTTGGTCATTGTGCCGAAGAGGTTTTAAAAGAATATCCAAACATGGTATCTTTTTTCATTTCTGCCGATCCCTCTTTCAAATTGCCACGCATCATGAAAGAACATGGCGTGGATTTAAGTGAAGCCAAAAACATGATGCGTACCCATAACAAAAAGCGAAAAAATTATCACAACAGCTATTGCCAGCTTAAATGGGGCGATTCGAGAAATTATGATATCTGTTTACGCTCTGATATGCTTGGATGCGATCGCTCCGCTACGCTTTTGATCGATTACATTCAAGAAAAGCTTCCTACGCTTTTCCATCATCACACCAATAAATAATAAAAAAGAAAAAGGTCGGATGAATTCCGACCTTTTTCTTTTGGCAAAACATATCTATCCCCTCCAAAGTAAGGATAGGATATAGTTGAAACATGCTTTTATAGGACCATTGTCCCAAGGAGAACTATATGGTGGAAGCCTCTGTTTATCTTCCCTTTGAATCCATTCAAAATTGCCGTGACTTAGCCGGTATGAAAACCGAATCTGGTCTTGTCATTAAACCAGGATGCTTACTTCGCTCGGCCGATTTAGCGCATGCCAGTAAACATGATTTATTGACTTTAGAATATATGAACATTCAAGATGTCATCGATTTGCGTACCAATGGAGAAATTTTCCTTCATCCCGATCGGCCCATTCCTAATTCTTCTCACTACCATGCCAGCATTTACAACATTTCTGACATCGAAAAAGATACAGGAGGTAGAGCGAAAACGCTTTATGATGTGTTCGAAGATTCCTTAGAACTCGCTAAAGAGGTATATCGCATTTGTGTAACTGATCCGAAATCCATTTTGGCTTGGAGAAAGTTTTTTCAAGTCTTGTTGGCAGCGCCTGCTGGGACGCTTTTTCATTGTACCCAAGGCAAAGATCGCACAGGCATTGGAGCTGCGCTTATTGAGAGTGCACTTGGAGTCAATAAAGCGACGATTTTAGCTGACTATCTCCAAACCAATCTCTATACTCGTGCTGAAGCGATACGAGATAGCTTTTGGGTCCAAGAAATATTGGGAAACCATGATAAAATGGTGGAATCGGATATCAATACCTATCTTTATGCCCACAAGTCTTGTTTTGAAGCGGCAAGCGATGCCATTGAAGAAGGATGGGGTTCCTGGATGAATTATCTTCACCAGGCCATTGGTTTGACGGATGAAGACATCGCCACTTTACGCCATAAGTATTTGGAAACGCCAAAACAAGCTGCTGTGGCTTTAGACTAAACTTCTAAAAAAGACGATTCTCCCTTATTGAAGAAAGAGGGAATCGTTTTTTTTCTTTATATTTAAAAACCGGAGTTCTTTTCATAAAGTGGTTTTCTTTGATTCTTAGAAAAGGAGAAATGTATGATTTTTTTGATTACAGGTGCTTCTCATACCGGAAAAACACTACTAGCTCAAAAGCTACTTGAAAAATACAAATTTCCCATTTTATCGCTTGATCTTCTTAAAATGGGACTTATACGAAGTGGCCATACTCCCTTGACCCCCGAGAATGATCAAGAATTAACCGACTACTTATGGCCAATTGCCCAAGAGATGATTAAAACGGCTATTGAAAACAATCAAAATCTCATTGTAGAAGGATGTTATATTCCTCTGAATTGGCGCCAAGACTTTAACGATTTCTATATTCATTCAATTCAATTTATTTGTCTTGTCTTTAGTGAGACGTATATTCGAAACCATTTCGAAGCCATTAAAAATTATGCCAATGTGATTGAAAAACGATTAGAAGATAAAGATTGTACACTTGAAAAAATTTTAAAGGACAATGCCCACTATCTGCATTTAGCCAAAAAGCATCATGAATCGTATTTTCTTATAGATAAAGCCTATA